>JAZTZP010000096.1:0-13021 GCA_045637525.1 Clostridia bacterium | reverse complement strand
AGGGAGCTGTCGCTGAAAGCGACTGAGGGATTGTTTTCTAAGAAAATCAACATATTTAAGGAACAATCCCTCCACCGCAAGCGGTCCCCCTCCCTTTAGGCAAGGGAGGCTTATGTAAACCGATTGCTAATTGCTTTTTATAGTTATTGAAAATTTAAATTCATACAGATAAACTATAATTTATGTTATTTAAAGATTATAAAGCAGTGTTATAAATATGAAAAAAATGTTAAATAATTAGAAAAAGTATTGCAATTTGTATTTAATTGTGTTACAATATAAAAATGGTATGTTAAAACCGCTCGCCTTTTTATATGATGTCATATAAAGGGGTTAGCAGAATGGAGGATTTTTATAATGAAAATATGCGGACAATGCGGATTTGAAAATGAAGATGATGTTAAATTTTGCGCTCAATGCGGTGCAGAGTCAGAAGAAGTGACAGAAACAGATTATGCTGAAGAATTGCATGAGGTTTCCGAAGCTGAGGCTTTGGTAAGTGAGGCAATTGAAGAAGCGGTAGATGTTACCGGAACAGAAGAGATACCGGAAGTTGTTGATGCTGTTGAAAAAGTTGTTTATGAAGAAGCAACAGATGTTGCTGATGATGAGAGCCCGGAAACAGAAGAAGCTGTTTCTGAGGAAGTAACAGATGCTGCTGCGGCGTTTGTGGACGGTATGGACGGGCAGGAGGGAGTTACTCCGTTAGCTGAAAGAAAGCCTGTACCTAAGGGCGTGAAAATAGGTGTACTTGCGGCGGTTGTAGTTATAGCCATAGCAGTATTATTCTATTTCTTCGGAAGCCTTGGAATGCTTGCAAAGGTGGGCATCATAAACACAGGCAGATATATGGGCATTGTACAGGATAAGATGATACAGGAAACAGAAGAATCGCCGGCGGTAAGACTTGAGGATGCTTTTGATGCATTCTTTGAAAAGGAGCCGGAAGCTCAGACCGAAGCAGAGGCAGAGGAAACAGGAATAATGAATCTGTTTAATAAGCTTATCGGCAATTCAGCTGATGAGTCAGCTGTAAGCTGGACGGCACAAAAGACAGCAGACGGAGTTGTAGTTAAGGCTGAGACGGTATGTACATTTGACCGCAAGGAAAATACCGTTTCCACATATAGCGTAAAGCTGAATTTTGACGGCAGTATCGGAAGCGAAGAATTTTCGGCAAGTGATAAGGTTCTTGACAGCGAACAGACTTTATCGGTACTTCAGAAGATTGCAAGATATTCAGATCCTGAAAAGAAGGATTATACTACAAAAGAATTAAGCTCTTCAAAGTATAACAACAGAAGCTTCTATTATCCGTCGGGACTTACTCTTGAAATGCTTGCCGGAGACCGTGCATCTGAGTTTTTGACACAGTACGGAATGCCTGAGGACGTTGAAGGTACAACGGATATGACCGTATTGGAAAAACTCATAAAGGGAGAAATCTATGCACAGATGTATGGTATATCTTTTGATGAAATAAAGGCTCAGCTTGGTCTTGATGATACTGTTACTCCTGATATGACATGGGGCGAAATTGAAGGCGAGGTTTTACTCAGAAACTATGGAGTAACCGAGGAGAATTTTGAAGAATTTAAGAAAAACAACGGTTGGAATGATGATGTAACACTTGATTCAAAATTCAAGGACGTTGAACCGCAGATGATTAAATTCCAGCTTGAAGAGACAAAGCGTATGCAGGCTGAACAAGAAGCGGCAGCCGGTAATGCAGAAGCAGAAGCTGCACCGGCGGAAGAGGCTGTGGTTGAAACAGAAGCTGCACCTGCTGAAGAGGCTGTGGCTGAAACAGAGGCTGTATCTGCCGAGACTCCGGAACAATAAAAAATTACGCAGACATAGGCTGTAAAAAAGCCTGCGTCTGCGTTTTTTTATGGATTAGCCGTTGCAGCAGCTAACTATCACGATAATAATGAGTACCCATAAAACCATGTCGGTATCAAAACCGCAGTTGTTGTTTCTGTATCCGCAATCCTCCATGACAGAAGCCTCCTTTCTGTGTTTTCGGAGTGAAAAGGTGTTTTCGCCTCCTGTAATAATATAGTATGCGGATAGTAAAAATGTGTTACTTAATTAAATAAAGAGTAAATTCTCCAAATATTTCTGAAAAATTTACAAAAATTATATTGCAAAAAAAGAATAAACATGGTATAATGATTATTAGTTACAGATTGTATCGAAGCGGGCAGGTTTTAATAAAGCTGCTGAGTATGAAAAAACAAAAATCTCAAAAAGAAAGAGGTATCAGAGTATGAAGATTAAAAAATTATTTTCATTGATTATTGCGGCATCTGTGCTTTCGTCGTCGGTTGTGATGGCGGATGAAATTACAGAGCCGGTGGATGGCGGTGAGTTATGTATTGTTAATGTAACGCCGGCGGATGCAGTTGTTAAATTTTATGACGCTGAGGGCACAGCGGTTGATGACACTGAATTGATTGTCGGAACGGAGTATACATATACCGCATCAAGATACGGTTATGAATCAGAGGTTGAGACTGTTACTTTAGGCGAAACTCTTGAAATAGAGCTTGATGAGGTGGGAGTTCTTTCTGTATACGGTAAAGATGAATATAATATGTGTATAACGGACATGGGGCTTGCGGCTGACGGAGCTCTTAAATGGGAACAGCAGATTTCTGAGGAGTTTGTTCCGACGGTTACAGATCCTGTTTTCATAGATGGAAGCATATACCTTATCGAGGGAAGCAGGGTTGTTAAGAGAAGCACAGAAGACGGAGCTGTTGAGGCTGAGAGTGAGGAGCTTTCAGGTGAGGCTGCATTTTACGGATTAAATACGCTCATAGCCGGCGACGGAATGATTTTTGTGCCTGTATCGGGCGGCAAGGTTCAGGCGATTGATGCCGGAACTCTTGAAAGCTTATGGATAAGTGAGGAGTTTTCGGGTGAAGTTTTAACACCGCTTACATACAAAAACGGTAAGCTTTACGGCGGTACGGTATTATTTGGTGATTCGTCATCGGGTGAATTTTTCTGTATTGACGTAACGGATGAAGACCCGAGAGTGGGAGATGAAACAAAGAACAGCACATGGAAAGCAGAATGTGAAGGCGGTTTTTACGGAGCGGGAGCATATGTTTCTGATACAGCTGCAGTGTTTGGAAGCGACAACGGTACGGTTTATGCTTATAATGTACAGACAGGTGAGCTGATAAACAGTGTAAGCGTTTCGGGAGCTGTAAGATCATCTGTATCTTATGCATATGGAGACATATATTTTACGTCCATTGACGGATATTTCCACAGAGCGCCTCTCACAGATGAAGGAATAGGCGAGGTAATATCAATAGAGCTTTCAGGTTCTGCAACAAGCACACCGGCAGTTTATGATTATCTTGCGTATGTGGGAGTGAAGCGTGATACTGAGAGTGTTATGGCTATAATAGACTTAGAGGAAAATACAATTGCGGAAGAGGTTGTTATGCCCGGATATCCGCAGGAAGATGCTGTTATTTCAACAAACGGCGGTGTATTTGTATATACTACATATAACAGTGAACCGGGTGGAATATACCGTATAACGGTTGAAAAGACCGACGACGGTGTAACGGCTTCGGGTGCTGACTTTTTCGTGCCGGAGCATCGGCAGTATTGTTTATCAAACATAACCTTTGATAATGACGGAAATCTTTATTACAGAAATGATTCGGGATATTTGTTTGCCGTTTGTCTGGCAGATGCTGATGAAAGCTTAGAAGAGGCAAGGGCAGAGGCACTTAAAAAGCTTGAGGATAAATTCTCGATATTCCAGAAGAGCGATTATTCAGACGGAAACTATAACGACCTTGAAGATGTGTATGAAGAGGCAGTAGCAGATATAGAGGAGGCGGAAAATACGGCTGATATAAACCTGCTTCTTTCTGCGGCAATAGACGGATTGTTCAGCGTTTCATGCAGAAATGACCGCCGTATTACGGTATATATATCAGTAGAAAAATTCAATATCGGTCAGGGATATGTGGCAGAGCCTCAGGAGCTTAGCGTAAGCAAGTATTCAACCGCGGCACAGGTGCTTAACACGATCGTAAAGGGTGACATGATATACGAAGGCTCGCTTACTTCAGATTTTTATGTATCTGCTATTAAGAGCAGTGGTACAAATGTTGATATTCCTGAGTTTATAAAGACGGCAGAGGGTATAACAATAACGGAGAACCGTGATGATTATGATTATTTAAGTCAGTTTGATTATTCAGATCAAAGCGGATGGGTGTATACCGTAAACGGTGAGCTTATTGATACACCGGCATCTGATTACATCGTAAAAACCGGCGATATTATAAGATTCCAGTTCTCGTTGGCAGGCGGTGCGGATATTTATTCAATAAATGATACGGACGGAGCCGAAAAGCTTTATGACCTTGCCGACAAGGATGAGCTTACGATGATGATTGCCACGGTAAAGGCATACAGTAATTTTAATGCATATATGAATATAACTTCAAATAAAAATGACTACAATTCTGCACTTATAACAGCACAGAGACCGACTTCAACACAAAGAAATGTAAACTCAGCGGTAAGCGATCTTAAGAGTCTTGAAGAGCCGGGTACCAAGAGACCGGGAACAAGTTATTATCCGGTAGGCAGCAATCCGGGGGGCAGTCCGGGGGGCAGTCCGGGCGGTGGCTCTGTAATAACACAGAACAATGCTACACAGAACAATACCACCGAGAATAATACAACACAAAGTGATGCGGATGTACAGACACCGGCTGAGCAGGAAATATTTACGGATATAACGGATCATTGGGCTAAGGATTACATATACAAGCTTTATGAAAAGAAAATCATTACAGGACGTACTGAAAATACATTTGACCCTCAGGCACAGCTTACACGTGCGGAATGTGTAGTTCTTCTGTCACGTATGGCGGGGGCTGATGTTTCATCGCATAATGCAAGCGGTAAATTTGCGGATGTGGCAGATGGCGACTGGTTTAATCAGGCTATTGGCTGGGCGGCTGACAACGGTATAGTTGCCGGTATGAGTGAGACGGAATTCGCTCCGCTTTCACCGATAACAAGAGAACAGTTTACGGTAATGCTTTCAAGATTTGTTACATTTGCAGGAATTGAGTTGTCACATACGGCAGACGAAATAGAATTTACTGATGCGGGCGAGTTTGCAGATTATGCAAGAGATGCGATAGGCATAATACAACGTGCCGGAATAATAAACGGAAGAGGCGACGGAATATTTGCTCCGCGTGATAATATTACACGTGCGGAAACGGCTAAGATGCTTGCGGTTGTAAGTGACCAACAATAAATGAAGGCCGGGCAGATATGAATAAGGAATATTAATATGTCAGACTTTTTAAAAAAATATTTAAAAATATGCGGCATAGGTTTAGGTGTGTTGGCGGTTGTGGCGGTTATAGTACTTGTTGTAAGATACTGTAGCCGTCCGGCTGCAACTGTTGTTATAAATGAGATGCCGGTGGAGATTACGGAGGCGGAGCCTACCGAGAAAGCACCGTCGGTTGTTATGAGAGAAAGCCGTCGCTTGAAAGAGACGGCAAAAACTCCCGGGCCTGAGCCTACGTCAACTCCCCGGTCTACGCATGATATTGTGTTTAGTGAAAATTCACACATTTCACCTACTCCGGTGACGGAGCAGGTGTCGGAAGCGGCACCGGAAGCAACAGAAGTGGCTACCGAAACGCCGGCGGCACGAACGGGAAAATATAAATATGAGTGTACGATTTCAATTGTATGCAAGGATATTATACCTGTTGACGAAAAAAATGCAAAGGCAGAGATTGTTCCGCCCGACGGAATTATTCTTGAAAAAACTTCTGCCGGATTTAATGAGGGTGAAACGGTATCGGATGTGTTGCTACGGATATTGAAGGAGCAAAAGATACACTTTGATTATGAGGCTAAGTCTTCGGCAGGAGGCGGATATATAAAGGCTATCGGGAACTTATATCAGTTTGATTTCGGAGGCAAATCGGGCTGGGTATATACCGTAAACGGAGAAAATATAAACGTTGGTGCTTCGGACTATAAGCTCTCGGACGGCGATATGGTAGAATGGAAATATGTAAAATAATATTGCAGAAAGGACAACACATATGAAAAAAATAACTTTCGGAACACCGGAAAAAATTGTCCCGTCAAATTATTGTAAAGGGCTGAACTATAAAGAGACAGATATTAAATATGATACAAGTAAATTCAAATTCCGTGAAACAGCAAGAGGATGCGTTTTGGAGTTTCCTTTAGAATATGAGGAACAGGTTTATGGTTTCGGACTTCAGTTAAAGGGTTTTAACCATAAAAACCATAAGCTTCACTTAAGAGTAAATTCAGACCCGGTTGCAAATACGGGCGATTCTCATGCGCCGGTTCCGTTTTTTGTAACAACGAACGGCTATGGTATGTATTTTGATACTGCAAGATATATTGAGGTTCATTGCGGTTACGGTAAAAATAAAAACCGTCCTGCCCAACCGGACAACACAATAATTGCAACTGCGGAGGATTTATATAAAAAATGCGGTCTTCGTGAAACTACTGTTATGAGTGTTGAAATACCGATAGCAAAGGGAATAGACGTTTATATTTTTGAGGGTGACACAATTACTGACATTGTATCACAGTATAATATGTTCTCGGGCGGCGGATGTGATGTTCCTGAATGGGGACTTGGTGTTTTATACCGCTGTTACGCAAAATACACCGGGGATGATGTTATAAAAATGGCGAAGTATTTCCGTGAGAATGACATCCCGTGTGATATAATGGGACTTGAGCCCGGTTGGCAGACGAACAGCTATTCATGTTCGTATCTTTGGGATGATGAGCGTTTTCCGAACTATGAAGAGGTTATAAAATATCTTAGGGATAACAACTTCCATATAAATCTCTGGGAGCACGCTTTTGTAAATTCAAGCTCACCGATATATAAAGAGCTTCACGATTTAAGCGGTGATTATGAGGTGTGGAAGGGTATTATACCTGACTTCGGAATGGAAGAGGCACAAGAGATATTTGCACGTCATCACAGGGAATACCTTGTAGAGAAGGGTATAGACGGATTTAAGCTTGATGAGTGCGACAACTCTGACTTTGTTCATGACTGGAGCTTCCCGAACTGTACGGAGTTCCCGTCGGGAATGGATGGGGAACAGTATCACAGTATGTTCGGCGTGCTTTATATGCAGGCGATTTTAAAGGCTTTGGGAGACACACCGACTCTGTCTGAGGTGAGAAACGCAGGTGCATTATCTGCAAGCTATCCGTTTGTTTTATACAGCGACCTTTATGACCATAAGGATTTTATTAGAGGAGCGGTAAATTCAGGATTTTCCGGAATACTCTGGACTCCTGAGGTAAGAGGAGCGAAGTCGAGAGAGGAATTTTTAAGACGGTTGCAATCGGTAGTATTCAGCGTTCAATGTCTTGTAAACGCATGGTATTTAGAGGAAGCACCGTGGAAGGAGTTCGACTGCGAAGAAGAGGCTGTTGCACTGTTAAAAGAGCGTGCTAAGCTTGTGCCGATGCTTAAAGAGGCGTTTGTTAATTATAAAAATACAGGTAAGGCACCTATACGTGCACTTGTTTCCGATTATACAAATGATAAGGAAACGTATAATATAGACGACCAGTATTTATTCTGTGACAGCTTAATGGTAGCACCGATAATTGCGGGTACAACAGAAAGAACGGTGTATATACCTGAGGGGAAATGGGTGGATTATTGGACAAATGAGCCTGTTGAATGCGGGTACATGACAGTAGCTACTGAGACTATTCCGGTATATAGAAAAATTGGATAATAAAAAGCAGGATAGCATGCTTTTTCGTGCAATTTCATAAAAGATAAAAAAGCCGGTGGCAAACAGGTTTTACCTGTTTGCCACCACTTTTTGTTTAGATCCTTGTTGGTTTTGGGGGCTTTTTTAACAGCCCGTTTATATGTATTTATTTATCCCTGGTTATTGTAGCTGTAGTTTGGTGCTTCTTTTGTGATGTAGATGTCATGCGGATGGCTTTCTCTTAAGCCTGCACCTGTTATACGTACGAATTTACCGTTTTCTTTAAGCTCAGGAATTGTTCTTGTTCCGCAGTAGCCCATACCTGAACGGAGGCCGCCGAGAAGCTGGAATACGGTATCTGATAAAGGTCCTTTGTAAGGAACACGTCCTTCAACGCCTTCCGGAACAAGCTTTTTAGAGCCTGTCTGGAAATATCTGTCCTTACTGCCCTTTTCCATTGCTGCAAGTGAGCCCATTCCTCTGTAAGATTTAAAACGTCTGCCCTGGTATATTTCAAATTCACCCGGGGCTTCGTCACAGCCTGCGAGCAGGCTTCCCATCATTACAACGTCTGCTCCGGCAGCTATTGCCTTTGGAATATCTCCCGAATACTTGATACCGCCGTCTGCGATTACCGGTATGCCGTATTTCTTTGCAACCTGACTTACATCATATACTGCTGTTATCTGCGGTGCGCCGATACCTGCTACTATACGTGTTGTACATATTGAACCCGGTCCTATTCCTACTTTAACGGCATCAGCTCCGGCTTCGATGAGAGCTTCGGCAGCTTCGCCTGTTGCTATATTACCTGCAACAATCGGAAGATCTGGAAATGCTGCTTTAATTTCCTTAAGCTTGTCTATGATATTCTTTGAATGTCCGTGCGCTGAGTCGAGAACGAGAAGGTCTACGCCTGCGTTGTAAAGTGCTGTTGCACGCTCGATTGCATCAGCTGTTACACCTATTGCCGCTCCGACTAAGAGTCTGTCATACTGATCTCTTGCAGTGTTCGGGTACTGAACAGCTTTTTCTATGTCTTTTATTGTAATGAGTCCTTTAAGATGCATATTTTCATCAACTATCGGGAGCTTTTCTACTTTATGCTTTAAAAGTATTCCTCTTGCTGTTTCAAGCGTTGTTCCTTCCGGGGCTGTAACAAGGTTTTCGGAAGTCATTGAATCTTTTATTTTTTTGCTGAAATCTGTTTCAAATTTCAGGTCGCGGTTTGTTATGATACCTACTAAAACATTTTCCTCGTTGCAGACAGGCACGCCTGATATTTTGTATTTAGCCATGAGGTCGTCTGCGTCTTTTATTGTATGTTCGGGTGTCAGACTGAAAGGATTTTTTATGACGCCGTTTTCAGAACGCTTAACACGGTCTACCTCTGCTGCCTGTTGTTCAATTGTCATGTTTTTGTGGATAATGCCTATTCCGCCCTCTCTTGCCATAGCGATAGCCATGCCGGATTCGGTAACCGTATCCATAGCGGAGGTCATGAATGGTATATTAAGCTTTATACCCTTTGTAATATGAGTCTCCAATATAACCTCGTTCGGTGTAAAATCCGATGCCTGAGGGAGTAGAAGCACATCATCGAAGGTAAGACCCTCTTTTGCGAATTTGTCGTCCATAGTAAATAATCTCCTTTCAGAATTGTAATTTTAATTGCGAATCTGCAAAAACTTTTGGTTTTTACAGCTATTTTAAGGTATTATATATATAATACCAAAAAAAACACTTTTTTTCAAGAGTTTTTTTCTACAAAACTTTTCGATACATATTTTCAGTTTTATAGTTATTTCACAAAATTGTCGAGCAATTTAATCATTGCATCAAAATCCGTACATTTAAACACTTCACATTTAACTGCAGAACTGTTTTTCATACCCTTTATATACCATGCAATATGCTTTCGAGCTTCACGTACTGCTCTGTATTCGCCTTTTTCTCCGGCAATAAGCTTTATATGACGTATTGCGGTTGAAATAACGGATTTCTCGTCATATTCCGAAGCTGTTCCTTTTGAAAGTTCTTCAAATATAAACGGATTGCCTCTTGCTGCTCTGCCTATCATTACGGCATCACAGCCGGTTTTATTTATGATTTCGGAAGCGTCGTCTATGCCCGATATATCACCGTTTCCGATTACGGGGATGTTTACGGCTTCTTTTACGCGACGTATGATATCCCAATCAGCTTTTCCCGAATAGAACTGAGCTCTTGTGCGACCGTGAACTGCTATTGCGGCGGCTCCGTTTTTTTCCAGAACCTTTGCTGCTTCGACTGCGTTTATACTGTTATCATCCCAGCCGGAACGGATTTTTGCCGTAACCGGAACGCCGGCATTAACCGCTGCCGCATACATTACACGCCCCATAAGCTCAAGGTCCTTCATGAGTGCACTCCCGTCGCCGTTGTTTAC
Organism: Clostridia bacterium; assembly: GCA_045637525.1. GTDB lineage: Bacteria > Bacillota > Clostridia > UBA1381 > UBA1381 > JAZTZP01. Next base: position 2,788 of record JAZTZP010000096.1, on the reverse strand, counting down.
GATTTTAGGTGTGGGACAGCCCATGTTTATGTCAAGGATATCACCATATGCGGCGGCTCTTGCGGCTGTTTTTGCAATGATTTCAGGGTCTGACCCGAAAATTTGCACCACATACGGAGATTCACCGTTAAAGCCTTCTAAAAGCTCTTCGGTTTTGCGGTCGTTATAAAAAAGACCTTTTGCACTTACCATTTCAGAGTATGTGAGCCCGGCTCCGAAGTCGGAGCAGATTAAGCGGAACGCTTTATCCGTAACGCCTGCCATTGGTGCGAGAAAGTAATTGTTTTTTGTAGTGATGTTTCCGATTTTCATAAATTTATTTGCCCGTTTCTCATTAATTTAAAATATCTTACATATATATAATATAACAAAATCAGCCGGTTGTCAAGAGGTAAGCGTTTTTTTGGGAGGTTTTTTTATGTTTCATTCCGACGAATTCAGGCGTAAAGAGGTTATAAATATCCGTACGGCTGAAAAGCTTGGGTTTGTGCGTGATGTGAATATATGCATAGATACGGGCAAAATAGAGTCGGTCATAATTCCGGGCGGTGGCTTTTTTGCAAAGATTTTTACCGGGAGGCGTGATTATGTTATTCCCTGGGAATGTATAACACGTGTTGGCAAGGACATAGTTTTAGTCGACTATTCGGATATAAAGGAAACTGTTATTTCCAAAAAATTTTCTCAGTCACATCAAAGTAATACTGTTGAGACCAAATCACAGATTGTCTAATATAGACAAAACAAATATTAAGGGGTTGTGCAAAAATAATCAAAATTTTTTTAAAATACAAGAAAATATTGACATATTTAATAAAATAGGATATAATAATATTAAGTTTGTGCCGAATATATTCGGTATTTAATTTTATTTTTGTTTTGTTTTTGTGGAATATATCCATGGTGGTTTTTATAAACGGCAAGGATTTATTGTGAGTGGGCATTCCGTAAAGAATGCCCACTCACAATAAATTCGTTTGCTTTGTATATGGCCTTTTAAGGCTTTTTTTGTTTTTTAAGAGAAATTTATATTCCGTTTTGAAAGTGAAAGTATATTTTTTAAAAATAAATGAAAGAATATATTTTACAAAGCATAAATATTTATCATTATAAATGATGTTGTTTACAAAACGGAGGTTATAAATTTATGAAAGATAAAGTTTTCGGAGTTTTACAGCGTGTCGGACGTTCTTTCATGCTTCCTATTGCACTTTTGCCTGTTGCAGGGCTTTTACTTGGAATAGGAAGCTCGTTTACAAACGTTACCACGCTTGAAACGTACAGACTTACGAACATTATTCACGAGGGAGGTATTTTATATACCATTCTTGATATTATGAGCAAAACAGGAAGTGCTGTTTTTGACAACCTTGCACTTTTATTTGCTATGGGTGTTGCCATAGGTATGGCAAAGAGAGAAAAAGAAGTTGCCGCACTTTCCGGAGCTGTTGCGTATATTATTATGAACACCGCAATAAGTGCACTTATAAATGCAAGAGGCGGTGTGGAGGCGATGGCAACCAACTCAACAACTACGGCACTCGGTATAACAACACTGCAAATGGGTGTTTTCGGCGGTATCATAGTAGGCTTAGGGGTTGCGGCACTTCATAACAGGTTCTATACAATAGAGCTTCCGCAGGTGCTTGCGTTTTTCGGCGGTACAAGATTTGTGCCGATAATAAGCAGTATTGTATATTTAGGCGTCGGAATTATAATGTTTTTTGTATGGCCTGTTGTTCAAAGACTTATTGCTGCTCTCGGAAGCATTGTGCTTGCATCGGGCTATGTCGGAACGTGGATTTACGGAATTATAGAACGGGCACTTATTCCGTTCGGACTTCATCACGTGTTCTATATGCCGTTCTGGCAGACAGAAGTGGGCGGTTCGATGGTTATTGACGGAAACCTTGTTCAGGGAGCTCAGAATATTTTCTTTGCACAGCTTGCTTCTAAATCAACAACACAGTTTGCGGTATCGGCAACAAGATTTATGTCGGGTAAATTCCCGTTCATGATATTCGGTCTTCCGGCAGCTGCGTATGCCATGTACAGAGCTGCACGTCCGTCAAAGAGAAAGGTTGTGGGAGGACTTCTTATTTCTGCCGCATTAACTGCCATGCTTACGGGTATTACGGAGCCTATTGAGTTTACTTTCTTGTTTGTTGCACCGATTATGTATGCCGTTCACTGTGTGCTTGCAGGACTTTCGTATATGCTTATGCATATCTTTAATGTCGGTGTCGGCATGACGTTTTCGGGAGGTATCATCGACCTTACGCTGTTTGGAATTTTACAGGGTAATGCGAAAACAAACTGGATATGGATTGTTATAGTCGGACTTGTATATGCTGTTGTATACTATCTTGTTTTCAGCTTTATGATAAGGAAGTTCAACTATAAAACTCCGGGGCGTGAGGCGGACGACGAGGAAACAAAGCTTTATACAAGAAAGGATGTAGAAGCAAGAAAAGCCGGGAAGTCAAACGACAATACAAGTGCTTTGATACTCAAAGGCCTTGGAGGAAAGGATAATATTTCTGATATAGACTGCTGTGCAACACGTCTTCGTATAACAGTTAAAAATCCGCAGATTGTGAAGGATGAGCCGCTGCGTCAGAGCGGAGCTTCCGGGGTTATAAGAAAAGGAAACGGTATTCAGATAATATATGGCCCGCACGTTTCGGTAGTTAAGTCAAATCTTGAGGATTATCTTGACACACCGGCAGCGGATAATACAGATGATGCAGAAAATATAAGTGTGCCGGAGAAAAAAAGGTCTCATGCC
>JAZTZP010000095.1:0-14401 GCA_045637525.1 Clostridia bacterium | reverse complement strand
AATATCCCTCCACCGCAAGCGGTCCCCCTCCCTGAAGGTGAATTGACTTTGTCAAGAGAAGCCACCCTGGGGTGTTAGGCAAGGGAGGCAAGCAAAGCGACACCGAAAACCTACTGCAAACACGCAGATAAACTATAATTTGTGCGAAAAAAAGACAATCGCCCGGAAAATACGGGCGATTGCTTTTTCACTCTTTTAAAAACGATACAAAAAAGGGAATTTTATGAAGAAATTTATATTTATATAAACCGGACAAAACCGGATTGTGTATTTGCTGAGCGGAGAAACCGTTTAAACGTTTTTTAAGCGACTTCTCCGTAATACTCAGACGCAGCCGTGTCGGGCGCGTTTTCCGTATATGTATATCCGACATTTTATAAAATGTCGGTGAGACCTTAGCTTCGTCTCTTTTACATATATAATAACATATGTTTATGAACTGCGTATGATGTCATTGTAAAGCTTTATTTAAAAAAATTCAACCTGTTTGTGAACTTTTTTAAATAAATTTGAAATGAATATTAATTTTCCATTTCGGCTACTTTTCTTAAAATATCAACAGATGGTCCGGGTATTCTTCCTAAGTGGTCCGGGCCTACGTTTATCAGATAGTTTATGCCGAGGCTGTTAAGATGCTTTTTATTTTTATAGAGGACATCGGGAGAAATCCAGTTATGGTCTCTGTATGAAAAGCCCCAGGACTTGTTTAATGTGCAGGCGGATTCGTAAAGACCGAGCTTACTCGGTTTAAATCCGCAGATATGCTGATAGTCTATCTTATCGGGATCAACCTTCGAGAGCCTTTCCCATTCTTCTTTGCTTTCGGGAATTTCGTTGTCGCCTAAAGAAACATAGTCATACACTCCGTTGCCGAGACGTGAATTTATCAGACAGTCCGGCTGAAGACGTTTTACGGTTTCATAAATACGCTTGCTTTGTCCGGCATTGATAGTCATGGGGACATCAAACCATACAAGGAATATGTCTCCGTAATTTGACATTATTTCTTCTATCTGCGGAAGGATTTTGTTTTCAAAGCATATAGAAAAGTCTTTTTCTTCAGGGTTTGGGAAATCCCAGCTGTTATCCCATGAAACGCCGGCACATTTCATATCGTTTGACAGATAACCGCCACCGTGTTTTTCGTGCCAGTCGAGGTCCTGTGAATAGTAGAACCCGAGCTTTATATCGTGACGCCTGCACGCAGATGCAAACTCACCTATTATATCACGTCCGAACGGTGTTGCATCCACTACATTGTATTTGTCGACCTTTGAGTGGAAAAGTGCAAAGCCGTCATGATGCTTTGTTGTCACAACAAAGTATTTCATGCCGCAGTCTTTGGCAAGTTTTATGATTTCGTCTGCGTCAAAGTAAATGGGGTTAAAAACTTCGGCAAGTCGCTCATACTCTTTGTTTGGTATGGCAAAGTGTGAGCCGACCCACTCAGCATAGTCGCTTCCGAACTTTCCTTTATATTCGCCGCCGAGAAGTGAATAAAGTCCGAAATGCATCATCATTCCGTAACCCGCTTTTTTAAAAAATTCTGCATTGTTCATTAAAATTGTCTCCTTTTATTAATTTTTATGATTTTTATGTATTAAAAGACCAATCAGGAGGATGGTCGGGAAAATTACTGCCACGAGCAGTCCTTTTCTGAGGTCGTTTCCGAAATGCTCTGATATAATACCTACGACAGCGGGTCCTAACGTACACCCCATATCTCCGCCGAGTGCAAGGAGGGCGAAGAGGGCTGTTCCGCCGTTTTTTATTGTTCCGGCTGACAGGCTGAAAATACCCGGCCAGAAAACACCTGCGGATATGCCGCATACTGCACAGCCTGACAGTGCTATAATTGATACGGGACATAGAGTTGCAACCATGTATGCGATGATACATACTGCCGCACATACCGACATATAGACAGTTATGTCTACACGGTCACTCAGTTTTGCGTGGAGCAGACGCCCTGTTCCCATAGCAATGGCAAACATAAACGGCCCGGCAATATCGCCTGAAGCTTTAGACACTCCAAGACCTGTTTCTGCAAATGCGGATGCCCATTGGCTCATCGCAAGCTCTGAGGCTCCGCCACAGAGCATAAGGAGCATAAATATCCAGAAAATGCCTGATTTACAAAGCCCGGCAATACCTGTTCCCTGTTCTTTTGTATTTTCGTTTGCGATAGGCACTAATAAAAACAAAAATATATTTGCAATAGGTATAAGCGACCATATAAATGTTATTATTTTCCAGCTTTCAAGCCCGAACAGCTTAAAGAATACGGTTGTTGCAATTATTACGAATGCTGCGCCCCAACAATAAAAGGAATGGAGCAGGCTCATATCGGCGGCATCGTTGTCAGACGGACACGACTCGACAATCGGACTTATGATTACCTCTATAAGACCGCTTCCCGAAGAATATACAATACAGGCAAGCAAAATGGCAATAAAGGTATTGGGTATAACAGACGGAAGCACGCACAGGAGCATAAGCCCTGCTGCAGCAAAGACGTGCGCTGTTATGGCGAACTTTCTGTATCCGGTGCAGTCGATGAATTTTGCCGAGAGCAAATCCACAAATAACTGAACGATAAACGTTACAGCTATAATCAAACTTATGCCTGACAGTGATATATTATAATGAGTGTTGAACATAACAAACAACAGCGGCACAAAATTTATTATTATTGCCTGAGTAACGTATCCTATATAACACGCTTTTCGTGTAGCTGAATAATTTTTATGTATATTCATAAGATTTTACCTCTCAGTAAGTTCATTTCCTAAGGTATTATACATCATTATCGCTTAAATTGCAATACTTTTAATACATAAATGTTTTGATTTTAAAAATTAATTTAATGTTTACAGCTGTATTTTTGGTATAATTCACAAAATATGTATCAATAATGAGCAATTCTACTTTAATTGAAAAAAATTTCTGTAAACCGCATTTTTACAGGCGTTTTGGGGATTTATTTAAAAGAAGTAGATATAAACATTTCAACGGACTATTGAAAAATTATATATTTTGTTGTATAATGTAGTCATAAGTACTTAAATATTAAGAAATACCGGTAAATGCTTTTTGGTATTTCATGCATATGCAATAGGAAAATCCGTTATATCATGGTAAGATGATATAACGGATTTTTCTGTAACTTTAGTTGATGTTTACAAAATATTAAAATATAGATTGGTTATTGTTTACAAATTATTTAAAAAATTCGTATTGACTATTAATTTAACCGGTGTTATAATATACAATGAGGACTATTTTTGACGTCGGGAAACGGCGGAACGGAGGATTAACATGAAAAAAATCGCAAGCTTACTTTCAATAATTATTTGCTTTTCGGCTTGTTTGTTGCCGGCATATGCTGAGGTAAATACATTTACCCCGGAAGAGGCGGTTGCTTATGCTTTAGAGCATGACTATAATTTAAAAGCACTTCAGACAGATATTACAAAGGCGAAATACACAGTTACACAAGAGAAGATAAACAAAAGCCAATATAATAAAATGTCGGGGGTGGAGTTTACGGTTTCTACGGGACTTGCCGCAAGTCTTTACAAAAACGGATATATGTTAAATACTGCCGAGATGCAGTTAAGAATAGCCCAGAGAAGCTATGAAACCGCAAAATATAATCTCGAGAGCAGTGTATATCAGAGCTTTTATTCATACATAGGCACAGTTCAAAAAGCAGAGAACGCAAAAAGAAACCTTGAAACTGCACAGGAGCAGAAAGCTCAGGCGGAGCTTAAATTTTCACAGGGACAGATAACAAAGATAGATTTAAAAACATTTGAAATGAACGTTAAACAGGCACAAAACACATTAAATGCTCTTGAACGCGGAAGAGAGCTGGCGATGGATGCACTTAAAAACGCAATGTCTTATCCTTATGAAGAACAATTAAATATTATCGGAACACTCGAAGTCGGAGAAGCTGATCCGGTAACTCCTCCGGAGGCAATACAAAAGGCTGAGAATCACGTGAATATATTAAATCTTACTGATGTATATAACAATGCAAAAGAAAAATATAATCTTTCAATGCAGTGGTATACATCCTCACAGCTTGATTATTACATAGAAAAAGCCATTATGGAGCGTGCTGAAAACGACTATATAAAGAATAAAAACGGCGTTGAGCTTCAGATAAAGAGTCTTTATAATAATATGCTTACAGCTTTTGAGACCTTAAGCTACTTAGAGGATAATCTTGAATACGTGAAAAATCTTGCTGAAATAGCAAAAATTCAGTATGACATGGGACAGATTACCGCAACGGATTATGTTTCGTATACAAATAACGTGTATCAGGTGGAAAGCTCATTAGAGGATGCAAAGCTCAGTTCATGGACATCTGTGAGAGATTACAGAGCAACGTATACATATTAATAAATGAAAGGCATGGTAAAAGACATGAAAAAAATTATATCTTCAATACTTATTGTATCGCTTATTGCTTTATCCGCCGGATGCGGAAAGAAGGAGCAGGACACTGCGCCGGTTGATGCTGCTTCAATAAATGTTACGGTTTATGACGCGGCTCCCGGCGATATATCGAACATGGTTACCTACACCGGTGAGATAAAGGCTTCCGAATCCGTTGCTGTTTCGCCGAAGGTAAGCGGAAAGGTAGTGGGCGTTTATGTTGAGGATGGTCAGTATGTTAATGCCGGGGATGTGTTGTTTAAAATAGACGATACAGATTTAAAGCTCCAGTATAATCAGGCACAGGCTTCATATAATTCCGCAAAAGTAGGGTATGACAATACAAAAAATTCAACCACAAAGCAAACAACAATGCAGGTTGAACAGGCGCTTAAAAATGCTCAGGACAACTATGACAGACAAAAACAGCTTTATGATAATAATTCCACTGTAAAGGTTGCCGAAACAGCGTTTGAAAATGCGAAGGACGCTTATGAAGCGGCACAGCAAAACTATGAAAATAATCTTGTTTCCGCAAAAAATGCACTTTCAACTGCTGAAACAAACTACAATAACACAAAATCTCTTTTTGAGGCCGGCGGAGCTACACAAACGGCACTTGATGCGGCAAAGTCGGGATATGAAAACGCACAGGCCGCATATGAAACATTAGAGTCAAATCAGAAGCTCGCACTTGAAAATTCAAAAGCCGCAATGCAACAGGCTGAAGAAAATTTAAAGACTGTGAATATAAACGCAAGAGCAAGCCTCGACAGTGCAGAGCTTGCACTCAAAAATGCACAGGAATCTTATGACCTTACTGTTAATGTAACAAATAACGCAAGCACAAAATCTGCTGCGGCAGGCTTAGAATCAGCCTCGGCAGCACTTAGTCTTGCAAGAAATGCACTGAATAACGCAACGGTAACAGCACCTATATCGGGGTTTGTTTCTTCAAAGACCGTAACTGTCGGTCAGATGGTATCGGCCGGTATGACCGCCGTTACAATACATAATACAAACAGCGTTGACGGAGAGGTTCATGTTACGGAATCTGTTATATCATCGCTTCAGATAGGTACACCGGCATTCGTTACGGTAAAATCTGCGGGTGCTGAGAATATGCAGGGAACTATAAGCCTTTTAAATCAGGTAAAGGATGCACAGACAGGAATGTTTACCGTAAAGGTAAATATCCCCAATGCGGATAACATCTTAAAGGCAGGTATGTTTGCGGATATAACGCTTCAGACTGCCGCTGTTTCTGATGTGTTGTGTATTCCGTCAAAATCAATTATGCAGGATGGAGAAGAGCGTTTTGTATATGTAACCGACGGAGCTGTTGCCGAAAAACGGACGATTACAGAGGGCGTTACAAACGGAACGCTTACCGAGGTTATAAGCGGTATAAACGAGGGCGATAAAATAGTTGTAAAGGGAATGGACTACATTACGGAAAAGAATAACAAAGTAAGAATTGTTGAAGATTAATTTTTGAAAGGACCTTTTTAACTATGAAACTGCATGAATTATCCATAAAAAAACCGGTTGCTGTGGTTATGGCGGTGCTGATGTTTGTTGTAATTGGCGTTTATTCTTTAACAATGCTTCCGATGGAGCTTATGCCGGACATGAATATGCCCATAGCATTGGTTATGACTCAGTATCCGAATGTATCACCGGAGGAAATAGAAAATCTGGTAACGAAAAATATAGAAGGCGCCGTAAGCTCTGTGAGCGGCGTAGACTCCATGACTTCTCAGTCTTCGGAGGGAATGTCTGTCGTAGTCGTTCAGTTTAATAACGACGTTGATATTGATAAAGCGGTAGAGGACATGTCGCAGAGTATAGACATGATAGAAGCTTATATGCCTGAGGGCTGCGAAGATCCTATGATAATTAAAATGGACACCTCCGCAATGCCTGTATTTGTGATGAGCTTCAGCGTTGATGGCTATGATATTTCTCAAACAAAGAAATATGTTGATGACAATGTACAGAACAGACTTGAGGCGGTATCGGGTGTTGCAAGAGTGACTGTAACGGGCGCTCAGGACAGAGAAATTCAGGTTGTTGTTGATCCTGAAAAGGTTTACGGTTATGACGTAAGCGTTGCTCAGGTTGTAGGAGCGCTCGCATCAGGTAACACAAACATGCCGGGCGGAAGCATTAAAGGAAACGGACGTGATATGTCTATCCGTACGATGGGTAAGATTGAAAACATATATGATATAGAAACAATACCGATGACTACAACAAAAGGTCAGGTTATATATCTTTCAGATGTTGCCGATGTTATTGATTCATATTCCGAAAGAAGCACGTATGCACGTCTCAATGGTGAGGATTCGCTGTCGGTTTCAATAACTCAGCAGTCGGATGCAAACACGGTTGAAGTTGTAAACAGCATAATCAAAACACTTGAAACGTTAAAAGCTGAAAATCCGAACGTTAAATATAACATTACAATGGAACAGGCAAGCTACATAGAAAATGCCATAAGCTCTGTTGCGTCAAACGCTGTAACGGGTGGTATTCTTGCGATAGTAATACTTCTTCTGTTTCTTGCAAGCATACGTTCGTCGCTTATAATCGGAATATCAATGCCTGTTTCGGTTATAACAACGTTTATTGTAATGTATTTCAGCGATATGTCTTTAAATGTGGTATCGCTTGGCGGTCTTGCACTCGGTGTGGGTATGCTTGTGGATAACTCCGTCGTTGTGCTTGAAAATATATTCCGCCACAGAACAGAGCTTAAAAAAGACGGCATAAGTGCCGGGCTTGACGGCTCGGCAGAGGTTGTTGGAGCTGTTGTTGCATCAGTTCTTACAACGTGTATAGTTTATGTGCCTATACTGTTTATTGATAATATAATGGCGGTAATGTTCAAGCAGCTTTCTTATACTATCATATTCTCGCAGATAGTATCGTTAATCGTAACATTTTTGCTTGTGCCGATGCTGAGCTCAGGAATCAAGAATATTGACGGAGAGAAAAATTCGAAAATCGGCGTTATATTTACGCCGTTTGAAAGGTTTTTGAATTTTCTGTACAGTATATATGAAAAGGCGCTCAGAGCTTGCTTAAAACGCAGAAAAACTCTTATTGTTACAATGCTTGTGCTGTTTATAATAAGTCTTGTTACGCTCGGAAGGGTCGGTATGACACTTATGCCGTCTTCCGATGAGGGTGCGTTTACGGTATCTGTTGAAGCTCCTCAGGGTACACAGCTTGAAGATACAAACGAAATTACAGAAAAAATTGAGGAAATAATAAGAAGTAATGAAAATGTGGAAAGCGTGTTCTCATCTGTGGGATCGGGAAGTATGTCGCTCGGCGGCTCAAGCTCTAATTCTGCATCGGTAACCGTTACTCTTAAGGATAAAAAAGAAAGAGACGGCTCTACTCAGGATATAATGGAGACAGTAAGAGAGAGTCTTTCGGATATTGCGGGCGCTGAAATATCACTTGAGGCAACAAGCTCTACCAATATGTCCGCTTCATCGGATGCGATAGAAATTCAGTTTGTCGGCAATGATACGGCGGCTTTGGAAGAATACGTGAATCAGGCGGCAGATATACTCGCCGGCGTAAACGGTATTACAGAGGTATCAACATCGGTTGGTGACACAAAATCAGAAGTTCGTGTTCATATAGATAAAAACCGTGCTCAGCACTACGGACTGACGGTTGCAACTGCATCACAGCTTATAAAATCATCAATAGACGGTCAGACGGCAACGCAGTATTCCGAGGACGGAAAGGAATATGATGTTGTTGTAAAATATCCCGATAACTATATGGATGACTATTCAAAGCTCCGTAATTTAAGGCTGAAGGCTCCGACGGGACAGTGGATTACCTTAAATGATATTGCAGATGTATCTATAGAAAAGGGATATACAACGCTTACACGTGTTGACCAGAAACGTGTTATAACTCTTACGGGTAAAATATACGGTTCGGATATGGGAAGCGTTAACTCGGAATTTATGAAAAAGCTTGAGAGCTTACCTATGCCGGACGGAATATCACAGCAGTCGTCAGGTACGTTTGAGATAATGATGGACGCTATGCTTTCACTTTTAGGTGCGATATTCCTCGGTATATTACTCATGTATATGGTAATGGCGGCACAGTTCGGAAATCTTAAGCAACCGCTTATAATCATGAGCGTTATCCCGCTTGCCGTTATCGGTGTTGTATTGTCACTTGTGCTTGACGGAAGTCCGTTAAGCGTTGTAGGCTGTATCGGTATTCTTATGCTTACAGGTATGATAGTTAATAACGCAATACTTCTTATAGAGTTTATAAACGACTTAAGAAAATCGGGCGAATATGAAGCGAATAGCCGTGACGCTGAAGCGGATATGCTTGTGCGTGCCGGAAAGACACGCCTAAGACCGATACTTATGACAACGCTTACAACAATCCTCGGCTTCCTGCCGATGGTTCTTTCAACGGCAGAAGGTTCGGAAATGATGCGTCCTCTCGCCGTAGTATTAACAGGCGGTCTTTCGGTAGGTACGGTGCTTACACTAATTGTAATCCCTGTACTGTATTCAATGACAACAAAGAAAAAGGCAAAGCATGCAAAAACCGAAACTGTGAAGACAAACTAAAACAGGAGGTTGCGACAAAACGATTTTTTATCGGTTTGTCTGCAGCCTTGTTTTTATGTTGTGTAGTGTCGGATTTTGCTTTTTGTATCTTTTGTTGCTCATTTTTGAGTTTAATAAATATTTACATTGACTTTTTTCATATTTTTTGATATTATTTAGATAGGGGTATCCGGAATATTATATATCAGGAGGCAGAAAATGCTTAAAATAATTGCTGTTGACGATGAATTTCAAATTTTGAATCTTTTGCCCAAGATTATTGATTGGGAATTATTTGGATTTGAGCTTACAGAAACTTTTTCCAAAGCAGAAGAAGCATTGAAATATATTAAGAATAATCATGTTGATGTAATATTTTCAGACATTTGTATGCCGGGCATGGACGGATTTGATTTTGTGAAAGAAGTGAGCGAGGGGTATCGTAATATATCGGTTGTAATTCTGACTGCGCATCAGAAATTTGAGTATGCACAAAGGTTGATTCAATTCGGGATTTTTGATTATCTTACCAAACCGATTGACTACGACAGCCTTACAAATCTTCTTGAACGTTTAAAGGCGCATCATCTGCAAATGGCAGATATTGTTTCTAATGACGATTCTTTCGCTGTCTGGAGCTTGCAACAGGCTGTTTTTGATTTTTCCTCAGACAGTATTAATATGAGTCAGCTCTGTGATATTTTCAAGACTCAGGATATAGATCTGAAATTACAGGAGTGTGTTTCGGCGATTGTATGCGTTAAAATTTTTGATTTATTAAATGTTCTCAGTAATTCCTGGTATTACGGGCTTGACAGATTGTATGTAAGAATTATGCAGTTGATGCAGAACCAAAATTTTCATGCCGTATTGATAAGCAGTTCGTTTGACCAGCTCAGGATACTTGTAATCGGCCGGGACGGTTATGAAGAGGTTGACTTCAGAGAAAGGATTGAGATATATCTGGATGAGGTGGGTGGCTTTTTAAAAGACTGTCTTATGCTTGATACAAGCATAGAGGTTAAACAGATTATAGCTGATTTCGGAGAAATAAAGAAGTATATTCACTTAAATTATTCGACTACGTTGCAAGGGCAGTCGTTTAAGCTTACAAATAAAGAGATTGTTTTAAGAGCTCAGAAATACATTGAAGAAAACTTTTCCGAAAATCCTTCGCTTCCTGAGATTTCGGAGCGGCTCTATATATCGCCGTATCATTTGTCGAGAATTTTTAAAAAAGAGCATGGAGTGAATATATCGGAATATATTTTGAACCAAAAGCTTGAATGTGCTAAAAATTTGTTATTGAAAGGCAGTTATACAGTTGCACAGGTTGCGAAAATGGCAGGATTCGGAAACAGAAATTATTTTCACAGAATATTTAAAAACAATGTCGGAATTACGCCGTCGGAGTATACGTGGATGCATAATGAATTAAATTCGGAAGATAAATTGCCTATGGGAGAGAAAAATGAATAATAAGCTGTTTTGGAATATTATACAAAAGTACAGATGGCAGAGTGCATATTTTAAAAACTTTTTCTTTATAGCGGCGTTTGTTGCTTTGCCGCTTTCTCTTATAGCGGTATTTTCTTCGTATAAATACTATGCAGAAACGAATAAAACAGTTGAACAATACTATAAAAATGAAACAGAAAAAATTTCATATTCGGTGGATGCTGTTATAAATTCTATATCGGCGAATTATACGAAAATAGCATCAAATGAAAAGATACTTTCATTTTTATACAGAGATTATAAAAATACGGGAATTAAATACTCGTTTGATGTTTCTGAGGTTATTAACGCTCTTTTACAGGCGAAAACGGATATACTGCTATTAGATTCGGTTCAGTTATACATAGTAAATAACCGATACGTTCTTTCAACAAACGGGTCAAATTATCTTGAAAAGTATACAGATACCGGCTGGCTCGATATTTATCATGAAAAGGGCGGAATTGATTATATTGTCCGGAGAGAATTTAACGGCGAAAGTTACGTGACGGTGTGCAGAAATATACGCTCATCCGCAAATGTGGCTGACGGAATAATAGTATATAATTTTTTAGCGTCCGACTTTAGCGAGCGTTTGACAGGAAGTGATTCGGCAATAAGCTCTCTTACGCTTTCTGATGTTCGCGGCGATATAATATATTCAATGGAAAAGAGTTTGGATGAAAAGCAACTGGCCTTTTCGTATGTGAGTGACGATACGGGCATAACTGTTACAGTATCATATGCAAAGAAGGGTTTCGTTGAGTTTGGTAATCCGGCTTTTAATTTTATAATATACATGTTTGTTTTTGTAATTTTTGCAGCTTTATTCGTATCATTCAGGCTGAGTAATAATTTTTATAAATCTATTTTCGGAATTATGAATGCCCTTGAAGGAACGTATTATATAAATAAAAAAAGCGGAACGGAATATGAGTATATAATCAAAAATATAATATCTTTAAAATCAAATTACAGTGAGATTGAACAGCAGCTTGCAGACAAGCTTTCGGCTTTGCGCAGTACACAGATTTTAGCGCTTCAGGAGCAGATTAATCCGCATTTTATTTTTAATGCACTAACGCTTGTTAATATGTATGATATGGCAGAGCATAAGGCTAAGACGGATACATCTAAAATAGTTCTTCTTTTATCAGATATATTAAGACAGGTGCTTGAAAGCAAGGAGTATATAGTTTCACTTGAAAAAGAGCTTGAATATTTAGAGAAGTATATTGAACTCCAGAATATAAGATTTTGCGGAAGAATAGCTTTTGAAGAATTTATAGAAGACGAAACTGCGACGCTTTCGTGTGTGAAATTTATGCTGCAGCCCATAGTTGAAAATGCTATAACGCATGGAATTATGAAAAAGACGTCATGCAGCGGTATAATAAAGATAAGCTCGGCAGTTTCGGATAATAAGCTTGTTATTACCATTTCGGATGACGGTATTGGAATCAGCGAACAAAAGTTAAATGAGCTGCGTGATAATTTGCAGAAAAACGAAACACCTCAAAATGAGAATATAGGGCTTTTGAATGTTCATCAGAGAATAAAGCTTGTGTTTGGTGATGAGTACGGGGTGTCGGTAAATTCCGATATGAGCGGTACAATGGTAAGCTGTACGTTGCCGGTTCGGAAATATACAGAGGAATAAAGAAATAAAAAAACTGATATGTTAAGAAAACAGCCCGGCATATCAGTTTTTTTGTGCGAAAAATGAGCATTTGTTCAAAAATCCGACAAAGACAGCAACAAAAGATACACAAAGCAAAATGTTATACTTTACACGGTGGGGAGGGGTATGATATAATTATTACAGAGAATTGAAAGGAGCAGATATCCAATTGAAGAAGAGACGATTAAAAGACACATCAGGGCTTCAGGTGTATTCACTTGCGGCTATACCTATACTTCTTATAGCGCTGTTTAATTATATTCCGATGTTTGGAGTAATAATAGCATTTAAGAATTACAGGTTCGACAAAGGTATATTGGGGAGTGACTGGGTAGGATTTGAGAATTTTAAAATGCTTGTATTATCTAATGACTTTACCGTTATTACGAGAAATACTTTGCTTTTAAATGCATTATTCATAGTATGCGGAATGATAGCGGCAATTTTACTTGCAGTTTTGCTTTATGAAATAACAAGCAGAAAGTCAACCAAGGTTTATCAGACTATAATGATAACTCCGCATTTTCTTTCATGGGTAGTTGTAGGATATATGGCATATGCCATACTTCATCCGCAGAATGGTTTTTTAAACAGGATCATAATGAATTTGGGCGGAGAGGCGACAGACTGGTACTCAAAGCCGGGAGTTTGGCCGGTAATTCTTATGATATGTTCTGTATGGAAGCATGTGGGGATGGACAGTATCATATATTATGCGGCGCTTATGGGAATAGACGCATCGCTCTATGAATCGGCAGACCTTGACGGAGCAAATTCATGGCAGAGGACGTTTTACATAACCCTGCCGGAGATATTAAATCTTGTTGTACTTCTTACAATACTTAAGATAGGAAGTATTTTCCGTGCAGATTTCGGTCTTTTCTATCAGATAACAAGAGACGTCGGAGCACTCTATTCGGCAACGGATGTTATTGATACATATATCTACCGTACAATGAGAGAAATAGGCGATATGGGAGTATCTTCCGCCGCGGGACTTCTGCAGTCGGTTGTAGGCTTTGTACTCGTTGTTGTAACGAACTGGGCATCGAAAAAAATAGATCCGGATTACGGATTGTTTTAAGGAGGGATGAAACAATGAGTGTTAAAAATCGTATAAAGCAAATAATACTGAATTTAATTTTTGTAATTATATGTGCCGGAATTTTGTTCCCGTTTCTGCTTGTTGTATCTGTCTCATTATCCAATGAGCAGGATGTAATGAGATACGGTTATCAGATTTTGCCGATGAAGCTTGAGTTTTCGGCATATGAGTATATCTTTAAAAATCCGATGACTATTTTAAACGCATATAAGGTAACGATAATATTTTCAGTTGCATATATGGTACTTAGTGTATTTTTAATGGCGTGTTTGGCATTTCTTCTTTCAAAGAGAAATATCAAAGGAAAAGGTGCGGTATCGTTTTATGTGTATTTTACAATGCTTTTCTCAGGCGGACTTGTTCCTACATATATATTGATAACGCAGTATCTTCATCTTTCCAACACCATATGGGTATATATTCTGCCCGGTCTTATAAGCCCATGGTATGTGTTTATGATAAGAACATTTTTCCAGGGGCTTCCGTATGAGCTTACAGAAGCGGCTAAAATTGACGGTGCAAGCGAATACAGAATATTCTTCGGTATTATTATGCCGCTTTCAAAACCCGTAATTGCGGCGGTGTCACTGTTTATGCTCTTGGGTAAATGGAACGACTGGATGACAGCAATGCTATACATTGATGATGAAAAGCTGATATCTCTTCAATATCTGTTGCAGAGAATAATGGAAAATATTAAAGTGCTTCAGGAAAGTGCAATGCAGTTTGGTATTACGTTAGATACATCAAAAATACCTGCCGAGACCGTAAGAATGGCAATGGCAGTAGTAGTTGCAGGCCCTATGCTTTTGGTATTTCCGTTTTTCCAGAAGTATTTCGTTAAAGGAATGACGGTCGGGGCAGTGAAAGGTTAATTGTATTATAACAGGCAAAACGACAAGATAAATTATAGTTTATCGGTGATAAACTATAATTTACAGTGAAATTTTTTGCCATAGGCAAAAAGTGAAATCCAACCATTATGGTTGGGTGAAATTCGCATAAATGCGAGTGAAATTTGCGACTTTTAAGTCGCAAGTTATGGAAAGAAAATCGACAAGGGAT
>JAZTZP010000094.1:0-118619 GCA_045637525.1 Clostridia bacterium | reverse complement strand
ACGCACGCGATATGCCTGTCGGCGCGATATGTTTGCTTCGCAAACGTTATGGAAGAAAAAATGCAAAGCATTTTTTCAATATTTAATCAAACAAAAGCAAAGCTTTTGTACCTTAACGTTCGCCTTTGGCGAACATATCGCATTGACTTCAGTCAATATATCGCTTGCCGGCAGGCAAATATCGCGTCAGCCACAGGCTGACATATCGCTATTATAGTTTAGCACCGCTAAACTATAATTTATTAATTCACTTTCTATTTGTTGCCTTTAGTTTATCGTAACAAAAAAAGGACTGTGTATATATAATTTGTACAATTATATTATACCATTTCAGTCCTTTATTTGTAAATATCAATATTGCAACTTCATATCACTATTTAAACTTCTTTAACGCTTTCATTAAGCGGAAGCTTAATAATTACCCTTGTTCCTCCGTTTTCACCCTTTTGCACCGCAACCTCATAGCTTTGTCCGAAAATAAGCTTTATCCGGTTATTTGTGTTCTTTATACCAACTCCGATATCAGCTTTTTTACGCTTTAACCACCATGATTTTTTTATCGTCTGCAGATTTTTATCCACCATTTCCTCTCCGTACATAATCTTTAATATACTTTCATCAAATTCCTCAGGGCCTCGCTTTAACTCTTCATTGATTTTGTGTATGATTTCATCAGACATTCCTACACCGTTATCACTTACCTCTACATATAAGAGTTCCCCGTCGGCATGAGCGGAAATTTTAACAATTCCGCCTCGTTCCGTCGGTACTATTCCATGATATACCGAGTTTTCAACTATCGGCTGCAGCATAAATTTCAGAACTTCACAATCTAATAATTTTTCATCAATATCAGTTTCAAATGATATTGGATCATCAAATCTGATGTTTAACATATTAATATACATTGTAATATGCTGAATTTCTGTTCCGAGCGGAATTATATATTCATCAGTCTGCAAAGTTATCCTGTATAAATCCGATAAATCCGCTAAAAGCTCCGAAACATTATTCTCTTTCCCCATCTCGTAATATGCAAGCCAGTTTATCGAATCTAATGTATTATGCAAAAAATGAGGATTTATCTGCGCTTGCAGGGCTTCCATATTGGCAAGCTTAAAGAGCAAAAGTCTCATATTGGTATCCTGAATAATCTCCGTTTTATTTCCGATATTTTTCAGCAAATCTTCAATGATATAAACAACCTCTTTCGGTGCTTTTTTTAATATTTCATCATCAACATCTCTTTCTTTTAACGCACCTATTATGTGCCGTATAGGATTTATTGAACGTACCGAAATAAAATATGCAATAAGAAATGATAATATAAATGAAACTATGCCGATTGAAGTTATATACACAACAGTGTACCAACGCATTCCGGAAAAATATTCAATATTTGTCATTGATACGACATAAACCGGATATTTGTCCGATTTTCTTTGTTCACATACATATAGATTATTATCAAATTCAACCATCATATCATCTTTTTGAATTATAATTTCACTGAATGATTTTCCGAAATAACTGCTGATATTTTCAGAGCATATAACCTTCCCGGCATCATTAAGAAGAAAGACATTGTTATATCCCTCACTCACAGATGAAGAATTTATAAGGGCGTTCAGCTTTTTTAAATCTATATCAACAGCAGCAAAGCTTCCGTTGTCAAGCACTTTCGTAATCCTTATTATATACGGATATACATTATTCCTTGCAAGAGCATCAAAATATATACTGTCGGTAATCTTAATACCGAAATCAGACATTATATCAGTTTCACTATTTTTTGCATCAGCATACCCTTCGCTTGTAACCACCAGATTATTCTTTGCGTTATAAATATAAATTCTATCTACATAATTATTTATACTCTTATAAAATTTTAAATACTCCTGTACACTTCCAAGAAAATAATACTCATTCTCAGCGGCTAAAAACGCCTGAACCTCTTGTTTTACAGACAAATCAACGACATATATTTCTATCTGTGAAACTATTTCTTCAAACAAATCCACAGACCTGTTTATTGTACCCTCATTTGTTACCTGCATCTGAGTATAGTATCTGTTTGTTAAGCTGTTATAAAGTACGAAAACCGGCAGAATTATAAATGTTATTATAATCGCAAAGTATAATATAAGGTTTTTTATGAACAGCTTATTAATTCCATAGTTATCACTAAAAATCTTTTTCATTACAATCTTTTTTCCAATCTGTATTTTTTTGGCGTCATACCGGTATTTTTCTTGAATATTGTTATAAAATAATTCTCATTACTATAGCCTACAAGCTGGGCTATTTCCTTTACTTTTTTATCTGTATTAACAAGCATTTCTTTTGCCTTATGCATTTTAATTCTTATAAGACAATCCATAACCGTTGTACCAAATCTTTGTTTAAAAATTCTTCCGAGATAAACAGGATTTAAATGTACATGCTCCGCAACATCGACAAGTGACACTTCACGACAATAGTTTTCATTTATATATTCCATTGCCATCAATAATATCTGCTCTTTATAATCGTCACTTTTGTTTCTTTCTTCTGTTTTCTCATATTTGCTGTCGGATATACTGTTAATTTCACTCATACCGACATCCGGCTTTTCTTTTCCCTTAAGCTCTTTTACAAGCTCGCGGAACATATTATCAAGCTGTTCAAACCGAAGCGGTTTTAAAAGATATGAAAAAACTTTATATTCTATCGCTTTTCTTGCATATTCAAATTCCTCATATCCGCTGATAAACACGATTTTTACATCTATGTTATGACTTCTTATCTGTCCTGCAAGCTCTATACCCGACATATTTTTCATTTTTATATCTGCTATTACAACGTCAACCTGACCTGCATTACCAAGCAGATATTCAAGAGCCGGTGCACCGTCGTCAAATTCACCCGCTACATCAAACTCTTCAGCATTATCCTCTACATATCGGCTGAGTCCGTTTCTTATTAACTTTTCATCGTCTACAATTATAAGTCGGTACATGATATACCTCTCTTTCAATATTAATATTTTCACCAGAAAAATCAAAAAAAGTCCAACACAAATAAGCCTAAGCGTTGAACTTCTTTTTTATTGTAACACAAAATATTGAGTTTGTCAAGTAATTTTTAAAAATTTTATATTCCAAGCATTACAACCGCAAGATTAAAGAATACCACAAGCGAAATTGCGTCAACAATAGTTGTAATAAACGGACTGGCCATAACTGCCGGGTCAAACCCTACTTTTTTTGCAAGCATAGGCAAAGTACAACCGACAATTTTTGCAATACAAACAGTCAGAACAACCGACAGGCATACAACAAAAGCAACACCAAGCGACACATTATCAACTATAAGCATTTTTATAAAATTTGCAACTGCAAGAGTTACGCCACACAAAAACGCTACCCGAAATTCTTTCCAAATAATTTTAAATATGTCCCTAAACTCAATTTCACCTAAAGACAAACCACGTATTATCGTAACAGATGCCTGACCGCCTGCGTTTCCGCCGGTATCCATAAGCATCGGTATAAACGCATTAAGCACCACATGAGCAGTTAACGCATTCTGGAAGCTGCTGATTATCTTTCCTGTAAACGTCGCAGAAATCATCAGGAACAAAAGCCAAGGTATCCTCTTTTTCCATGTCTCAAAGGTACTTGTTTTCATATACGGCTTATCAGATGGTGTGATAGCCGCCATCTTTTCAATGTCCTCCGTGTTTTCCTCCTGAATAACATCGATAACGTCGTCGACCGTTACAATACCGACCAGTCTTTCCTCTTTATCCACTACCGGAATAGCAAGAAAATCGTATTTCGTAAATAACTCCGTTACAATTTCCTGATCCTCATGAGTATTTACATAAACAACGTTTGTTTCCATGATATTTTCTATAATATCATCTTTTTCCGCAAGCAACAAATCCTTTACGGTTATAATGCCCAAGAGCTTTCTGTTAATATCCTTAACATAACAGGTATAAATGGTTTCCTTATCCGGCCCGGTGTTCTTAATATGCTCAAAAGCTTCTGCGACAGTCATATCACGTCTTAAGTCTACATACTCTATCGTCATAATGCTTCCTGCGCTGTCCTTGGGGTATCTGAGTATCTGATTTATAGCATTTCTCGTTTCAAGATCAGCATTTCTCAAGATCCTGCCCACAACATTCGCCGGCATTTCTTCAATAAGATCAACCGCGTCATCTACGAAGGTTTCATTAAGGACATCTCTTAATTCCTTATCTGAAAAAGCTTCAATAAGCAACTGTTGCATATCGCTGTCTATATGTGCAAAAGTCTCTGCCGCTATATCCTTCGGCAAAAGTCTGAAAATGATTATTAATCTGTCTTTCTCTCCCTGCGTCTCATATAATTCTGTTATAATCGTTGCCGCGTCCACAGGATTTATGTCAGAAAAATATTGCTTTATACGCATATATTCTCTGGCGTTTAATAATTCAGCAATAGTTTCTATTTCTATCATCGTATTTCATTCCTTTCTGAAAATTTATGAAATACAATGGGTGAAACAACTGACTCGGGGTCTGTCACTTCGCCCAAAGCATTCACTTCCCGTTAAATCCAATTGTCTCACCTTCCTTCCTTTACTGAAAATTATAAATACTACTATATTATACGTTAAAATTATCCGGACGTTCCTCTTTTAAACCGAATGAATATAAAATCGCCTCAACAGTCCTTCTCGAGGCCTCACCGTCGCCGTAAGGATTAGCGGCATGAGCCATCTTTTCATACTCAGCTTTGCTGTCTAAAAGCTCTTTTGCCATAGAATATATTACATCCTCATCAACGCCTGCAATCTTTACAGTCCCCGCTTCAACAGCCTCCGGACGCTCTGTTTCACGTCGGAGTACCAAAACAGGCTTACCAAGAGCCGGAGCCTCTTCCTGAATACCGCCGGAATCAGTCATAACCATAAAGCTTCTTGATATTGAGTTGTGAAGCTCGTCCACAGTTAAAGGATCAATAAGCTTAACTCTGTCATGATTTCCCAAAATATCAAAAGCCACTTCACGAACAGCCGGATTTAAATGAACAGGATATACAATTTCAACATCCTCATAATCATCAACAATACGCTTAAGCGCTGTACAGATGCTGACTAAAGGCTTACCTAAATTCTCTCTCCTGTGAGCCGTAACAATTATAACGCGTCTGTTTTCAAAATCAACCTTATTTAAGTTTTCATCTGCAAAAACATAATCAGGTTTAACCGTCGTCTTAAGAGCGTCTATTACAGTATTCCCCGTTATATAAATATTATCATCAGATACATTTTCTTTTAAAAGATTTAATCTGTTCTGCTTTGTCGGTGAAAAATGCAGATCGGCAATTCTTCCCGTAAGTTCTCTGTTCATTTCCTCCGGGAACGGTGAATATTTATCGTAAGTCCTGAGTCCTGCCTCAACATGACCTACACTCACCTGATTATAAAATGCAGCCAGTGCCGCAACAAAGCTTGTTGAAGTATCTCCGTGAACTAAAACTATATCCGGAGTTTCCTTTTTAATAACTTCGTCAAGACCTTCCAAAACCCTTGTCGTAATTCCGATAAGCGTCTGACGGTCTTTCATTATATCGAGGTCATAATCCGGCTTGATGTCAAATATATCAAGCACCTGATCAAGC
Organism: Clostridia bacterium; assembly: GCA_045637525.1. Classification (GTDB taxonomy): domain Bacteria; phylum Bacillota; class Clostridia; order UBA1381; family UBA1381; genus JAZTZP01. Next base: position 112,965 of record JAZTZP010000094.1, on the reverse strand, counting down.
ATCTGACGATGTTGCGCAGTAACGCAGACAATAGTTTCAATCTGCTCATATTTTTTAAGCTCAAGCACAAGCGGAGCCATCTTAATGGCTTCAGGTCTTGTACCGAATACTGCCATAACTTTTATCTTCTTCATTAAAATACCATTCCTTTCCGAAATGCAAACCCGATAAATTTGCTAACATACAAATTATACCATAAATTTTATAAAATGTCAAGCTTTATACTTTGCATAAAAAAACGTCGCGAATAAAATCATTCGCGACGCCGTGGTGCCGATGGCCGGGGTCGAACCGGCACGGGAATCTCTTCCCACGGGATTTTAAGTCCCGGGCGTCTGCCAATTCCGCCACATCGGCAAATTCATAACCACGAATAATATTATAACACATAGTTTTAAAAATGTCAACACTTTTTTCAAAAATTAATTTATATTTTTTCCACAAAATCACAATGCCCATATAAATTTATAGTGTGCATTTTTACGAATTGGCTGTTTATAACCTTACTTTCTTGTCACCTTTATGCGTTATTCTGTATTCTTTAGGAGAAACACCATATTTTTCCCGGAAGCGCCGATAGAAATAACTGCTGTTTTCATACCCGACAGCATTCATAATCTCAGCAACCGACATATCGGTTTCCATCAGAAACACAACCGACTGCTGAAATCTTTTTTTCTGTACAAGCTCCTGAAAAGTGTGTCCCGTCCCCTTCTTTATTATCTTACTCATATTGGCAAGAGTCTGATGCATACCGAGTGCAAGCTCAGTAAGATTAGCGTCGCGATACTTTTTATTTATATATTGGATAACGGTATTTAATATTATGTCCTTATACCCTTGCATCGAATGATTATCAATTGTTTCCATATTGTGTAACAAATGCAGGAATATCAATCCCATTGTTATCTGATTAATATTTTCATATTCATCATTTTCGTAAATCAGTGAACGGATAATATTTTCCATTAAGTTCTCTATATCCGTATTCCCTCTTGACTTAAAATGAAGATATTGAGGCACATTACCATGAATTTTAAGCGCATCAATAATAAAATCCGCAAGAACATTTTTTTCATCCTCTTTAAGCATTATCAGAGGAATATCAAAAAATTCCGGAAGTACTATAAAATTAATACCAATATCATTAATACCGGCTTTTTTTATCGAGTGCTTCACATGTCGGTTCATAAAAAGCACATCGCCTTCTAACATGCATATCTCACGCCCATTGATTATGTGAGTTATACTTCCATGACATACATACATCATTTCTATATACTTATGCCCATGCTCCGGGAAATCTACAAATCTTGTATGTGTTCTTACAGTTATGTATTTTTTGAACGAAAGCATTTTTTCACTGTCTACGGTAAAAACACTGTTATTTGTATATAAATCACGGTTAAGTGCTTCACCATCTAAAATTTTCTGTTCCTCCGGCGTAATTTCCATAACTTTTTTCAGAAGTTCTTTTCTCATAACAATACCTCATACACTACTGCCGCCGCGAGTTTTCACGACGGCAGTAAAAATATTTATCCAAACAATTTATAGAACCAGTTATTTTCAACAGTCAGACTTTGCTCTTCATAGTCGCTCATTTTATAGTCAGGATTATTCAGTTTCAGATCAAAACTTGTACCGCCGGTTGAATAGAAACTCACATAAACGAGTTCAAGCCCGAGTTCGCTTACAAAACTTACAGGAACTCTCAGTACATCATCTATCAAAACTACAGGATCAGATAAGCTGATCTCTTTATCATCAACAGTAACAAAGTTATCGCCTGCTTTTACCGATATTTTTGTCATCGGAATTTTTGTTTTGTTATTCTCCGGCACGGTAAATTCCATCCAATCATCACCGAAAACAAATTCTCCGTCATATTCATATATCTCTTCAAGCATATCATACACCGGGATATAAAGCATCTGATTATTCATATACAGCGCTTTATCAGAGAAAATGTAATAATAAAAATGCTCTGGTTGATATTGGTCATCTTGGTCTTCTTCTTTATATTCAGGATTTGGAATCTGCATATTAAAGCAAGTCTCACATGCTCCTCCGGCAAAATAATTTGTAAAGAAACTCATATTGAGTCCAAAATACTCATTAAAACTTACCGGAATCTGTATTACTCCATCGACCGAAATTACAGGATTTGAAAGCATAACCGGCTCACCGTTTATCATTATATACGCATCATCTGTTTTTGCATAAAATTCTTTAATTCCGAATACATTCTCCTCTGCCGCAGTATATGTAATCACTCCTTCACCAAAAGTAAATTCACCATCAAAAAGAGCTCTAACGAATTCATATACAGGCATGTAATATTCACCGTTATACAACTCCGGCATTCTGTCAATATAGAAATCAAAGTACAAAGTGTCAGGAACATATTTATATTCTTCAATATATGTTTCTTCTTCACCCTGCGTTATTTCAGGCAGATATACCTCACAGTTGAAACTGAATGTATTTGTTTTTACATCATAGTTTCCGCTGTATATATCAATATTCACATAATGCAAAACAGAGCCCGAAAAATAAAGTGCACCATTTCTCTCAATTGCAAAAAGACCGTCTGTCTGATATTCTTCATTGTTTACGTTTACTGAATTGCTGTCCGTATCAAAAATAACAGAACCTATCGTTTCATTATTGGTATTTACGATGATTTTATTATCCTCTCTGACTATCTCATATCCGCATTTTTGTGCAATCATTTCGAATGGATAATAAACTTCGTCATTTTCAAATATCGGTGTTCCTTCTATTTTAAAATATTTATGTTCACTGTTATATCCCAATTGACTACCGCCGAAATCTTTCATAATATTCGAATTTTCTTCAGTTATTTCAGGGAAATCAGAATTTACGGATTTATTATGATTTTTGAACGTATAATTAGCTTTTAAGGTAAGATCAACTTCAGCATTTTCTCTTGTAAGACCTTCAGTACTTTTTGAATACGCCTCCAAAATATCAAAAACATTAAGTTTTATATGTGCGCTGACATTTTCAGTTTCAATAAACCCCTTAGAATTTACTTTTATATCAAACACCATGCCGTCTTCTCCCAACACGGTAGTTTTATCAAAAAAGTCCTGTACAGCAGCTATCATTTCATCATAAGCTTCAGAAACAGTATCATCCTTAACATATGACATCATCAATTCTTCCGATGCATCAAGCGCACTCATAATATATTTTTTAAACCCGCTATCATCTAACTTAACTGTATAATTTCGGTTCTTCTTTGTAATTTCTGCCGAGGAAGCGAGCGCATCTAAAACCGTATCCTGCATTTTCTTTATCACATCAGCATTGATTTCGGGAATTTCATCAGGATGCTCAGCAAAATACCCCGACATATCTATACCAACATATCTTTTATAAAACGGTAGCTTGTATACTATCCTGTAAACAGGCTTAGAAGCATCTGTAAAATCATATTCAACCCACATCCCGATTTTAGCATATGCACTCATAGAAAAACTGTCGCTGAACTTAATCGGAGTATCAGCACTTACAGTTGCCTCCATAGACAATTTCTTAAAATCATCCGATACCGAATATACATATGACATATGTGTGGAAGCACTGATAAGGCTTTCTGCAATAAGACTTAAGTCAATATCAACATCTTCATCAGGCAACGGAATTGTATTCAATACTTCAAGAGGTTCATTTACCTCAATACTCATACTATACTCACCCTCGCCCGAGGTTACTTTTGAAAAGTCAGCAAAAACCTTCATAAGAGCATCTCCGGCACCATCCGCAAACACCGTTGTTGCCGAAATTACAAATGCAATAACAAAACTCAATACTTTTTTCATACTAATCATTCCTTTCTCTGCAGCATTACTGCCTTATTATAATTATTGTATCATAAATTTCCAAAAAAATCAATAGTGTTGGGTGAATTTATCACAGTTTTTGAATGTGTTAATTTTTATGAAGAAAATTATAAATTATAGTTTAGCGGCCTGTTTACAGTCTGCATTCGGTACGCTTTGCTAAAGCCTCCCTTGCCTAAAGGGAGGTGGCACAGCGTAAGCTGTGACGGAGGGATATATAGTAAAAACATAGAAAAATTAATATCCCCCCACCGCAAGCGGTCCCCCTCCCTGAAGGTGAATTGACTTCGTCAAGAGAAGCCACCCTGGGGTGTTAGGCAAGGGAGGCTTGCAAAGCCTCACCCAACTCCTACTACTTTATCGCAGATAAACTATAATTTACAATTTATTAACTCATTCAAAAACGTGGTAAATTTGTAGCGTTGCTTACAAAAAAACACACAAGCAATCCTTTTTTAGATTGCCTGTGTGTTTTAATTATCTTTTCAGTAAAACTTCTTCCTCATATCTCTTTACTTCATTAAACCATTCAGCGCTGCCGTCTGTTCCGCAGCTTCTGCAGTATTCATTCCATACTTCGCCAAAAGGATATGTTTTAATTTCCTCCTGCATAACCATAAGCTCTGTCAGCTTATTTTCATCCTGCAATTCGGCAAGCCTTTTGTTTGGTATGCACATTGCATATAAAAGTGCCTTTTGCCAGCTTCTGAAGCCTACGACCCATGCCGATATTCTGTTTATACTTGCATCAAAGAAATCAAGTGCCATGTAAACTCTGTCTAAGGCCTCGCATCTTACAATTTCCTTTGCCATCTCTCTCGTTTCATCATCGAACAAAACTGCATGGTCGCTGTCCCAGCGTATACCTCTTGTTATATGAAGCGCAATTTCGGGATAGAAGCATAAAAGTGCCGGAATTTTATCGGAAACCACCTCTGTCGGATGATAATGTCCGTTATCCATAAGCGGCAGACACCCCTCTTTCATCGCCGAATAGCTAAGAGTAAATTCCGCCGAGCCTGCCGTGTATGCTTCAACTCCGATACCAAACACCTTCGACTCAACACAAGGCTTTACAAGCTCTCTGTCGTAAGGCTCCGATAAAATCTGATCTATCGAGTCCTTGTATCTCATTCTCGGTCCTAATCTGTCTGCCGGAATATCTTTAAATCCGTCGCCTATCCATATGTTCATTACACATGGTATCCCTGTTTCTTTTGCAAAATATTCCGAAATTCTGATGCACGCTTTTCCATGCTCTATCCAGAACTTTCTTGTTTCTTCATCAGGGCTTGATAATGTAAGTCCGTCTTTTACCTTCGGATGTGAGAAGAAAGTCGGGTTAAAGTCTATTCCCATTCCTCTTTCCTTTGCAAACGTTACCCATTTTGCAAAATGCTTTGGCTCGAGCTTATCACGGTCAGCCCACTCTCCATCCTCAAAAATTGCATAGCAAGCATGAAGATTAAGCTTTTTCTTTCCGGGCATAAGGCTTATCGCCTTATCAATATCTGCCATAAGCTCCTCAGGCGTTGAAGCTTTTCCGGGATAATTACCCGTAGTCTGAATACCACCGGTCAGTGGCCCGTCATGGTCAAATCCCGTAACATCGTCTCCCTGCCAGCAATGGAGCGATACCGGAACAGTCTTTAATTTTTCAATCACTGCATCAGTATCAACTCCGATTTTCGCATAAAATTCTTTAGCCTCTTTGTAACTCATTTTTTTGCCTCCTTAAAATCAATCTAAATGAAATACCGGCTCCAAATCAACCGATACCGGACTGTTATCCGGATTTGTTTCCATAATATCTGCCATATAATCCCACCATTTTCTGCATATTTCGGTATTGGCGCTCTCATCCCACTTTGCTTCATCTTCAAGCTCTATGTAGCCGAAAAGAGTAAGAGTTTCTTTGTCAAGAAATATGGAATAATTTTTTCCGCCATACTCATGAATCATATCTTTCATTTCCGGCCAGAGCAAATTATGTCTCTTTTCATATTCAGCTTCCATTCCGGGATACAGCTTCATCTTAAAACCTTTAATCATTGCATTTTCGCCCCCTTTACGCAATTTTCCTCACCTTTAGTATAACACAGCTTAAAATAAAAATAAAGAACTTCATTTGAAAAAAACAGGACCTGAGTTTCCATTCAAAAAGACGCACTCAAAACAAAAAACGTTTTAAATGCGTCTTAAACTTTAATTATTTTACTGTTAAAACAACTTTTCCAACATTCTTTCCCTGATATAAAATATCATGAGCAGCCTCTGCTTCTGTTATCGGAAGTATAGCATGAATTGTCGGCTTAACCTCGCCCGTTTCAATCTTCGGGAATACTTCTTCAACAAGCTTTGCTAAAATCTGTGCCTTTACTTCCGGAGTTCTCGAACGCAGTGTACTTCCGATTATTCTTACATTTCTTACATAGATGTTTTTCAGGTCAATTTCGGTTTTCTGACCGGCTAACGCCGCAATCATTATCCATCTTGCACCATGAGTAAGATAGTGAATACACTTACCCATAACCTCACCGCCTAAACAGTCAATAGCAACGTCCACGCTATGCCCTTCTTCAAGCTGTTGTTTTAAAACATCTGCAATGTTTTCTTTGGATGTATTTACAACAACATCAGCATTTAAATGCTTGATTGAATCCGCAATTTCATCACTTAAAACCGTTGTAATAACTCTTACACCAAAAGCCTTCGCCATCGGTATAATCACACTTGCCAGACCCGATGCGCCGGCATTCATTAAAAGAGTGTTACCCGGCTTTATGTTTCCCTCCATAAATAAGTTAAGATATGCAGTTGCAAATGCTTCAGGTATCGCCGCAGCCTCAACCATCGAGCAGTTCTCCGGAACCGGCATAAGCATATCATACTTTACGGCAACATACTCTGCATATCCGCCGCCACCAAGAAGTGCGCAAACCTTATCGCCAATTTTCCACCCCGACTTTGACTTTGCCTCATCACCCATTTCTATAATTACGCCCGCAATTTCAAGTCCCATCCATTCAGGGCATCCCGGTGGTGGCGGATAATCGCCTTCTCTTTGCATCAAATCAGCACGGTTAAGTGCCGCCGCATGAATTTCAACCAAAACCTCCTCGGATTTTATAACCGGGTTTGGCACCTCGTCCCATCTTAAACTCCTGTCGTCGTTTACAAGTATCGCTTTCATATTTTTTATCTCCTTTTTTACTCGTTATTTCCTGTATAATCTTAATACATATTATCACGAATTGCTTTAATATTCTTCAGAAGAGGTTGAGATGATGTTGCAAGCTCATCGTATTCGTAAACGCATAAATACATACAGCATCCCAATTCTCCGCCTATTCTTCTTAAAATGCGGCATTCACCTCCTGCCAGAAACAAAAACGGGACTTCAAGATTTTCTTTTAACATATTAACAATTCTTAAGTTTTCAATCTGTTCTTCCATTGTTTCGGCACCTGTAACAATTTTACATATATCCGCCCCACGTCTTTGATGCTCCAGAGCTATTTCAAGCACTCTTTCGGCAGGAGTAAACTTAAGTACATGTGAAGACATCAATACCTCTGCGCCTTTTTCATGAAGTTTATCAATAAGCTCCATCTGTTTTTTTATTGCATCCTCATTTACAGCAACCTCATCGGGCTGTCTGTCAAACAAATCGCCCATTACATCGCAAAGAGTTGCTCCGCATTCAGCAAGCTCTGTTAAGCCCTCTGCAAGCTCATCATCTGTCTTCCCTTCATTATTATCGTAACGATAGTTTGTTACATAGACCGGCTTTTCCTTTGCATATAAAAAGAGTCTTTTATATGTATCTTTATTACGATATTCCGGCTTCATCCTGCAAAACTGCATACCGAAAGCCTCCGCACCTTCCGGCAAGGATTTATCAATAAGCTCCTCTATTCTTCCGGGATTATCCGCCTGAACCATTGTTGTAAGAATAGGCCTGTCGAATTTCAAAAATGTTGGTTTCATTAATCTATCCCCTTCCCATAGCATTTCTTCCGCCATCAATCATTATGTTTTCACCATTTATAAACTGTCCTTTATCGGATGCTATAAACAAACATAAATCAATTATTTCCTGAGGCTCCGCCGCTCTGCCGAGAAGCGTCTTCATATTCGCCATATTTGCTCTTGTAAGCACAGGTCCGGGAGAAACGCACACGCATCTGATATTATACTTCGCACCGTACTGCGCTATCGACTTTGTAAGTCCGTGCATAAGTCCGGCTTTAGATGTCGGATAATCCATACCATAGCCATCGCCTTCTTTTCCGGTTATTGAGCCAATATTTATTATTAGCCCGCTTTTTTGCTCCCGCATCTGCTTTAATACTGCGTGAGCAAAGTAGAAAGGTCCTTTTAAATTCACATCAATTCCCCAGTCATATACATCTATCGGAACATCAGGAAACTCAGGATACATTTGTCTGTCCACTTTCTGCATTCTCACGGCAGTACCACCGGCAAAGTTCGCCATAATATCTATACTGCCAAATGCCTCAACCGCTTTATCTCTTGCATTACATACCTGCGCATAATCTCTTACATCGCAAATAACACCGATTGCCTTTCCCTTGCCTTTTGAATTAATTTCATCAACCTTTTCATTTAAAACCGCTTCGTTGACATCACACATAACAACATTTCCGCCAAGCTCTGCAAAGTTCTGTGCAAACAACAGTCCCATACCTGAAGCAGCACCCGTGGAAATTGCCGTTTTTCCTGTAAAACTCATTCAAATCACATCCCTGAATATTATTATACACACAGTATATACCAAAATATTATTTTTTTCAATGGGTAAAACGATAATACTTTGATGTTTTTGATACTTTTTATCCGAATTTGCTTGATTTTTTTGACTAAAAGTGTTATAATCAAAAAAAAGATAATTTTACGGGTGATTTTATTATGGAAAAATTAAAGAATATTATTATAACAGGCATTACCGATGTTATAACAGTGTCTTCTCCAAAAGGACGGTTTGAAGAAATAACAAACAGACGTTGCTACGGATTATCCTTTTGCATAGACGGACAAATTACATATCTTCACAACGGAAAAGAATACGTATCCGACAACAAACACGCAATTATTCTGCCGGAAGGACAAAGCTATGTCTTATACGGAAATAAAAAAGGCGTGTTTCCGGTAATTAACTTTAAATGTCTCGGAACTTTATGCAATACGTTTATGCTCCTGCCTATTCAGGACAACGACGCCTTCATTAATGATTTTGAACGAATTAAATCCCTTTTTCTTATCGACGGAAACCATACAAAAATTATGAGCATATTTTATAATATGCTTCACAGGCTTTCATCTTATATAACAGCAGACAATACGATTATGCCTGCACTTAAATACATAGAAAAAAACTATCAGAATCCAAATATCACAAATGAAATTTTAGCGAAAGAATGTAAAATAAGCGAAGTATATTTAAGACGCCTCTTTGTAGAGCAATTAAAAACCACCCCAAAGCAGTTTATTCTGGATTTAAGAATACAAAAAGCAAAGCAATTATTAAGTGAAGGCACTTTAAAAATCAACGCAATCTCCGACCGTTGCGGATTTACAAATTCCTATCACTTCTGCCGTTTTTTCAAACAAAAAACAGCCCTTACACCTACCGAGTACATGAAACAGAATACAATTTATAAAATATAACAAATCACCCTATCCGCAATTTTTTCGCCAAAATTCCCATTAGCCACCGGATACGTACATTTTTTAGCTAACCTTTTCAAACAGCATACCCGTGCCGTTTTCAGGCTTAAGTTGTAAAATATGAAACGTAAAATGCACGTCATGAAATGGCATCACTATCACATTATTGTCAGAATTTCATTAAAAAACCTCATAAACTGCTTAACAACGCAGTTTATGAGGTTCTTATAACTTCAAATAATTATATCACAAAATAATCATTGCTATGCCAAAGCTGTAGCAAGAATTACAATCAACGGAAGCGTCAGTGCGCTCAGCACCGTAGTTATTGCAAAAAGTTCTGAGCTGTACGCGGCATTCTTATTGTATGATACCGCAAACAGCGTACCGGTTGCCCCGGTCGGGCAAGCTGTTGCTATTGCAATTGTTATCAATACCGTAGGTGCCGGCTTAAAAATCATATAAATGAATGTCATCAGCACCGGGAAAATTATCAGCTTAAGCAATGCTATATATAAAACACGCGGTTTTTTTAATGCTTTTAAAATGTTCGTCTGTGCAATCGTTGCACCTGCAACAATCATTGCAAGCGGTGTATTTACGTTTGATACATGACGAAATGCGCTGTCAAACATTTCCGGGAGACGTATATCGGTTACATAACATATAAATCCTAAAAACACAGCAATTATACTTGGAGATTTTATTGCGTTTATAAGCCCCTTAAAGCTTATCTCTTCCTTCATTATCATAACGCCGTGAGTCCATGCAAGTACATTAAACGCTGTTATGCTCGCAGTTATATACAAAATACCTTCTGCGCCGAAAATCCCCTGAACAAGCGGTATTCCCATAAATGCACAATTTGAATATATCGCCGAAAAACGTTCAATTGCCGTTTCTCTTCCCTCTTTTTTTCTCACAAGCACCGATGCAAACGGAATAAGTACAATGTATGTTACAAATGCAAGAACAAGCGCCATTAAAAGGCCGCTTAAAAGCTCTTTGTTATACTCCGACTGATACGCCATAAAAATAAGTACCGGGCAGATTATCTTTAAAATAAAATCCGAAAGATACTTGTTTGCCTCTTTTGTAATAACGTTAATTTTAAAACATAATGCGCCTAAAATTATAAGTATAAACATAACGCCGACTTGTTTTAAAACTATAAATGCTGAATCCATATGTTAAAAACCTCTTTTGTTAAAATAGTGATTTTACTCCTATTAAAATAAGTACCACACCGCCGCATATTCCGCCATATTTACCCAATCTCTCCCCTACACCGGCACCAATTATCAACGCCGGAATACAAATAAAGAAGGTTATAGCCGCGATTATTAACGAAGAATATAATATGTTTGTACCCATAGCAGCAAACGACACGCCTGTTGCAAAAGCATCTATGCTGGTAGATACCGCCTGAAGCAAAAGCACAGTTAATGTAAACTTCTTACAACACTCTTCGCCCTCACAAAATACACTTTCCTTTATCATATTCACACCAATAATCGCAAGAATAACAAATGCAACCATCCCCCCGTATTTCTCGATTACGCCTCCGAAAAGACCGCCGAAGAAGTAACCGAGTGCCGGCATTATTCCCTGAAACAACCCGAATGCAACCGGCATGGAAAAGCTCTCAGCTTTTCCTATGCCGGGATATATTACCGCACTTGATAAGCATACCGCAAAAGCATCCATACTAAGTGCAAGACCAATTATTAAAATATCAATAATCCCCATAAAAACATCTCCTTAATTATTATAGAAGGTTTTATAAGATTTATACGCCATATACACGTCACTCTTTGCAGTTATCTCAAACGGCGAATGCATTGAAAGAACAGGAACACCGCAGTCTATAACATCCATATTAAGATTTGCCACATACTGTGCGATAGTTCCGCCGCCGCCCTGATCTACCTTTCCGAGCTCAGATGTCTGCCATATAACGTTATCGTCATCAAGCATCTTGCAAATCTTATATACAAATTCGCTGTTTGCATCACTCGAACCTGATTTTCCTCTTGCACCGGTATATTTCATAATAACCATACCGTTGCCTGCAAATGCCGAATTTCTCTTTTCTGAAACACTTTCATAATTCGGATCAACCGCAGCTCCGACATCACTCGAAAGACACGCAGAATTTCTTATAACTCTGTTATAAGTTAAAAGATCGCAACTGCCTTTAACTTTTCCGATTATTTCCGCAACCATCATTTCAAAGTAAGCACTAAGCATACCCGTATTTCCGGCAGAGCCTATTTCCTCCTTATCAACAAAAAGACAAATGGCTGTCTTTGCAGGAGCATTTATATCAAATATAGCCTTCATTGCAGTAAATGCACACACTCGGTCATCCTGACCGTATGATCCGATAAACGCCCTGTCAAATCCAACTTCTCTTGCCTTATATGCCGGTACAACCTCAATCTCAGCGCTTATAAAATCACGCTCAGTTATGCCGTATTTTTCGTTCACAATCTTAAGAGTGTTATATTTCACAGCCTCTTTCTCATCGCCTTCAAGCTTTATTCCGCCAACGAGAATATTTAAAGCCTCGCCTTCTATTCCCTCAGACATTTTCTTATTCATCTGATCCTTACCGAGGTGTGGCAACAAGTCAGTTATGCAAAATACAGGGTCTTCATCGCTTTCACCAATTACGATATTTATCTTTTCTCCGTCTTTTGTAAAAATAACTCCATGTATTGAAAGAGGCATCGCCGTCCATTGATACTTCTTTATTCCGCCGTAATAGTGCGTCTTCAAAAGCGACATTCCACAGCTCTCATAAAGAGGATTTTGTTTAAGATCAAGTCTCGGTGAATCAACATGAGAACCAACTATGTTAATACCGTTTTCTATATCCTCACTTCCAACTATTGCAAGTATCAGACCTTTTCCTCTGTTCACATCATAAACCTTATCTCCGGGCTTTAATGTTTGTTTTTCATCTAAAGAAACAAACCCGTTTTCTTTTGCAAGCTCTATTGCAGTATCAACACACTCACGCTCAGTCTTACAGGCATTTAAAAAACCGATATATTCTTTACATACAGCATTAAAGCTGTCTCTTTCCTCCGGCTTAATTTCAGAGAATGCATTCTTTTGTTCATATGTTAATTTTAAATCTGACATTTCAAACATCCCTCCGCAACAATTTTTTATATTTATACATATATGTTTTTAGCAATTCTATACACTATTATACCACAATAAGAAAAATTGTCCATAACATTTAACAAATCTTGTAAAAAACGTTGAAATTTTTTTAAATTTGTGGTATTATATGGGTATTATGAATATATTGCAAGATAAAAATAATATTATAATTTCGGGCATAACCGACTTTTGTCTTTCACGTACATTAGACTGTGGGCAGTGTTTCCGCTGGAATCGTAATGAAGACGATTCATATACCGGTGTAGCATTTTCAAAAGCTCTTACTATAAAGCAATATGATGATACACTATGCTTTTATGACACAACCCCGGAAGATTTTCATAATATCTGGTATAAATATTTTGACTTTGAAAGAGACTATAACGGTATTATAAAGACCCTGTCCTCCGATCCCGTAATTAAAACGGCATCATCTTACGGAAACGGGATTCATCTGCTTCGCCAAGAGGCTTGGGAAACGATTATTTCGTTTATAATATCGGCAAGCAATAACATACCGAGAATAAAAAAAATTATAGAGCTATTGTGCTCCTCTTTCGGCTCACCGATAACGTATATGGGACAAACATACTACACCTTCCCCACACCGGAACAGCTCAGTGGTATTACAGTAAGCGACCTCGAAGTAATTCGTGCCGGATTTCGTGATAAATACATTGTTGACGCTGTAAATAAAGTTAATTCAGGGCTCATCAATCTTGAAGCGCTTATAAACCTCGATATGGTGTCCGCAAAAGAACAGCTCCTTACAATAAACGGTATCGGCAACAAGGTTGCGGACTGTATTTTACTTTTCGGATTACAGCACTATGAATGCTTCCCGGTAGATGTATGGATAAAACGCATTATCGAACACTTTTATTTCGACGGCAAACAGAATATAAAGGATGTAAATTTATTTGCACGTGAAAAATTCGAAAGTTTAGGCGGATTTGCGCAACAATATTTGTTTTTCTATGCCCGCGAAACAAAACTTAAATAAAACCACAAGGGGTAATTTTCATGATACATTGCTATACTCGTTCTGTGGGCAGTATTTGTCCTGCCTGCCTCGAGATAAACGACGGTGAAATAAATATATTTCAAACAGATAGCGAAAACTTGCTTACATTTTGTTGCTGCAATAAAGAATGTCAACACGATTTTTTAACCATCCGTCACAGAAAAGATAAATATATAATAGATATAAAATGTCACGTCTGCGGCGAAACACACAGGTTTTCAATATCCGAAACAGCTTTCTGGAACAAAGATTTTTTCAGTTTCAGTTGCCCGATGTACAGCGAAGCCGAAATCGTCTTTATGGGTACAAAAAAGCGTGTGCTCGCTAAAATAGACGAGCTTGACTGTGAAGAAAATGTTCCGGGAGAAAATGATCCGTTAAACGCCGATATAATGTACAGGATAATAGATAAGCTCAATGAGCTCGTCTGCCGTAATGCCATAAGCTGTCATTGCGAAAGCCATGTCATTACACCGTATATGTCGGATGCCGGTATTCTTCTCGAATGTGAAGACTGTGGCGAACAGCTGCTTATCAGTCTGACAAAAGAAAATCTCGACGCACTGAAAAAGCTTGATAGCATATGCGTCGGCAAAACAAATTTAAACCGTAAGTAATTGCAGACTCTCTCTGCTTTTATATATTAATTAATTAATTTTTTGGAGGTATTTTATTATGTTAGTATCAGCTACTGAAATGTTGAAGAAGGCCGTTGAAGGCAAATACGCTGTGGGTCAGTTCAACATCAACAACCTTGAATGGACTAAGGCTATTCTCATGACAGCACAGGAAAACAACTCTCCTGTAATTCTCGGTGTTTCCGAAGGTGCAGGAAAGTACATGACAGGCATGAAAACTGTTGCTTCTATGGTAAAAGCTATGATTGACGACCTTGGAATTACAGTTCCGGTTGCACTCCACCTTGACCACGGTTCATATGATGCATGTCTTAAGTGCATCGACGCAGGTTTCTCATCTGTAATGTTTGACGGTTCACACTACCCGATTGATGAAAACATCGCAAAGACAACTGAGCTTGTAAAGATCTGTCACGACAAGGGTATTTCAATAGAGGCCGAGGTTGGTTCAATCGGCGGCGAAGAAGACGGCGTTGTAGGAGCAGGTGAAATCGCAGATCCAAACGAGTGTAAAGCAATTGCAGATCTCGGAGTTGACTTCCTTGCAGCCGGTATCGGTAATATTCACGGAAAATATCCTGAAAACTGGAAAGGCCTCGACTTTGACGCATTAGGCAAAACAAAGGACCTTATCGGAGATCTTCCGCTCGTTCTTCACGGCGGTACAGGCATCCCGTCAGATATGATAAAGACAGCTATTTCTCTTGGTGTTGCTAAGATTAACGTTAACACAGAATGTCAGCTTTATTTCCAGGAAGCTACAAGAAAGTATATCGAAGAAGGCAAAGACCTTGTAGGTAAGGGCTTCGACCCAAGAAAGCTTCTTGCACCGGGCTTTGAAGCTATCAAGGTTATAGTAAAAGAAAAAATGGAACTTTTCGGTTCAGTAAACAAAGCATAAGAGCTTTAAGGGCAGCGTTCGCTGCCCTTAATTTTATGTCGTAAATTCTATATGCTCATCTGTTGCCATTACAAATCCAAAAAGAGGAACAGGGAAAACTCCCCGCTAAACTGTAATTTATATGTTTATTAACAATTTGTTTACTCATTCAAAAACCATGACTCAAATATTTCACTCCTTGTATTAATTCAAAATTTTCCGCTCCGAAATCAAAGAATAATAATCTTTTTACATATATACTTTTATTGTAGAATATGTTAAAATTAAGAAAAAGTAATGGAGGATTTTTAATATGAAGGAATTTATACAATTATCTTCACTTGAGAAAGTGTTTTCAAAATACACAAAACCCGAAAAAGAATTTAACAGCATTTCAATTTTGAAAAACGAACGCTTTGCGTATCAGATAGCCTATACCGATTCTGCACCGCAGGTACATCCTAACAAATCGTATTTCAACATAAAAATAGACTCTCCGCTCAGCGACTGTATAACAATACGTCAAGTCAGAAACGTCCCCGGAGAAATCGTTACGTTCGATGAATTTAATGAAGATGATGACTATATAACAAGAGATCCGGGATTATTTCCGGATCCCCTTTTCCCTCTCGAAAGTGACGAAATCAAAGTAACACCTCAATTATACCGAAGCTTATGGATTACTGTAGATCCATGCAATAAAGTTCCTGTCGGTGAATATGATATTAATATTGTCTTTGAATGTGATGATAAAAATGAGCCGGATGTTGTTAAAACAATGCACGTTGAAATAATAAACGCAGAACTTCCGAAGCAAGACCTTATTTTCACACAATGGTTTCACACAGACTGCATAGCTGCCGTACATAAAGTTCCGATGTTTTCTGAAGAACATTGGCGCTTGATTGAGGAATATGTAAAAACAGCTGTTAAGAATGGCATAAACACTATCTATACTCCGATATTCACTCCGCCTCTTGACACAAAAATCGGCGGTGAACGTCCGACAGTTCAGCTCATTGATGTTGAAATGACTGACGGAGCATACAAATTCGGCTTTTCAAAGCTCATGCGCTGGCTTGATATGTTAAAACGCTGCGGAGCCGAATATGTTGAAATTTCTCACCTGTTCACTCAATGGGGTGCGATTGCCGCCCCTAAAATAGTTGCAACGGTTGATGGCACGGAAAAACGCATTTTCGGTTGGGACACCCCTGCCACCTGCGACGCATATAAAAATTTTCTTGATGCATTTTTGCCGGAGCTTGTTTCAGTTTTAAAGGCACAGAATATCGACAAAAAATGCATATTCCATATCTCGGACGAACCGCATGGAGACGCACATTTAAAATCTTACACCGCCGCAAAAGACATTGTTATAAAGCATCTTGATGGATATTACATTACCGATGCTTTATCCTCTTACGACTTCTACACCTCTGGTGCTGTTGAGCATCCTGTTCCGTGTACAACGGCAATTGATGTATTTTTAGAAAACAAAGTTCCGGATTTATGGACATACTATTGCTGCGGTCAGGGAAATAAGGTATCAAACAGATTTTTTGCTATGCCTTCATACAGAAACCGTGCTATTGGTATGCAGCTCTATAAATTCAATATCAAGGGATTTTTACAATGGGGATATAACTTCTATTACTCACAGTATTCAAGAAAGGTTATAAATCCGTTTCTTGTAACAGATGCCGACGGCGGATTCCCGGCGGGCGACTCTTTCAGCGTTTATCCGTATAACGACGGAGTACTGGAATCTTTAAGACTTTGTGTTTTTTATGATGCACTCCAGGATATAAGAGCGTTTGAGCTTTTAGAGAGCTTCATCGGCAAAGATGCAGTCGTTGAACTGATTGAAAAAGAAACAAATACTGATATCACATTCGAATCATATCCGAAAAGTGCTGAGCTTTTACTTAAGCTTCGCAAGAAGGTAAATGAAATGATAAAATCATTTATTTAACATATGTTTTCCACACATATCATGCACTTTGCATGATTCCTCTTATAAATCAGACGTACAGAAAAATACTTGTACGTCTGATTTTATATCTGAAAAATTCAATATGCGCATATATTTTTTATTTTCTGCAATATTGACTTTTATAAAATTTTATTGTATAATAATTAAAAATACCGTTATTCAGAAAGGATAAGATATAAATGATAGAATTTGGACTAAGAGGCCATGATATTTCCCAAAACGGTCTCGAAGAAACCTGTCGTATTGCGGCAGAAAATAATGTTACCCAGCTTCAGCTCGCTCTTGCAAAAACTGTTTCTGATGTTGATTTTGACGAAATAGGATACACCCCGGATTTATCCGACAGCTACAAAAAAATTCTAAACAAATACAACATTTCTGTATCTGTGCTTGGTTGCTACATAGATCCGATAAACAAAAACCCCGATATAAGAAACAGCCAGCTAAACAGATTTCATAATTTTATAAACTATGCAAGAGATTTTAACGCGACGGTAATAGGAACAGAAACAGGCATGTGCAATAATTTTACAGAAGACTACAATATACTGTTAAAAGGGCTTATTCCGCTTACCGAATACGCTGAGAAAACAGGTGTTACCATCGGAATTGAACCGGTATGGTGCCACACCATAAGTTCTGTCGACAAAATGTGTCAGCTGTTATCTGATATAGGTTCAGATTCAGTTGGTGTAATATTTGATCCGGTAAATCTTATAACTGCTGAAAATTATAAAATGCAACGTGATATTATTTCTGATATGCTTGATAAGCTTTCAGATAAAATTAAAATTGTTCATATTAAAGACTTTAAAATTCAAAATGGCAAACTTGTTTCCGCTCTTACCGGAACCGGCGAGCTTGATCTTGCCCATTTATTTTATGAAATAAAAAAACACGGCATACATCCCCAATACGTTTTAGATGAATTGCCTGTGAGTAAGTTTAAAGATACAAGTCTGAGAGTAAATCATTTCTTTGATATGTAAATAAAGAATACGACCGCAATGTCCCAATCGATTGCGGTCGTTATTTTCACTGTCTGTCTGTTATTTTATCTATATCATCAAATTTTGCGCCAACTACAACTATATCTTCTTTACTGAACGTATAATCAGCCCCCGGAAGCATTTCTATCCGCTCACCGGCTTTAATGGCAATAACATTTATGTTCATCTTTCGTCTTATATCAAGCTCATTTATTTTTCTGCCAACCCAGTCAACAGGCACCTTTATATCAGCAATTCCAAATTCGTCAGAAATATCTATAAAATCCAGCACATTAACAGAAACAAGCTTTTTAGCCACCTTTATGCCCATTTCATACTCAGGTATAATAACCATATCAGCTCCTATTTTCTCAAGCACCTTTTTATGGTTATGATCCATAGCTTTACATACAATCTTCTTTATACCCATTTCCTTTAATATAAGCGTATTAAGTACACTATCGGTGATATCCTGACCTATCGCAACTATAACGCATGTACAGTCTTCAATTCCTGCAGCACGAAGAGCCGCTTCATTTTTTGCATCGCAACATACAGCGTATGTAACATAATCAGAAATTTCTTCAATATTTTGTTCATCAGCATCAATCGCAAGCACCTCACACCCCATTTGATAAAGCTGCATTGCAACAGATTTTCCGAATCGACCGAGACCTATCACAGCATATAATTCTTTTTTCATTTAAAATCACCAAATCCTTTCTATCCGATAAGTATATTGGCTTCCGGATATCTGAGTTCCGATTTGCCGGACGTGCTTGTTAAAATACCAATACCAATCGTTGTAACGCCTACTCGCCCCATAAACATATAAAGCATATAAAAAATCAAAGATACTTCGGATAATTGTGACGTAACTCCAACCGTAAGCCCGACAGTAGCATATGCCGACACCGTTTCATACAAACAATCGGTAAAATCCAGGTTTTCAAATGCCGAAATTAAAACAGCTCCAAACACATCTATGAGTACCGCAAGCAGAATTATAGAGAATGCACTTATTATACGGCTGTGAGATATTCTGCGTTTAAACACAATTACATCTCTATTGCCCTTCAAAGACGATATAAGCGCAAGTATTATAACAAATACTGTAACTGTTTTCACGCCTCCGGCCGTTGAGCCGGCAGAGCCACCGATAAACATATATAAAATTGATACAATTTTACCCGTTTGTGTGAGTGCAACCTGTGGTATACTTTCAAAGCCTGCAGTTCTTAGAGTTGCCGACTGAAAAAATGCATTTAAAAATTTCTGCCATGCTGTAAATTCGCCGATTGTCTCAGGATTATTCCATTCAGTTAAACAGATAAGTATCGTTCCTGAAATAAGTAAAAACAAAGTTGATACTATCACCATTTTCACATACACAGAAACTCTCCTCGTCTTTTTTGTAATCCAGATATCCCATACAAAAAAACCTACACCGCCAATTGTAATAAGCATCGCAAGAGTAATAAGAATCAAAGGATTATCATAAAAGCACCTCATGCTTATACCGGGTTCTATATACCCGTTAAGATCAAAGCCCGCATTACAAAACGCTGAAACCGAGTGAAATACACTATACCATATTCCTTTTATTCCAAGCTCAGGCAAATAAACAAGAGACAGAACAACCGCACCAATCGCTTCGCATATAAATGTAAAGCTTACAGCACGTCTTACAAACCCCTTTATCCCATGCATACTTTCCAATCCGAAGTTTTGCATTATCATAAGTTTACTTTTAATACCAATGGCAAAACTCGCCGTGTACATGAAAATTGCAATAATGGTCATAAACCCAAGACCACCCGTCTGTATCATTGCAAGAATAACAGCCTGCCCGAAATAATTCCAATGACTATACGTATCATACACTGAAAGCCCCGTCACACAAGTAGCACTTGTGGCGGTAAATAAACAATGCAAAAAATTTGTACATTCACCCGTTACAGAAGATATCGGTAACGAAAGTACTAACGCACCAAAAACTATTATTAAAGCAAATCCAAGCACTATTATGCGTGACGGACTAATTTTTCTTGTCGCAAAGATCCTTGCCAAACCTTTTTTAAATCTATTCATGCTTATATCACACTCACAATTATACTTATTCACACCACGCTGCTACACATTCTGCTGTTTTAATACCGTCAACGGCCGCCGATGTTATACCACCGGCATGACCTCCGCCCTCACCTGCCGAAAACAAACCTCCGATATTTGTAAGATGAGTATCAGCCGACCGTACAATTCTTACAGGTGACGAGCTCCTTGTTTCCGGTGCAGATAATACAGCATCCGGATTTCCAAACCCGTTTAACTTCTTATCAAAATCACGTATCGCCATACGCAGAGTATCAGTCACAAACTCAGGAAAAATTGTATTAAAGTCCGCAAATTTTGTTTCAGGCTTTATCGTAGGCAAAACGCTGCCGAATTTATCGGAAACCCTGTTTTCCAAAAAATCCCCTGCAAGGCATACAGGAACTGCATAGTTTCCGCCACCGGCAATAAAAGCCCTTTCTTCTATACATCTTTGAAATTCAACGCCGGAAAGCGGATCGGAGCCCTCAAGATCATCAACGCCAATACCAACTAACAATGCGCTGTTTGCATTTTTCTCATTACGCAAAAAATTACTCATACCGTTTGTAACAAGACGTCCGATTTCAGAAGATGCATTTATCACCATTCCTCCCGGACACATACAAAACGTATATGCACTTCTTCCGTTTTTAAAATGCCCCGACAGCTTATAGTCCGCAGCCGGAAGTCTGCCGGCAAATTCGCCGTATTGGGATACATTTATCATCTCCTGATTATGCTCTATACGAACGCCAACAGAAAACGGTTTTTTCATAAGCTCGACGCCGGCATTTTTCAGCATCTCAAAAGTATCTCGTGCACTATGTCCTGCCGCCAACACTATACAATCAGCTGATATGTCATATTCCTCCGAATCCGTCTTTATAACAGCTCCATACACATTTCCGTCTTTATTAATCTTAAGTCCCGAACACATAGAGTTAAATCTGAACTCACCGCCAAGTCGTATTATTTCCTCACGCATATTTTTCACTGTTTTCTGAAGATTATCCGTACCGATATGCGGCTTTGAAAGATAAAGTATTTCTTCAGGTGCTCCAAACTCAACAAACGTTTCAAGAACTTTTCTTATCCTTATATCCTTTATACCTGTTGTAAGCTTGCCGTCCGAAAAAGTTCCTGCACCACCCTCTCCGAACTGTACATTGGAATTTTCATTTAAAATTCCGGTTTTCCAGAAGAAATCTATCGACTTACGTCTTTCTTCTACCGCTTCGCCACGCTCAACAACTATCGGCGAAAAACCGGCTCTTGCAAGCATTAACGCACAAAACAATCCTGCCGGACCTGAACCCACAACAAGTACACGACATCTTTTTTTCGTATCAGGGAAACTGTACACATACGGCTTTACAAGCGATACATCAGGTGAATTAACCCTTTTTAAAAGTGTTTTTTCGTCACCAACCGACACCTCCACCGAACAAATATATCTGATATCATTCTTCTTCCTTGCATCAACTGCTTTTTTTATAAGCCGCACATCAAAAAAGTCCTTCGTCCCTATCTTTTTTTCAATAGCAACGTCAAGCTTATCTTCCTCTCCAATACCAAGCTTTAAATTATTAATCCTTATCATATTCCATCTCTGCAATCTTTGCTTTTATCGCAATAGCACATTCAACTCTTTTTCTTTCAAACTCACAAGCTAAATCATACGGCTCGTTTATGTCCTTATTGAAGTTATACGCATTCGCACAGCATCCGCCACTGCAATAGAATTTTGCAAAGCAATCCTCACACTTTTTCTTGGTGTATACATTCGACTGCTCAAATTGCTGCTTAATCTCCTCTTTAAACTCACCGGTATGTACATTTCCCATACAAAAATCTTTATTCCCTGCAAACTGATGACATGGATATATATCCCCCTCAGGAGTTACAGCTAAATATTCATGCCCCGCTCCGCAGCCTGAAAGTCTTTTGATTATACACGGTCCGCCTTCCAAGTCAATCATGAAATGGAAGAAATTAAACCATTTATCCGTATTCCATCTTTCAACATACATTTCAGCAAGCTTCTCATATTCCGCAAACACCTCCGGAATATCCTCATGAGTAAGAGCATAATCCTCACTGTAAGGTGCAACAACAGGCTCTACGCTTGTTTGTTTAAATCCAAGATCTGCAAGATGCATTACATCCTTCGCAAAATCCTTGTTATATGCCGTAAAAGTACCCCTTACATAGTAGTTATCCTGATTACGGCTGTTCGCTATGTCTATAAACTTCGGCACAATCGCATCATAAGTTCCGCTTCCGTCAACTTTGTATCTGACTCTGTCATTTGTTTCCTTCGTGCCGTCAATACTAAGAACCACATTAGACATATTTTCATTTATATACGCTTTAATATCATCGTTTAATAAAACGCCGTTTGTTGTTATAGTAAATCTGAAATTCTTGTCATGAAGCCTTCCCTGCTCTTTTGCATATTCCGTAATCTCTTTAACAACACCGAAATTCATCAAAGGCTCTCCGCCGAAATAGTCAATCTCAATATTTCTGCGGTTTCCTGAATTATTAACAACAAAATCAATTGCCGCCTTTCCGGTCTCAGCACTCATAAGACATCGTTTTCCGCCATTAAATTCCCCGGTATCGGCAAAACAATATTTACATCTGAGATTACAGTCATGAGCTATATGAAGGCAAAGCGCTTTCACAACAGAACGCTTATTCCAGTTTGTTGCAATGTTTGCATACTCGTCCTTTGAAAACAACAATCCGTTTCTGTATAACTCACGTATTTCGCTATACCCTTCCGCTATCTTCTCTCTGTCTGTGTCTAATTTTTCATAAAGCACAGCCGGACATTCATCAGCCTCAGCACCATCTATATAATCAAGTATATCATACACAATATCATCTACTACATGTACCGCTCCGCTGTTTACGTCAAGAACAATATTTTGCCCCATCATCTTATATTTATGTATCACTTTAAACTCTCCTTTTACTGTATGAAAAATACAGAGCCGTTTCCGTAGAACCGGCTCTGCCAAAAACAATCCAAGCTTATGCGTGCTTTTCACACTTCTGGTTTGCAACCGTGCAGGATGTCTTACAAGCTGACTGACAAGATGTCTGGCATTCGCCGCATCCGCCTTTAGTTGCAGTTTGCTGCAATGTCTTGCTGTTTAAAGTCTTAACGTGTTTCATAATATCATTCCTTTCAATATTATAATAAAAGCAATTGCAAAATGCAAATTTTGCCTATAATCTACTTATTCATTATATCACACTTTTATTCAAATTGCAATAGTTATTTTTAAATTATTGTAATAAATATCGCTATGCTTTTTTGTACAATTTTCACGTTAAAACCCTCATATGAAAAATTTTTGAATTTTTTTTGATTTTTTTTCAAAAAACACTTGACAAAAGCATAATTTTGGTGTATAATAATTCTTGTTGTTACGCCGGTATAGCTCAGTTGGCTAGAGCATGCGGTTCATACCCGCAGTGTCATTGGTTCAAATCCGATTACCGGTACCATAAGCCAACCGAAAGGTTGATACAACAAAAATCCCTTGATTTCAAGGGATTTTTTGTTATCCCGGAACTTTTCAGGTTCGGTTGTAAGCGTCAAATATTATATATTAAAACATGTCATTTCTCAATTTTTAACCTCTATTCTGCACGATTTGATGTTAAAACATCGACCTCAAACAATATATCACGGTAATTTTGTTCTGCCAATGTATCATTGTCCAACGAATTAAAACTATCACTCAAATTTATCAAAAGCTTTCTAAATTAAATTCCGTTTATTGTATATTTTTCTTTAGCTAACACATTTAAAATGATAATATCATCATCTTTGCTGTATTTAATTACCTTTCCGTTAAAGCTTATGCTACTGATATTTTTTCCGTAAAGCTTCATTTCGCCGTCATTTTGAGGGATTATTTCAGCGGTATATATACCGCTCATCCATTTTATATTGACCGTATAACCGCCTCTTACTTTTAGTCTCTTTATTTCTCCCTTATCCCATTTTCCGGGTAATGCAGGAAGAAACTCAATATATCCGTTATGACTTTGTACAAATGCTTCACATATTGCTGAGCATATCCCAAAATTACCATCAATCTGGAACGGCGGATGTGCATCAAACAAATTAGGATATATTGATTTTTGAAACATATTCCTTATATGATACATGACCTTTTCGCTATCCTTTAATCTCGCATATACATTTGCAATCCACGCATTTGACCAGCCCGTATGACCGCCGCCGTTTTGCAATCTGTATTCAAGAGTTTTCCTTACAGCTTCGTCATATGTTCCGTCCGTCCATATATCCGCCGGAAAGAAGCCGTAAAGGTGCGAAATATGACGGTGTCCGGGTTCTTTTTCTCCGAACTCCCTGCCCCATTCCAAAATCCTGCCATCTTTGCCGATTTTAACGGGTTTTAGATTTTTCAGAATACCTGCATAACGTTCCGTTTCTTTTCCTAAAACCTCACCTGCTTTAATAACCTTATCAAACAAATCATATATTATAGACATATCCATTGCACTGCCGTCACAAACAGCGCACGATTGTCCGTCTATCATAAATTCATTTTCGGGCGAGGTTGACGGACATGTTGTAAGTACGCCGTCTTTCTCATACAGCCAATCTTCAAGGAAGTCTGCCGCACTTGTTAATACAGGATAATATTCCTCTAAAAAGCTTACGTCTTCTGTATGAATATAATGCTCCCAAATATGCCTGCAAGTCCAGAAACCACCCATAGGCCAAAAACCCCATTTTGC
This sequence comes from Clostridia bacterium, assembly GCA_045637525.1. Classification (GTDB taxonomy): domain Bacteria; phylum Bacillota; class Clostridia; order UBA1381; family UBA1381; genus JAZTZP01. The sequence continues at coordinate 87,822 of JAZTZP010000094.1, read as the reverse complement.
AGTTTTCTGCGCTTCGCAGTTAAATCTCCATATATCGCTGTTATGCCATGATGACCATCCGCGCAAACCAAAGTTATTTCCTTTTTCTGAAAACTCCTTTAACATCTGCATAAGCGGCATATGACATTCAGGTAGATTTACAGTTTCGGTAAACCAGTAATTCATCTGTGTATTTATATTCATTGTATAATTTGAATGCCATGGCGGAATTAGCTTTTGATTCCATATTCCCTGTAAATTAGAGGGCTGAGTTCCCTCCATAGATGAAGCAATAGTCAGATATCTGCCATAATCAAAGAGTATGCACACAAGCTCGTTATCCTCTTTGCCGTCCGCCATTCTCTTAATCCGCCTATCTGTAGGCATATTATCAAGATTTTCTCCGTCAATCGTAAGCTTTACTCTATCAAAATACTTTTTATATTCAGAGATATGTCCGGCCTTTAATTCAGAATATGTATACTGTTCTGAATTTTGGATTGGGTTCAAAGAGGCATTAATATATTCCTTTCCCTCCGAAACAGGCATTTTATTATATCCGTTAAAGCTTGTTTTTATTGAGAACAAGACTGTCACTTTCTGAGTGTTATTTACCCAGAATGAATTACCATTTCCGTAGGTCAAATCATCTGAAACAAGCTTTGCTCTTGAACAAAAATGAATACTTTCTTTATCAGGGTTATATTTTACCGTTTTATCAAACATTGATAAATCAGTCGGACATTTTCCTATTGCCGTTATCATATCGTTTTCGGCTTCTATGCTGTTTTTAAGCTCTATAGCTTCATATACATGAAAATTCAAAGGCTCACTGCTTTTTATATTAACTATCAGCAAATCATCTTTTAACGACACAAAATATTCTTTATTTATTTGTATATCATCTATTTTGTAGCTTGCACTTACAATTCCGCTCTCTAAGTCAAGCTCACGTCTGTATTCCGAAATATTATCACTGTCTGCCAATATATCTATATACAAGCTACCGTACGGAACATACGCTTCAGAGGATACGTTAAACATTATGGCTTCAGTTTTATCACGTGCTTCCAAATACTTTCCTTCTTCGACAAGCTGTCTTATTTCAGCAAGCTCATCTATATTATGTTTTCGGGTCTCCTTATTCGGATACCCTGACCACAGAGTGTCCTCATTTATCTGAAGCTTATCGCTTATACATCCCGAAAAAACCATTGAACCAATTCTTCCGTTACCAATCGGAAGTGCCTGTTCCCAGATGCTTGCAGGTCTGTCATACCATAGCTTTCGCATTTTTATATTACCTCCTGTATTATATAATTATAGTTTAAATAAATCAATATCATTTCTAATCTGACAAATACATAAGGTGATCGAAACACATATCAATGCTTGGTCCTAAAACCCAGTCTATTCCCTTATCATACATCTGCATACCAATAATTTTTCCATACCCCTGTAACCTGTGCTTTTTGTCGGTCAAATCAAACATTGATAATTCCTCTCTTTTCAAAATATCTGTATTCGCTGTTTTTGTCATTCACATCATGATTTTCTACTATTGCAACCTTTGTATTTTCATCCATCGAAATACAATGCCATTCTCCGCGCTTCACATTATATATTTTTCCGACTTCCATTTGGATTTTTTTCAAACCTTCTCCAATATACAGATTTGAATTCCCTTCCAAAAGAACAAATACCTCGTCACTTGTAAGATGCCTTTCGATTTTGCAAATATTTTTTTCCAACAGCTTATCACAGGAATTTATAACTGCCACTCTCCAGCCGTCATATTTCACTAATGGCATATATCCCTCACCATTAAATTCCTTTATTTCAATTCCTATATCAACCATTCTCTAAAATTCCTTTCAAATATCCTATTACATATAGTCTTCCCAAGGCTGTGTACCCTGCCCCCATAAGCGGAATGTTATTGACCCTTACAGGCACATCAATATTACATTTTTTATAAATCTCATAATGTCAGCCATTTTTTTACCATTATCGTGAAATGCTTCTCTGAATTTATACTTATTCCGACAGCATTTTTGAAATGCACAAAAAATATATTATCACTCCAGGCACCTCAATATAGCTCATTTAATGCATCTGTCAGAACCTTAATTACATATTCGTACCCTTCGTTTGTGGGATGTGTTCCCTCAAATGTAAATAAGGGTAAATTAAATCTGTTAAGACCGCTCTTTGAATACATATCAGCAACCGGACAAGCATAAAATGCACCTATACGTTTTATCGCATCAGCATAATCGGAAATTTTATATCCCCTTTCATTTACAGATGAAATATCATGCCTGTTCACATTTCTGTGTCTTGTGTCCTTGTGCAAAGGAGTCATCAGTACAGCTTTTATACGAGGATTTTGTTTGTAGATATAATCCATCATTTCGCAATAATGTCCGATAAATGTATCCTTATATTCACAGTTGTCGGTTTCAGGCAATTCTCCGATTTCCACCGAACCGCTGAAATCATTCACACCGACACCGATAACCGCAATATCTGTTGTATTCAGGTTTTCTTTCAAAATAATATCTTTCTGTGCCTTTATTCCGTGACCTCCTACTGCAATATTCTTTACAGTCCTTATTCCCAACCGTTCTTCAAGAAGGGTCGGATATGCCTTACAAATTTGTCCCATTTTTTCATGGTTATATGAAATATCAGGATAATCAAAAGCCTTTTTATCCTGTGCCATTATGCTATCACCTATAAAAAACACATTCTTATTATTTAAACTGTTCATTTTATCACTCCCCCGTTTCTTCCCTTGTAATACCACAAAATTCATCGCTCATTTCTCCAAAAGCACCAGCTTTGTTTACAGCACAAACTCTGTAATAATAACAAGTATTAACCTTTAGTCCTGTATCCTCAAAACGTCCCACTCTGTACTCTTCCGGTAGAACATCTGCAACAAAGTTTGTTGCAGATGGTAAAAATCCCGACACTTCACTTCTGTAAAGCTTATAATGTGAAAAATCATCTTCCATATTAGCACCCCACAATAAATACAAATGCCCCGAATTTTCTCCTGCTGCTGCACACGGCTTTGTTATCAGACCTGTATAAACTGAACCGATCGGTGCAGGGATACCTTTTTTTACAAAGTCCTGTTGTGGTTGTCTTGTTTTTAATCTTATTGTGTTTTTTCCAAGTCGGTATGTAATAAATCCATTATTTATTTCTTCATACTGTTTTCTCTCATCTACAGTTGACCTTTCTGCTTCAAACTTATCGTCGAAGCTTATATCCGATACATCACCATAAAATCTGGCAATTATACCGTTTCCGTCATCCGCCCTTTTAAGACAAATAAAACGCAGATCTTTATCAAGCTTAAAAAAGCTGTATCTTCCTTGTGGAAAACTTCCCTCTTGTGCCGAAATTCTAACCTTTGCGACGGGATTTGTGTATCTTTCCGCCATTTGAGGAATTTTTGCTGCTTTATAACCGCCCTGATATGACGTAATTGAGTACCTCAAGCGATAATCAAGATGACTTCCACCGGGTGTGTGCATCTGCAGCCAGTCATTTGCAACATAGGAAAATATTTGTGACCCATTTCCAGCATTTGCATAGTCGGTTTTATCAGGGTGTATATGGTCAAACTCCGTTATATGAGAATCCTTCATAAACAAAGCTACACCAAAGTCATCATTTTCAGAACAGCACCATTCATTAACTGCCATATACACATCTGTTCCATGTCCTGTTACATCTTTTGCATACTCTGCAACCGCACCATTTAAATGACAGTATCTTCTGCAATTATCAACGCTAAAGGGAAAAGCATAATAAATATATCTGTAATATCTGTTGTCATTTACCATATCCTTTACGTGATACAGTGTATTATCTATATCAATACGCTTTTCATAATTCAAAAGTGTTATCCTCTGCTCAATTTCAGCCTTTAAATTTTTCTCTTCTGTTTTTACAATAACACTAATACTCTCATTACTTCTTATAATTTCAAACTCCGCCTTTTGAGGAGTTGTAAAGCTCTTGTGGTTATCTTTTGTGTACACAAGTTCATTTGCATAATATTCATTATCGATATCCAGAAGCTCTTTTTGCAATTCCTTGTCGAAAACAGAGGATAATGAACCATTATCAGAAAACCTTATTTTGTAATATTGATTTTCAATAACTGGAGGTAATTGAGATTTTTCCCTGATTTGTTTAATAGGAGAAAAATCCCTAACACTTACCAAACTGTATCCAAACGAAGGTACATTAATAAGTGAATAGCTTTCGTTATCCTTCAACTCAACATATTCAACCCTTTCCTGAGCAGTTGGATTAAAAATAACCATGCTGTCATCATCAGCCTTTATGTTTGATGCAATCGACAAAAGAGCATCATCCATTTCCTTTTTCGCTATTGCAGCTGCCTTATCTATCCAGTCACGATGCTGCATCCATGTTTCATAAACACGTCTTCCCTTATAGCCACTTGTCCCATAGGAATGTTCGTCATTAAATAGCAAGTAATCCCATGCACGTCTGAAATCGGTTTCCGGATATTCGTAATTTTCATCCACCATACCTGCAACAGTTGACCACTTTTCTGCCATAGGGAGCATTCTGTCCGCATCAAACTTCTTCGACATCAATTCAGGCACTGTCAGCGGATGCTGATACCAACCGCCCGTTATATCTCCCTTTAAAACAGGGATTGAGTCACCAAACTTTTCGCGTAGTATGTTAAAAGGCTCATCAGGATTTCCAAGTGTTCTGAGCTTAGGCCATTTCCATTTAGCATTCCAGTTTTGAAACAGATTGGTAAGCTTAATATCCGGAGCCTGGTCATCCCCATAACATGCAAGTAACCATATATCATAGGGATATTTTTCTTCCAATAGTTGGATTTGAGAAGATATTTTTTCCTCAACAACTACCAACGCCTCTGCATCATTTGTTACCATAGCATCTGCAGGTCTTCCGTTACCGCAAAGTCCAAATGCCACTCCCCCCCAGGTATATTGAGTACTGCACCAGACCGTGAGGAATTTGCCGGAAGCATCTTCCCAATTAAATACCATAGGAAGCTCTGAACTATATCTTACATCAATTCTTGATCCTCCACCATTTGCATCAGGACTCCACTCATATGCATATTTACTTCTATCCGCCTTCCATATTGTTGACATCAGTGGATTCCATTGATTTGGTGCAAAAATAATATTCTTATATCCCGCATCACAATAAGGTTGAATAAGTGACATACTTAAGCCATTATTGTCAATCATGGAGAGAGTTTCGCTTTTTATATCCCAATCTTCCAAAAGCCTTTTTCTTTCATATGCACTCCTGCACATTTCCTCAAGACCATAAGTCTGAATATGATTTCCCGCAACACCACAACAAATACCTATTTTGCCCGTTTTTATATACTCTGAAACAACCGATTTTGCCGCATCTTCTCCACAATCCATTCCATAATTATTCCAAACCCAAGTCCCCTCCATAGTGTATCGGTACTTATCATTTACTTCTCTGTCATCGGTTTCATCACAAAGTTTTATAGCATCATCTATAAATTTAGAGCTGTTAAATCTTTGTATGTACTGCGAATTGTGAAGTCCTATGTCTGTGTGTGAAGAAATCATAGTATATAATGTCCACTCTCTGGGTTTCTTCCAAAAAACAGTAGCACTTGCAAGAACATTAGAATTTAAATCGGTAAATTCCCATATTGATTCAAAATCCTCCTTTTGGACAGGCAATAACACACTTATACTTCCGCTTCCGCTGTCAAATGCAACAGGAATTTTTTTAACCAACGCTTTTTTTTCTCTATAAACAGTCACAAATAAATGTATAGATTTACTGCAGTTATACTTAATAATAATCTTTTGCAAATCATCCACTGAAACTAATGATATCGGTATTATTTTTAATTCTCTGATACTTTGCATAAACAATTCCTCCTTATTTAAAACATATCATATTTTTCTGCTGTTCTTCCAAAAGGTAATCCTTCCGCTTTAAATACATAATTAATTCCCACAAGTTACAATGTCTTATTTATATAATCCAAAAACTTAGGTCCCCACCATTCAACATACCCACTTTTAGTCGGATGAACCGGATCATTCATATATTTTTCATAGAGGTTTTGATTAATGCTTCTCATTTGCTCATCATCCCATAAATTGATGATGTCAAATTCCCATTTCTTTTGCAATTTCAGAAGTAAATTTACCATTTCTGCATATTTATGGTTATCAAAATACGTTCCCGTATAAAAAGCCAAAGGACAATTCCACTTATTTTTAACACGTGATATAATATATTCAATAGCTCCGCTGACAGTTGTTATATCAAAACACACTTCCATTTCGGAACTGCTTATTTCTCCCAAAGAAATATTATGTGATGCATCATTTGTCGATAGCTGACATATAAACAAATCACACTTTTTTTGACTGTCTATATTATTTTTTAGTCTATTCACGTAAGAATTTTCATTTATGTCCGCCAAAGTCGTTCCGTTAAGTGCCCATTTTTTTACATTGACTCCTGTTTTTTCTTTGACATAATCACACATAGAATAACCATCAGCTGCACTTCCATATGTCACAGAAGAGCCAAGAAATACTATTGTTTTATCGTCTAAGTTCATTATAATTATCCCAGGACTTTTTTAACATCCCTTTTTCCTTTCTTTACTTTTTTGTAAAAAGTTGCAATTCAAAAAAATCATTATATATATTGGTATTAAGCTTTCTCCTGATATTCCGACAAAATGCAATATCATACGAAAAACATCATATGATATTGCATTTTAATCTTCCTTTTTTTTGAATATTAAAAACACTTGAATTCTAATAACCGGGATAATATCCGTTTTCTGTGTTTATCCATTCAAAGTCATCGGGAATTTCAATAGCATTTTTATACTCTAACGAACCATCAGTTATATCAAATTCAAAAGACCCGTCACGTCCGGCATTTACGCCGTCATATGATATATTATCTGCATCAAGTACAATACCATTATAACCAGAATTTGTTTTAACAACAAGAACCGATTTTGCATATGTTGTGATTCCTTCAAGTTCAAGCAACCCAACATCCGATGATGATTTATAATATACTTCACAGCCATTTGATAATTTGATTTTAAATCCGCTTATATTTCCCTCTGATAAATCTTCATGCTCTATAATAGGATTATTGGTATTTTCCGACGGTGCAAGTACTGAAATCAGCTGTGTTTTATTCCCCGACGCTTCATCATACCAATTTATATGTACGTCTGCTTTGGGCGCAAAGTTTCCCATCGCAATATTACTTCCGCCTCTGAACCAACCGAGACCGACCTCACCTTTTTTATAATATCCGTAATATTTATTAAAGCTTAGATTTTTTGACGAAAAGCTCTTTATAAACAAATTAGGACCGGTTGTATCGTTTGTATAGACCATATTATTTGTATCATCAATTACAACCTGTTCATTTGTAAAGCCCGTATAAGTGTTTTGTTTATTCGCATCAAATCCCGGGAAGTTCCATATCTGACTGTACTTATTACTTCCGCCGATGATGTTCTCCAAAGTATCGGTTACAACCCAGATACCGGCATCTTTTACAAATATCATCTGTCTGTTATGCACAGCGTCCTTCTTTATAGCTCCTGTATCGGTATACGGCTTATATTTTACCTTCTGAAGTGATTCATCACGGTCAACAAGTGAATATCCGCCATTCCATGTACCTTCGGCAAAATCAAACTTATCACTTGATAACCATCTGTTGTCTAAAATCTCATTGTCTACCTCTGATAAAGCAGTTCCGTAATTATTACTCGTTGAAAAGCTTCCGTCCTCATTGAACTCATACATCTTATCTGCCTGTGATTTATCATTTACCATAACTGTAGACCATTTTCTTGTTGAACCCTCGCCGAGATAGCTGTTAAGCTCATAGAATTTCGATTTCAGTTCTGTTGCATTGTCATTTAATTTTTCGACTCCGTTATAATCGTGAGTACCTCCGCTTAAAAGAAGAGTTCTCTTATATGCTGTCAGATTTAAAATTGCGTTCGTACCCGTCATATAATGGCCGCTGTTTCTCTTATTATAGTTAAAGAACGACATATACATAGAATCACTTGCCCAATTCTCACGCATAGAACCATAGCCTGAATACGGCAGATATACAGATGTGTATTCATTATCCAAAAGATTTGCTCTATTACTGTCAAGCTCAGCCGCAAGCGTAGCGTTTTTCCAATAAGGCGCTGTTCCGCCGGAATAGCCATTTCCGTAATTCGACATGAGATTTACCGGCGATGTCATCATTTCACGCAGACGTCCAAAATACAGATTTGATTTGCTCAAATCAAATTCATCAGCATATTCCGGACATATACTCTCTATCCAGTTTGATATATTCTTCTTTAATTCATAATCGTCATTATTATACCCTTCAGATATTTCAAGATAACCGCCATCCGGCTGATTAGTCTTATTTAAACAATCATTGTATGCGGCTATAATTTCTGCCTCATAATCATTACAGCACTTAAAATCCTTAAATAAACAAAGATATTTCATCAATCCCGTCAGACCGTTTGTAAGCTGATTAGGAATTGCACCACCATCAAGATATGAAGATAATCTGAAAAACTCATTTACCGAAATCTGATGGCATATATTGGCAAACCTTACAGGGTCTATAAGGTCGTATGCAGTATCTGAAAGTTCATCCGTATATACAGCACTGTTCATATCCATGTAAAATTCATCAGTGTACTGATTTTCAATATTTTCGGACGGCAAAGCTTTGCATAGTGTTATAAGACCTGACAAAAGCCTTTGCGCAGCACCTGCAGTTTCAAGCCTTGCTGGGGCGTTGTAGCCTGACGGCTTATATTTCCATACTCTTGAGTCTGTGTACTTCTGATAATACTCAGCATCCTCATCACTTAAGCCATCGACCAATGAATTTACCATGTCAACATAATTACATGAGTAATCATTAAGTATCTGTATATATCTTTCCAGGTAAGTTAAATCACCTGTACAAGCATAAAGACACGCCATAGGATACAATTGGTCTGCCATATAAGATCTTGCGTCCGATGGTGCTGTCACAGCATTTGAAATCCATGTAGGAATTTCAAGCCAGTTTATATTTGTATCTGTTTTTGTGTCAAAATTTTTAAAATATCCGCCATAATCTTTTTGGAAATAGCTCATAGTATTTTCCGGTGTTTTATATTTTGCGTTATAATCGCTTGCAGACATTTTTCCGCAAAGCACTTTCATTGCATCGGTATGCTGACCGTTTCCGCCATTAGACTTATACCATCCTCTGTTATCTATAGAATCTGTATAATCTATCGCTCTTATTCTGTCTATCATATATTTTCTAAACAGAACAAGACTTTCCAGATAATGTTCTTCACTATATAGCTTATAGATGTCCTTGGTGTCTTCACTTTCCGGGTCAAGATTACTAAAAAGCTTTACTGCTGTTTCTTTTATTTCATCATCGCCATATATGCTAAGAACAGTTCCGTAAGGAATATCAACTCCGTCTATGCTTTCTGCTTTTACTATCTGCTTTTCAACTGATGGTGAAACAGGCACCATAAGATCAATATTCTCCCAGACAAAAACCTTTATTCTGTTTCCGTCCGCTATATCAAAGGGAAACGTATATTGCTTATTAATGTCAAAATATGACAAATCCATATCTATTCTTTTAAATGATATAAGACGTTCATTTTCGTCATACGCCGCCGCCCCTATAAAAATACTTTCACTGTCCCAATACATGTTATCTGCATTTAAGGTAAGTGTTTTATTTTCATCATCATATTGAGCATCTAACTTTATTAAGGAACTAACCTGAGCGGATACTATTGTATCCGTCAGATTTTTTGTTCCCTGTTTTGCATAAATCCTCAATTTTTCAGGTTGTTCGGTATCTACCGAAAATTTATATCTGAAAATGCCATATCCGTCTATCGTACATGAACCTATATGACGAATATCCTCAGTCTGTACCTGTTCAGGTTCAATTTCCCCGTCAATCGCCATAATTATAACATCACTTCCTGCAAATTCAACTCCGGGAACACCTTTTACAACAACTACTCCCTTTTCAATGTTTGAAACAGCTTCAATTTCTGCAAAAGCACTTATATTATTAAAACTAAGTATTACGCTTATAAGCAGTAACAAAATCTTTATTCTCATTTTAATTCTCCTACATTAAATGCACACTGTGCCGCTTCGGCTCTTGTCAGATTACTTTGCGGCATAAATTTATTTTCCATATTTCCTTTAAACAGTCCCGCTTTCTGTCCGGCATCTACATATTCTTTTGCCCAATCGGAAATTTCATCCCAATCTGCAAAAGATGCGTCTTTAGCATCTGTCACAGTCCCTGTTGCCAGTACGAGAATTTTTGCCATCTGCTCTCTTGTAAGCAACCCTGCCGGGTCAAAATTACCGTCAAATCCCTGTATTATGCCCATATCCGTTGCCGCCTGAATATATCCGGCATTTTTATCCGATACTGAAATATCATTGTATATACCTTTATATTCAGACGCTTCCTTTCCGAGAGCCTTCATAATCATCGTCACAAAATCAGCTCTTGTTACGCTATCATCCGGTCTAAACTTAAAATCATCAGCACTCTCAAGCGTTCCGCTTTTGTAAAGACTTATAATAGTATCTTTAGCCCAATGTCCGTCTATATCATTATACGGAACAGCTTCGGCTACTTCTTTTTCAAAAGTTTCCTGTTCGCTTTTTGTATATGCAGGCTTATATGTACCGTCCGGATAATCTACCCATTCAAAAATTTCAGGCACTGCAACAACCTCTGTTTGCTTTATATTTGATTTTTCATCGAGAGTAAAAGTGAAGCTATCTGCCGGAACTGAAAGAAGTATCTTTTTATTTGCTGCAAATGTACAATCCATTACAATTCCGCTGATTTTCCCGTCTTTAGTCTCGGTAACAAGTATGGACTTTGCCTCTGCTTCAAAATTACCGACAGTATACTGCTGAACATCAGGACTTGCATAGTATGTAACCTTGCAGCCATCCTTTGTTGTAAGCTCAAAACCGGTTATGTTCTTAGACTTATCCGATAAATCCTTACTCTCAATTATAGGATTATTTTCATCCGGCGACGGTGCAAGAACTGTTGCAAGCTGTGTCTTATTTCCGTATCCTTTATCTTTCCACTCTACATACACAACACCTCTCGGTCCAAATCGTCCCATTGAGTTCCTTCCTGAGCCTCTTGACCAGCCTATTCCCATTTCTCCTTGCTCATAATAACCATAGTATTTCTTATAGCTTATATCATTTTGCGAATAACTGCTTATAAAGATATTAGGATCACCTTTATCATTTGTATAAACTACATTCTTTTCATCATCTGTAACAATCTGCTCATCAGTAAAGCCTGTATTTACACCCGGAGTTGCATCGTCACCTGTATAAGGTGTGGGGAAATTCCATATTTGGTCATACACATTTTCTTTTGATGAAGCAAGAGTATTTTCCACCTCATCAAGCACTACCCAAATTCCTGCATCCTTTACATATGTTATCTGTCTGTTATGAACTGCATCCTTTGAGTATGCTCCGGTATCTTTATATGACTCATACTTAATTTTATTTATTTCATCTGTTAATGCATCAATTGCACTGTATCCCTGTTCCCATTTTGACTCTGCAAAGTCATAGCAGTCGTTTGAAACCCATCTTGAATCTAAAATCTCATTAGAAATCTCTTTTAATGCAGTTCCCCATTGGTTTTTCGTTGAAAATGTACCATCACTGTTATAAATAAATTCTTTATTTGCCTGTGATTTATTATTCACTATAACTGTTGACCATTTTTTTGTCGATTTTTCATCTAAAAAGCTATTAAGCTCATAAAACATAGGTTTTAGTTCATATGCTGACTCCGCAAGCTTTTCTACTCCTTCATAATCGAGAGTACCACCACTTAAGAGGAGAGTTCTCTTATACGCTGTAAGCTGATTTATCGAGCCGGTTCCTGTCATCTCATGACCGTCATTTCTCCTGTTATAATTAAAGAAGGATAAATAATGCGAATCACTCGTCCAATCCTCACGCATTGAACCATAACCCGAATATGGCAAATACACGGAAGTATATTTATTATCCTGTAAATCCTTTCTGCTCTCGTCAAGCTCAGCAGCCTTTTTTTCATCATTCCAATATTCCACAGTCCCATAATTGTAGCCATTTCCGTAATTTGACATAAGGTTAACAGGAGATGTGTATTGTTCAGTTAATCTTGTAAAATAAGTGTTACTCTTTACAAGGTTAACTGTTCCTGCCATTTCCGACCATGCACCAACAAACCATTCTGCGGCTTCTTTCTTCTTAGCGAAATCGTCCCCATTATAACCTGTCGAAACCTCAAGATAACCTCCATCCGGCTGATTTAGTGCGTCCATTGTTTTGTTATACATATTGATAACTGTATCTTTGCTTTCCAGAACACAGGAAAAATCTCTGAACAGACACAGATATTTCATAAGTCCCGTCATACCGTTTGTCTGCTGGTTTCCGATTGCTACGCCGTCAAGGTAAGAGGATAACCTGAAAAACTCATTTTTTGCATAGTGATAGCAGATATTTCCCCATCTTACAGGGTCAATAAGGTCATAGCTTTCCTCCGGAAGCGGGTTTGTGTATGTTGATTTTATTGTTTCTGTCGCACCGTCACCCGTATATTGATTTTCTCTTTCCGGATTTTTCAATGACTTTGCAAGCAAAACAAAGGCTTTAATTGAACGTTCTGCAACACCTGCAGTTTCAAGCTTTGCTGGGGCGTTGTAGCCTCCAAGCTGCCATTTCCAGACACGTGAATCTGTAAATTTCTGATAATTCTTGCCTGCTTCCTCGCTCATACCTTCTACTGCCTGATTTACCATATCAACAAAATTACACGCATAGTCGTTTGTAATCTGTATAAATTTTTTTACATATATTTCATCACCGGTACTTGCAAACATCATTACAAGCGGAAAATTGCCTGAACCCGAAAATGAAATTGCACCACTATCCGACGGTATGTTCGGATTTATCCAGGTAGGAACCTCAAGCCACCTTATATGAGAATCCCGGTCGGGATCAATAAATTCAAGAAAACCACCGTAATCTTTCTTAAATTCAGCATATCCTCTCGATGTAAATGATGTCACATCAGGATGAGTATTAAATTCCTGCACGGTCATTTGTCCGCACAAAACCTTAAATTGGTACTGTTTCATCTTCCATGAGCCTTCTTTTTTCACGTTCCACCAGCTCCATGGATTGTTTCCGATATCAGCCGCATCAGGAATAGCTCTAAGACGGTCAATCATCATATTTCTGTATACAATTAATGCTTCAAGATATTTCCCTTTATTATAAAGAGCCTGTATGTCCGCTGTTTCGGGGTTATCTGGAACAAGCATACTGAAAAGCTTGTCAGCCGTTGCCTTTATAGCATCGTCATCATATATAGGAAGTGTTGTTCCGTACGGAATATAAATTCCATCTATATATTTGCCTTTTTTGCCTTCTTCTGCGTGTGCCGGTAAAACCAAGCTCAGCATAATTATGCATAATATAAAGCTTATTATTTTTTTTAGTTTCATGAATGTCACTCCATTTCTTAATATGAATATGGAGCGTAAAATCGGAAGTTATATAAATAATCTTATGTCAATCACAAACAACTCCACATTTCACACTCCGTACTCCAATCTATTTAGCACCTTAAAATGTTACTAAACTATAATTTACTGATAAATAATCATAAAATCTGCACCATGCACAGGACAATTGTAAGCAAACACCTCGGCACCTTTATACAGATCGCTCTTTGATATAGACACAAGCGTATTTTTCTTCTTATCAAACATCCCATAAGTCATTTTTCCGTACGAATAAACAAGCTTTGTCGGCGTTTGTTCGTTATTCAGAATATAAGTATCATTATTTAAGTCATATAAATTTCCGTAAAATGCCGCACCATCTCTTGCAGCCCCCCAACCATTTCGTGTTGCCAAATAGCTTACTCCGCAAGCAAACGGAGTATCTTCTCCGTAAGCATAAAGCACCTGAAACGCAAGGATTTTCCCTTTTTCATTTACCTGAGTCATGATGACATCACCTTTTTTCAAGTCTCCCAATGTTTTATCCTGGCTTGTAAAATTCTTGGTGCTGCTCTCTAAGTCTTCTTCGCCATAACAGCTGTAATCTGCCCCCTTATTGCTGATACCTGTGAATTTCAGCACCACTTCATCATCCTCATTCAACGCCTTCGCCACATCTCCTATACAAATAATCGGATCTCGTGTTATTGTAAATGTATCTGCCATTTTATCCTTTGCTTCAACAAGTAATATTTTTGCAATACCGGTCTCACTTATATCATATACCTTCATATTCGGATATGAATTCTCACCATAAGCCGGGACTGTATAAATACGCCAGTCGCTCTCACTGCCTGAGATATAGAATATTTTTGTATTTTCATTCGTAAGAACAGCATATTGTAATTTATCAGAAATCTGTGCATACTTTGACCTGAAATTACCCTCGGTAGTAGTTAATTTCCCTTGCTCTAACAACTCTTCGGAATCAATGTGCTTTGAAAAAACATCATTGTCCCATGTGCTTTCATTCGTCTTCTTTGCCAATGCAATATATGTAAGTTTATTATCATCACTGATTTTATATCGTACCAACTGAGCCTTAAATGCTCCATCTTCGTTTGCATTTGCAAGAATTACATTATATGCCTCCGACATATTTTTATATCTTTTGCTGTTTTTATTCTCTCCTTCGTAATACAAAACCGTTATTCCGTCAGAGACTTCAAACCTTATAAACTCCTGATTTTCAGAAAACATTTTAACATGTAAAATACCGGTATCTCCGTTATCGGGATCGTATCCTATGCTTGCCATATATCCGTACATATACTCCGATTTAGGTACATAATGCGAAACATATCCGTCGTATGAAAGATAAAAGCTTCCCTCATCACCACTTTTTAAAAGCCCTGCCATTTCAGCTGTTACAGGATATTCAATATCATTAACTACTATTTTCATCCCGTCATCCTCTGTGTACTGAGCTGACACAATTCCGTTTACCACGGTATCAGACACAATACATTTTACATACGTACCGGTTGATGCCTCCGCTACCGACACTATATTTTCTACCGAAACCCCGGAAATATCAATTTTACTGTCTTTTTTATAAATATATTGCTTGTTCTCATCGTATTCCAAGAAGGTTCCGTCAGTAAATGTAATCTTTTCAGCTATTGCTGAAGCACTTTCAACAACCTTAATCTTGTAATCCCATATTATAACAACATCATAATTTTCGTCACCGTCATTATCTATGAACTTTACAGACCCATGCTCAGGTTTAACATGGTCGTCTGTTATTTCATATATCGGTCTGCCGTTATATGAAAAGAATGCGTCGTCTGAAATATCAATCTTTGAAGTTTTTGTTTCGTTTTTATAATAAACAAGCTGATTTTTTGTCGAAGCCGGGTCTATATCTGAAGCTTTAAATTCCATAATATTATCGGAAGTATCAGAAATTACGGCAACTATGTCTCCATCGCCTTTTGTATAATATGTTACCTCATGTCCTAAAAGTGTATCGGCATTCGGCAGCGTACAGACAAAACGCTGATAGTCGATAATAATTTCATCATCTCTTAGTTTATACTCACCGTATATACTGCCACCGGTTGTTGCCATTACTATTCCCTTATGCTCTGTAAGGTCAAACAATTCCTTTAAGACATTAACATTTGACTCAGTATTATATACTATCTCACCGCCGTCATTTATCGTAAACGTTAGCGCCGGGCTGTTAAGCATATTATATATTAACACACATACATCACCAAGTGTTATAATTCCCTCAGGACCGGCACTTACATTCTTAAGTAAGTCTATACTCTGTGCAACCTTAAAATATCCTCCCGGATATCCTCCGTCTTTATCGGCAATTGCCCCGTATCCTAACGCCTTTACTGCCATTTTAACAGCGTCGTTATACATTATCGGCGCTGACGGTTCAAAGTTTTTTCCGTCCACTCCGTTTACTATTATTTTATTATACAGATATTCAACCGCACCAAAGCAGGCATCCTTTTCTGTAACGTCATCAAAAATATAGTTTTCAACGGTGTATTCACCATTAAAGCCCATTGCTTTAGCAAGATATACTGAAAAATCACCGCGGGTAATTCCGTAATCTGTTTTTAATTTATCGGCATTTACAGTTTCAATAACTTTAAGACCTGTTAAAAAGTCAATATATTTATTGTACTTCCCATTGTCAGCAAATACAATGCTTTGACAAAGCATTGCAAATATAATTAAAAGTAAACAAATACGCTTTAGTTTTTTCATAAACTCCGCTCCCTTCCGTTAGTTATTAATCGCCTTGTACAGGCGGCTTATTACGGCTGCCGCCTGTGCTCTTGTTGCTGTCTCCTTCGGACAGAAACAATTATTATCCATTCCGTTTACAAAGCCTGCCGCACAAGCCTGTTTAACGTAATCAACCGCCCATTCGCTGATTGAAGAACTATCATCAAAGCTGATATCCGTTCCCTCAATCGTCCTTCCCGTTGTGTTAAATGCGCATATTATAAACTTAACCATTTCTTCACGGGTTATCGTCCTATCCGGGTTAAAGCTTCCGTCGCTGCCCGATGCAATGCCTTTATCAAACGCTGTCTGAATTACTCCGGCAAACCAGTCGTTTGCGCTTACATCTGAGAAGACATTTTTATATTCACTCTCCAAAGCTCCTATAGCCTTTATTGTAAGCTTAATAAACTCTGCTCTTGTAATATTGCTTTCAGGCTCAAATGTATTTTCGGTTCTTCCGCTTATTATTCCAAGTCCGGCAAGATACTCTATATCATTATAAGCCCAGTATGATGCCGAAACATCATTAAAACGCTTATTTGAAGGAGTTGCAGGCTCTGCTGTTGTACCCTGAAGTGAGCTGTTTCCTGCCCACGAGCCGCCTGTACCTGCGCCACCGCCCGAACCTCCGGAGCTACTTCCGCCGGAACCTGAGCCGCCACCTGTATATGATGACGCAGTTACCTTAACAGCTGTGCTGTATGCCGTTACGCCTGTATCATAATAGTTTTTCGGAGTTACTGAAAATCTTATATATTTTCCTGCATCGGACGCACTTATTGTAAATATGTTTCCGCTTCCGACTTTTGTAAACCCTGATGAGGCATTTGATGAAATTTCCCAGCTAAGTTCAGTTCCAAGCTCTGTATCGCTGTCATCATCAAAATATCCGTAAAATCCCTCTATCGTTTTGCCCGGCTTTACTTCGCCTCTTATTACTACATTTTCCGCTCTGCAAAGGCTTCCTTTTACTTCGGAAACGTTTGCGTTGTCAAAATACGCCGAGCCGTTTATCTTCGCCTTTAATGCTCCGTTTCCGACAGAATTTTCTGTTTTAACCGACACCCCGTCAAGATATATATCGGTTTTATTTTCGTTTTTAACAAACACAACCTGATGCCATATTTTTTTGCCCGATGTTATATCAAGCTTTGCATCCCCGTGTGATATAAACCCATCTGTAATTCCGTTATCGTAATACCACACCTCGGCTGTATCGCTATATACGCCTGAAATTAAAATCTGCTCCGTACCGTTTGCCGGCAATGAATAGTTTCCGCTGTATGCAAAATCATCGGAGGAGCTTTCAAAGCTCTCTGATGTATTTTTATTATAAACTGTAATAACTATTTTCTTTGATACGCTTGTTCCATCATAATTCTCTTTTGTAACGATCAAAATCACATTTCCTCTGTGGTTAGCAGTAATAACGTCGTTTTCTATGCTTATAATTTCAGGATTATCCGTTGTAACAGAAAGTGAATTTACCGGAATGGTATTTTCAACCCCCGACGCAAAAATTCCGCTTACCGCTATATTTGCTTTTTCACCTACTGCAAGTGCTGTTTTTGTCTTAATGTTCAGCTCTTTATATATACCGGTTGTTGTAAACTTTATTGTCTTATCACTTATTGTTTCTCCAAGATTTTTTAATGAAACGATATATGTTGTTTCATCTGAAAGTCTTCCGTCAAATACTATTGCGTTTTCTTCAAGAGTAAAGCTTACCGGAATACCACTTCCGTCTGTTACGCTTACATTTTCACTGACCCATGCATTATCTGCTAAAGGCTTACTCCATTCAAATGTCATTCTTCCGACATCGGGATTTACTTCCTTTTCAAATGGTGCAGGAGAACTTGTAAATTCAATCCCGTCAAGCGCTGTTTTATCATACGTAACCGTATAGTATGGTCTGTTCGGCGTATTAGTGCTGTTAAAATACATCCATCTGCTATCTGTATTGGTAATATGCGTAAGGAGCAGACCGTCTTCTCCCAAGCCGTTCACTACAGATTCCGGATATTCAAATGTACGTGCTCTCACTGTTGAATCCGAATTTTCATTTAGTCCAGCAAGTGACAGCGAAGGCATAATACCTGCATATTGCTTTATGCTCTGATTTGTTAAGTTTTCAGGCAGTTCGTTATATGAATACCCCTTAAAATGACTTGTCAGATGTGAACAATATGCTGTATATGTAATTTTTCTTGCCGCAGACGGATTCGGAATTATCTGCCGTAACATAACTTGCTTTAAATATGTTTCAACTCTGTATTCATCGGTAAAATCTTGTACAATATCTTCATTATTATGAAATACATATGCCTGGGTAAGAGGTACGTTAATCTCATCCAGATACTTGTCAATTGCGGCTTCAACCGCTGCCTTTACCTCTTCTGCCAAAACAAAATTACGATTTGTAAGCTCATCATAGATAAAGAAAGGATTTTCAAATTTATTTATTTCATTGATATCCACGCCGAACATTGCCGAATATTGTTCGAAAATATTCTGAACTTCATAAATATCGCCTTTGTTTATTCTTCCTATAATTGTTTTCACGTCAGCACTTATAACTACCTTATATGCCGGAGTTTCAATTGTTTCGCCTTTGCTCACTGCATTTTTCGGTGTGATTATAAACTTAATATATTTATTATAATAATCGCCGTTATTAAAGGTATATTCATTTACATTCTGTGCAAAAGGAATATATTCACCATCCGGTGTGTCACTATAATAAAATCCGTATTCCATACCGTTCGGTTCGTCATCATCAGCATCATAATATATGTATGAAGCCTTTACGGTACTTCCGATATTAATAGTATTTTCGGCAGTTATCCCCTCAAGGGCAAGGTTTTGAATTTCGGGATCGGAGTTTTTGAGATAATTCATGCTGAAGGTATCAAACCACATATTTTCGCCCTTTACATACATTGAATTATAATTACTGTTTGTAAACTCACCGGCATAAACTCCATCGATATATACAGTCACGTTATCCGACACATCAAAAATCACACTGTGCCAGCCCTCGCTTCTTTTCAGATTTATTGCCGTACCGCTGAACACATAATAATCCTCTGAAATATCTGTATCAATTCCGGTAAAGCCTGTACCATTCGAGAGAGCTATACCACCATGTTTTTCGCCTGATAAATCATCGTAAAAATAGCCTTTTGCCGCATATTCTTTATAAGTACAGTTTAAAACCTGTTTAGCCGCCTGTGCTCCCTGTATTGAAAACGCACCGATATGTTTATATTCCGCTGTGTTATGTTCAAATTCCTCAAATCCCTCATTAACATTCTTTGAGCTTACAAATACCGGAATTTCAGCTTCTATCCCCTCAAATTCTGCTCTTATAACTGTTGTACCATAGTTCTTTGCTTTTATTTTTCCGTCTCCGAGATTTTCAACTATGCTCTCGTCCGCAATGGAATATGTTAAATCCATTTCCTTTACGCTTCCCGATTCATTCTGAATATAAAATTTTATATCTGTTTCTTCGTTAAGCACTAAAACATCGTTAAGCTCCGCCTTTATGAGCTGTGCAACACCTTTTGTTGCAAAGGTAAAGCTTCTGTCGATTATTTTTCCTTCATCTGTATCCTTTAAATTTTTAAAGGATACCAAATATCTATGTTCAGATTTTAATTCTTCATTAAAAATTATTTTCTGTTCATATTCATTTATTATTTCTATTTCATACTTATTCTTATTTACCGCTTCCTGTGCGGTCATATCAAAAATCGTTACATTATCTTTATTAAACAGTTCTGTATCAATACTTGTTATCCAATCAAATTTCAATTCGCCTATATTTGTTTCAATTTCTTCACTTCTGTTCGGAGGTGTCATAATACACTCCGACTCTATCTGTGCAGTTTTATCGTATATTGCGATAAACACGGGCTGTTTTCCCGGCTCCGCACCATTTAAATTCAGGTACACATCTGAATTCTGCGTCAATTTTATTGTAAATGTATCAGAAGAAAGCGTATTGTTATATACGCTGAAGCGATGAATATTTTCATCATTTTTTATAGTATTGCAGTTTATACTCTGCATTGCACTGTCAAACGCTTCCCAATCATCTGACGGAGTTTCTGTTGAATACGATGAAATCATATCAACAGGAAGGCTTGTCATGTTTGAAGTTGCATAAAAATCAAGACGACTGACATACTCTGTATTTTCAATCCCGGAAGCTGTAAGATAGAGATATGTTCTTCTCATTCTTATATTCTCTTCATCATCCGAAACAGTTTCATATCCGCCGGTATTTGTATATTTTACCAAAGACACGCTATATTGCTTCTCGTCCGTTAATGCCTCTATTGCTTCATCAAACGCAAGAGCAAACTCACTTTCATTTGAAAATCCTGATTTTATAATCTCATCAGCCACATAATGTCTTGCCAAAAGAGTTTTATAAATGCCAAGATCAATACCTATACTTTGCGCCTCATTATCTGTCATACCATCAAGAATTTCAGAAAAATTCTGAGAATCCGTTTCCGCTAAAAGTCTGTCGAATATTCCGCCGTCTGCCAACACACACGGAGCTAATGATAGAATCATTGTAAATACTGTCAACAATGCTATTAATTTCTGCTTATATATATGCTTCATGTTGTTTTCACTCCTTCTTAATTTAAAACCCAATCAGGGTGTGCTATGCACACCCTGATGAATTTGTTCCATTATTGAGCAATAGGTGAATATACTACTGCCAATGGTGTAAGCTGTGCATAGCTGTTTATAATAATTACTCTTACTTCGTCATATTCGCCAAGCGTTCCAACTGCTGTAAGCTCTGTCACGCTTCCCTTTTCGGCTGTAATAAGTTTTTCGACATTTTCAGCCAAAACAAGCCCTACCATAGCGCCTTCTTTGTATGAAACAAACAACGCCTTTGCTTCTCCGTTATAAGCTGAAAGCTTTTTAACATTCGCTTTTAAAACTCCGTCAGCATCTGTAAAGCTCTGAATTTCAAACTTAGTCATTGATGTTTTGAAGTTTACTGTTTTCAATGCTTCTTCGATATCAAATATAGTTTCACAGCTTTCTTTTAAAGCTGCAAGCCCCTCAACAATCGCCTCATCACTGTACTCATCAAATGATGCAATAAGTTCAGGTGCCACATTAAACTCAATCTCGTAATCAGTTAAAGCTTTTTTATATTCATCAACTGTTTGTGCTGCATTATATGCTGCCATAGCTGCCGATGCATTATATGTTCTGTCATATGTAACTGATAATACTGCCGCACTGCTTATACTATTATCAATCATTACAGTATCTTTCTGGGCTTCTACACCTACTACATAAGCAACCTTATTCAGGTTCATACCAAGCTTTTCCTTCAAGCTGTCGGTTACATCAACCGCATGCAAATTTGCACCTGCAGCAAATTTGATTCTTGTAACGGGCTTTGTATTTGCAATATACTTCCATGGCGTTCCTGCTATATCAGCTGATACTGCTGTTGCTGCAGTTTCGTCGTATTTTTCATGTGTAGGATTAAGATAATAATCTTTCTCCGGGTTAAATCCCTCAAATTCAATTGCCGGAATTGTTCTTACTAATATAGTGCCTGTATATGTATTGCTTTCGGATGTAGAAATGCAGTAGTCTGCATCAAGAATGTTTCTTCCTTCTCCTAAATCCTCCCTTGAATATTGGGTAATATAACGATTTGCTTCTGTAAATTTTTCAGCTGCTTTCGTTAATATTAAACTGTTGCTATTGTATATTATATTGGCTGATGGCATAACATTTTTTACAACTGTATACTTATTATAAATCTCATCCGCCTTAGAAATAAATGCCTCGATATTATCATAATCATCAATGCTCAAAAGAAGTTCTTCATATATTCCTGCATTATCTTTAATCTTTGTTATCTTATCTATGCCAAGTGCCGTACCATAATTCTCAACTATTGCCTTTATATCGTCTGCTGACATTGCCTCTTCCAACGCTTCCCATGCCAATGTCTTTGCAGAGCTTTCTACTGTTTTATCATATTTAACAATAAACTTTGGTATTTTATTATCGTCAGCACTACTTGCAATTTTAAGATGCATATTGTCACCAGCATTTATATGAAGTGTAAGATATTTATCTTCACCGTACTTATTCAGTCTGTCGGTTACATAATCTGTCAAATCAACTGTTTTGATGTTTTTAATGCTATCATTACTACATGCAGTCATGACTTTATTTTTATCACGTCCTATATAGAATGAATCAGAATTATACTTTTTAGAGCTATTTATAAAATCATCTCCAAGTTCTTTCCAGAAACTGTAAACTTCATTTGTTTCGCCTTCTGCCGGAACTTGGTATACAGACTCGTTACCTGTTTTGAACTCATCAAGAATGTAAGCTCCCCTTACAGCAAACTGGCGCGCAGCTGCATCACTTGTTGCATATGTATATAATTCAATTTCCTTAACAGCCGCTGCATTGTCAATCTTTGCACCAATAAATGGTACATTTTTATTCTGTCCTGTCAGCAATGCTCCATCATCATTTTTTAATGCAAAATTCAAATTCGTCAATCCTGTTGTATTGGAATCTATATTGAAATACGCAACATTATCTATTATGATCTCTTTTGTTTCTATATATTTTTCCACCTCAGCATCAAATGCTTCTTTAAATGATTCTTTTGTGAAATCATCTTCTTCAAGCATAGCAACAAGAGATTCATACACACCGCTCATATCATAGAGTGCGTCATTGTCAACCCCAAAATAATCTGCAGCTGCGTTTGTCATAGTTGCTTTCATATCTGCTACCGACATTGAAGCATTTACATCATCAAGATAATCAGGAGCAGTATAATCTGCTTTATATGTTACACCAAGAGCACTCTTCGACATATCCATAGATATGTTATTTCCATTGTTAACCTTTACAATTAAATAACCATTTTCTTTCTCGCAACCATTTAAAAGCTTTGTAATGTCCTGAGTATTCGTTAATGCTCCTGATGGGAATATGATTTTATCATTGTTAGACAATTTAGTCATAGAATTATTGATG
This sequence comes from Clostridia bacterium, assembly GCA_045637525.1. Classification (GTDB taxonomy): domain Bacteria; phylum Bacillota; class Clostridia; order UBA1381; family UBA1381; genus JAZTZP01. The sequence goes on along the minus strand of JAZTZP010000094.1, from coordinate 64,280 downwards.
AAATCCGTCCATGCTATATACTCCGGAGTTTCAGCAGCATATGAAGCAATATCTCCTGTTGCAGGGAGTTTATCTGCTATAGCATAAGAATTAATGTTATGCGGTCTTGAATTACCCGGTATAGATGAAAAACCAAGAGTTAAATCCAGCTTTTCTATTTGCGATATGTCATTCAAATCAAAATAAAGAATTGCACTGTTACTCAGAACAGATGGTAATAGCTTACCAAAATAAATCTCCGTACCATTGTGCGTCACGCTGTTATCACCCACAGCAATTGTTTGGGTAACAACTTCATTTTCAGCAAAACCCACCACCGGAACTGCTGAAAGAGCAAGTGATAATGTTATTGCTACTGTTAATATTTTTTTTGTAAATTTTTTCATTTTTTCTTATTCCTTTCATAAAATAATTATTGCTTATTCGCAAGAAATTCATCTACCTGACGCTGAAGCTCTGCAACCACTTCATCATTGCCGGCAGCTTTTATTTTTTCCATCCATTCATTATATGTTTTCTCCCAGTTGTCAAGACTTCCGCTGTTAAGGCTTGCCTGATATTCACCTTTGATTGCGTTTATCTGTGCAACCTTATCAGCAACGGTGCTTGTATCTGCAATGAAACCGATAAGCTGTGAGCGGTGTTCAGACTGGTTTACGTCTTCCATCCACCATTCTCTGTAACCGTCCGGTTCTGTCTGTATGGCATAGGCAAGTGAGGTGTTTCCTACTATCCATTTATAAATTCCATACTTATCATTTGCACTCGGACTACCGGTTACATAAGGAACTTCAATTCTGTCATCGGATACCTTTGTATAATGCTCGCCCTCTATACCAAACACAAGCAGATTATACAATTCTTTGTCGCTCTGGAGAAGGTTTAAAACCTGCATTGCTTCCTCTTTGTGTTCAGACGCCTGCATGATGCCTGTTCCGGAAGCTGCATTGTCCTTACCTACATAGTATTTATCTGAAAGTGGAATGAGAGTAATCGGTCTTCCGTATTTCTCACTTAAATTTTTCTCTGCCCACGGAGTATATTGCTCCGACCATAAAACTATTCCGCCCGGCTTTCCCTGCTTATCATTATCATCAGTTGCACTGAGCGAATCTTCTCTTATAAAGCCTTTTTTATACCACTCCGCATGTCTTTCGTATTCCTTTTGTATCAGTTCTGTTGAAAACTGATAATTTACTTTGGGATTATCATCTTCGCCTATGTTTATAACATAATTGCCGACAATATTTTCCCAACCCTTACGAGCCTCCCACTGCATCATTCCAAGACCCAGCTCGCCGTTGTCCTTAAGCTTCTGAAGATAATCTTCAATAACCTTATACACATCATCGCTTAAAGCTTCACTTGAGTACAAGGCACTTTTTAAAGCCTCCTTGTCAAGATACTTGTCGGCAAGCTCTGTCGGAGTAGCATAAGCGGCATATGTAGAAAGCATCTGATATGAGGGGATTCCGTATTGGACGCCGTCTATATTCATATAATCCCAAAGCCACTCCGGCAGTGCCTCTTTTACACCTGCACCGTATTGATTGAGAAGCTCATCCATCGGTGCAAGCGTTCCGTTTGCAACCTCCTGGGCAAAATCCAGACCATACATATTCGCTATGTCGATCTGCTCGCCACTGGTTTGCATAAGCATAAACTGCTGTTTGTAATCCGACATTGAAAATACTTCAAAATCGACGCTTACATTCGGCAGCTTTTCATGCAGCTTGTCATTAAATGCCTGCCATACCTTCTTTGAGTCCTCCTGAACTCCGGGCCCTGCCATAACATAACGCAGAGTCACCGTTTCCTCCTTTGTTTCCGTCTTTTTGTCTCCGCCACAACCCGACAGCGGCGCTGCAAGCATTGCCGCTATCAAGCATGAAGAAACAAATTTCGTTTTTTTCATATTTTTTCTCCTTTCTTATATTTTAAGCATTTTTAGTGCTTAATTACTAAACTTATTTACTGCAATATGGTAATATAATGTATGCATCTTCATTACACACTACAGTATTTTTTGCAATTTTTGTTTCTGTAACTTTTGCCCAATGACCTTTCGTGTTTGAATTAGGAACATAAATGTCACTATGTGATGCAATATCTACTCTTATGAAATTACCTTTTTTAATAGTAAACCCAATCGGTGGTGTAAAAAGATTTACCAAACATTCTTCGCCTGCTACATAGTTTGCGTTTATATTAGAAAGCGATGTAATTGTTTCTGTAAGATTATAGGCTATGCCATTTTTAACAAAATATATACGAATAAAAAATGCAGTATCATCACAATCAGTTTTCACCTTCATGTTCCACTGTATTTTTCCGTAGAAATCAACATCTTCTTTAAAGGGTGCAGATACAAAGGATAAAACTCCGTCAACAGCACCTGTTGGTTGTGCTTTAAAAATATCATGATGTTTAAAGCAGTTTAAAGGCTTATCGGGATCAAAAATATAACTTTGTTCCCCCTTATCGGAAATTTCTTCCGATAAGGTAAAATCATTATTAAAGTACAACTTTAATTTTTTTGTCGTTGCCGTATCGGTGGTCCAGTAATCGCCACCAATAGAATAATAGTTAACCTTCCCGAGTTCAAATTGACTATAAGGAGTATTATCTCTTATACTATTAAAAAATTTCACAGTATAATCTCCCGAAATATTTCCTTTTTCAAGATTATATTCAGCATTAGCAGATACTGACATAGCATGCCCCCATGGTCCTACCACAAAAGCAGATTTTTCTCTTGTTTCTTTGTGCAGTCGTTCCCACATTGAAAACATTCCATCAATGTAATAATCATACCAACCCTCTATAAATAGGGTTGGAATAGTCAATTTATCAGATGCATATGTATTTTCCTGATTTATCCAAAAATCATTGTAATCATCATTAAGTAGCATTCCTGTATATTCCGGAACATCCTCACCGACTATTCTTTCAATAAGCTTGTAATATGGTCTTTCTAATACTTCTTCATATGGAATTTGTTCCGGATAACGATTACTAAGCATTTGAAGCCACCAGCCAATATTACAGAAAGAATAATTGCAGCCGTTCCTGTAATTTCTAAAATACATTCTATCTGTTTGAATGCAGAGTACTGCAGCCTTTATATCTCGTGGATTCGTATCCAAATAGCACAAATGAACTGTGGAAAGATAACTATATCCTGTTATATATATTTCTCCATTGTAAAAAGGAAGTGTACGAATGATTTCAAGTGTATCAAGCCCGTCGTTCCGTTCCTGATAAGGTACACACTCACCTTCACTGTTTCCACAACCTCTCGTGTGCTGCAAAATAATTGCATATCCGTTTTTTATAAACAAATCATCCTCATATTTTTCTATAGGGTATGGCTCGTTATTTTGCTTTTTTTCGTAAGGAGTACGAATAAACACAACAGGGAATTTTTTATTTTCTTCCGGTAAAACTATTCTGGTATATAAACGTATACCATCAGACATTGGAAAATATTCTTCTTTAAGTATCATATAAATATCCTCCTAAATAAAAATCAAAAGCAATGGTATGCTCAGTATAGCAAGTATATTAGAGACAAAAGCAAGTTTAGCTCCTGTTAAGCAATTCTTACCGACAAGTTTCGGGAAAATTATCGTATTAAGTCCGCATGGCATGGCACATAATAATACAGCAGTACGCACAAGAGCATCATCAAAAAACTGTTTTAGAATAATCATAACAATAAAAGGAATTATTATGAGTCGCATGAAACTGATAAAATATGTTTTTTTATCGTCAATTAAATCCTTTATCCTAAATTCGGATATTATCATTCCGGTGAGTAACATACTTACAGGCGCCATACAATTTGCTGACTTATTTACAAATATTTCAAACACAGCAGGCAATCGGATGTTTAATATTCCCCAAAATACACCCGGAATAATTGATAAAATAACGGGATTAAGGAGACTTTTAAAAGATATTCGTCTGTTAGTCAGCATGCAATATCCAAATGTATATGTATAAAATGAAAACGGAATTGCAAAAAATATCATTTGTAATAATCCCTCGCTATTGTATAAACCTTGCGCCAAAGCATACCCCATATAACCGTAATTGGGAATTATCAATGAATATTTATATATATTTTTATCATATACATTCTTACTTAAAATTTCGAATATAATATGCGAAAAACAAATTAACACGCCTAAAACAGCTAAGGAAACAACAATAAACACATAATACTGCGAAAGATTAGAAAGAGAAAAATTACAGTAAAACGCATTAAATATTGTACATGGCAAAAACAGATATATTTCAAGAACTGATAGGATTTTGGTATGTTCATAATTTACAATTTTATTTTTCCCAAGTAAAAATCCACAAAGCATAAACGTAAAAAGAAGGAATAATTGTTCCGATAATATTTTCATTTTTATCACTCCAAAATCCAAGTCTTTAAAATACTAAATTTCTGAAACCACTCAGCCCTTGACCGCTCCTACAGTCATTCCCTTTGCAAAGTATTTCTGGAAAAACGGGAATACTACAAGCATCGGTCCTGCCGCCAACACTGCCATCGCATAGCGCATACTCTCAGTCGGCAGATTATCTGTATCAAAAAGCGAACCTGCTGCAGTATCTCTTAAGCCCTTTACATATTCAACCTCTCTTAATATTCTTTGCAGCAAATACTGCAGCGAATACAACTCAGAATTTCTTATATAAAGCAGTGTTGTGTTCCAGTCATTCCATTTTGCGACTAATGTCATAAATCCGAGAGATGCAAGTACCGGAGTTGACAGCGGAAGAATTATTCTGAAATATATTCTCAGCTCGCTCGCACCGTCAATTTTAGCCGCTTCGGCAAGCCCATCCGGCAAGCCCTGAAAAAATGTTCTGAATACTATTACATTCCACGCACTCGTGAGTCCCGGTAATATATAAACCCAGAAGCTATTATTAAGATGCAAATACTTTGTCGTTAGTATATAACTAGGGACAAGACCTCCGGAAAACAGCATCGTTATAAAAATATATTTCGTAACAAAACCCTTGAGCTTAAAGTTTGAGCGTGACAGCGGATAAGCCATAAGGCTCTGAACAAGTGTTGCCAACAGCGTGCCTAAAATTGAATATGCAGCGGTCACTTTATAGCTCTGCAAAAGCTGATGCGGATTCTGAAAACACATTTTATATGCATCTAAGCTTAATACTTTAGGGATCAATGAATATCCGAAATCCACTATTGCATCTTCTGATGAAAATGAAATCGATATCATTAAAACAAGCGGTAATATATATGTAAGACTCAGTATTATGAGGAAAGTATGCAACAAAACTCTTCCGAACGTTATTTTTTTCACTTTATATGCCCTCCTTAGAATAAGCTGTGTTCAGGTGATACTTTCTTTACCACCACATTACTTGCTACTACCAAAATCGTTCCTGTTACAGATTGAAAAAGACCAACCGCCGCAGTTCTTCCCATATGCGTTCCGTCCTGCAGTGCACGGAAGATATATGTATTTATTATGTCTGTTGTCGGATATAACACTCCTATGTTCATCGGCACCTGATAAAAAAGACCGAAATCTCCGCTGACCAGGCCTCCTACACCCAGTATTAAATAAATACAAATTATACTTGTAAGCTCGGGAATTATAATATATCTTATTTCCTGGCGGTTTGTTGCGCCGTCTATTCTTGCCGCCTCAAACAGGGATTCGTCTATTCCCATGAGTGCCGCATAATAGATTATTGTCTTCATCCCTGCCGATTTCCATATATGTACTATTGTAAGAATAAACGGCCAGTAATTGGCTTTTGCATACCATTGTGTATTTACTTCCTCACGCGTAATAATACTCAAAATCTGATTTAAGGCACCTGCTGTAGGATTAAGAATTGCATAAACCACATATGCAACCAGAACCATAGACATGAAGTTCGGCAAAATCATTGTTGTCTGGTAATATTTCAGCGCAAATCTTTTCTGAATGTTATATAATAATATTGCAAGAAACACAGCAACAGCATTATCAAGCATCAGAAACGATGAGCTGTAAAGAAGTGTATTTCTCATAATTCTGAAAAAGTCGTTTGACTGGAAAAAGAATTTAAAATTCTCTATTCCTACCCATTTGCTTTCCAATATTCCGAGATTCGGATTGAAATTTTTAAATGCTATTATAATTCCGAACATCGGCAGATAGCAAAAAATAAACGTAAGCAAAAATCCCGGCAAAACAAGCATAAACAGCTCGGCATTTTCACGTATTACTCCTTTTTTCAAACTTGATGCGGTTCTTCCCGCAATTTTCCCTGATACCTTCATAATTGCCTCCTGTTGTAAATTGAAAGGTTAAAATTATTTTCTTTATAAATATTTTACCATAACTCTATATAAAAAACAAGCGACAAGTGGGCTAAAAGGCGACATCCGGAAACAAATTAAAAAAAGCCACCGTATCTCCAAGATACAACAGCTTTTTTGACTTTAATTAAAATCCTTTGGTATTGTTATAACTACCTTTGTTCCGACATCTTTTTTACTTTCTATTGACACGTTTGCCCGCTCGCCAAACAGCAGCCTTAACCTATGGTGTACATTTCTTATGCCTAAATGACGGTCTCCTATAGTCTCCTCCTTAAATCCGTCTTTGATTTCCGAAAGCGTCTTTTCATCGATTCCCTGTCCGTTGTCTTCTATCTCTATAAATGCAAGCTCGTCATCTACATAAGTTTTTATGCGAATTAATCCACCGTCTTCTCTTTCACTAAGACCATGATATATTGCATTTTCCACAACAATCTGCAAGCCGCATCTGATACACTTAATTCGCTTTGTTTCTTCCGCTATATCCCATATAACATCAAAGTTTTTATATCTCTGATAAAGCATTTCTGTATATACTCTTAAAAACTCCAGCTCCTCCGACAGCTCTACTATATAGTTATTTGTAATATAACTGTACCGTAGCAGTCTTGTGAGTTTAATTATCATAGCCGACACTTCGTTTTTTCTTCCGTAGATGCGAGAGCCCGTAATATTTATCATATTCAAAGTATTGTTCAGAAAATGAGGATTCACCTGTGCCTGGAGCGCCACTATCTGAAGCTTGTTATACATATCAAAACTTCTTTGCAGCTCCTCACGAAGCTTTTCATTGTCATTTACCATAAGAAGTATTGATTTAACAACATCCTTGATTTCGTTATCTTTTATATCATAGTAATTTATGCTCTTTTTATCCTCTATAACATCTATAATTGTTTTTACAGGCAAAAACGTGCTTCTTGCAAGAATGAACGATATTAAAATTCCGGCAATTGCCAGACCGGCAAGCAACAAAATTACCCGTATAAAAACTTCATTCATTCTTTCGTTATAGTTATCCAGATGCGTAATACACACATATTTCCAGTTAATGTTTTTTACATCCATAACTTCGCCTATGTATGTTTGTCCGTTGTCTTTTATAATTTTATTACCGTTATTCATAACGCGGGCTATATTGCCGTAAACAGTCTTTAAAAAATCCGTTTCGTCTTTACTGTAGATAATGTTATTATTTTCATCAATAATATATGTATCCGTCATGTTATCCGCCGTCTGCTTGTTTACCAGCTCATCAAGGCTTACGGTATCTACATTTATAACTATTGCATAGTCGTTTCCATACGAACTCATACGAACCAGTAATGTAATCACTCTCGGATATCCGTTGTTCATTTTTCTTGCGAATATCTTTGTCTCTTTCGGCTCACATTCCTCGTAAATTTCATACCAGCTCATATCTGTAAAATCTTTAATTTTTCTACTTTCGACATGAGTGCAAAGCCGATCGTATTTCTCTGAATATATGTATATGGAATTAACATATTTCATGCTCATTTTATAAAGCTTAAGCTTTTCAATAAGCTTTGCTTCTACCTGCCCTGTTCTTAAATTTGCATCGCTCTGTATTGCATACATATTAACATCGGTATCTACAGATAAATTGTATGCCATATACTTTATTTCTTCCATTACGACATCATAACTGTTCGCAATTCTGTTTATATAGTCCTTATTAAAATTAACAAACTCATCAAGTGCAACACCAAAAAGACTCTTATACATATATGCCGCTAAAAAGCAGACAAGCATCATTATAACCACAAATATTTTTATAAAGTTTATAAAAAGCACACTGTTAAATCTGTAGCGCTTTAAAAAATCAGTAAATTTATATTTAATACTCATACTGCAGTCATCTCCAAATCATTATTTAAAACCCCTGTTTTTTATAACAACACGCCTGTATTCAGCTGCCGAATAACCTGTAAAGTTTTTGAACATACGCTGAAAAGTACGCATATTTGTCATTCCGACCGCAACTGCAATATCCTGAATTTTCATGTCCGTATCAAGAAGCTCTATCGCTTTTGTCATCCTTATCTCCATTAAATAATCTGCAATTGTTTTTCCCGTTTTTCTTTTGAATATTTTCCCAAAATATTTCGGTGCAAAATATGTACATTCCGCTATATCGTATCTTGATATATCCTTGGAATAATTCCTGTCCATATATTCTTTTGCCGCCGCAATTGCTTTTTCAACGTCGTTACCCGAATAAGCGCCTATTTCGTCTTCATCATCCTCAAATAAGGCATCGGCATTTTTAAACTCACAACCACTTACATTCTCAGGATATGAGACACGCATTTTCTTCAAAATATCATCGTTAACCATTTCGCAAAGATTTCTCATTTCCTTAATTCTTACAGGCGTTCCTTTACAGTTTACAGAAACACCTATATCAAGCAATTTTTTTATATTATTCGTTACATAATCCGAACAGTCTTTGTCACTATCCTTTAATACCATGCACTGTATTACTGAATTCATAATAGAAAAAATAAAAACTGTTTCATCTTCTTCTTCAAAAATACTTTCGATAACATGAGCAATTGCCTTTTCAAAACTGTCTTTTCCGTATTTCCATTTTTCTGACAACAATACATCATACTGCTCTATCTGTATTTCATATATGCAGCATATGACCTCTTCAAAGTCAATCTTCAGACCTAACCTCGCATAGTCTGTTTTCATTTCTGCAATGCTTTCAAAGCTCCCTGTAAGTCCACGCGCAAAAAATCTTTCCAATTCGCAATCTGTTTCTCCGGCTGCGCTTTGATTATCATATTTTTTATCAAGCTGTTGTTTTAATCTTGAAAGCACATCAAAAAAATCATCCAGATCAATAGCTTTTAACAGATAATAAAAAACATTGTACTTTATGGCTTGTCTTGCGTATTCAAAATCTTCGTATCCGCTGATAATAATTACACTTATATCAAGGTTGTTTTCATATATGAGTTTTATCAGTTCAAGCCCGGACATAACCGGCATTTTTATATCGGTAATAACGACGTCCACTCTTTCTTCATTGATAAATCTCCATGCTTCGGCACCGTTACGAAAGGTTCCCACGACCTCAAAATCCTCCGACATATCATTGATACACTCTTCAAGATATTCATATGAATACTGCTCATCATCAACTATTATTGTTTTATACATTTTTCCCTCCTTGAATACACGACTTTTATCTACAATTTTATTTTACCATACTTTTCTTAAAATGTAAAGCGACAATTGGGCTAAAATGCGACATTTAGAAATTTTTAATACCTTTCTCAAGTCTTCATGTGTCAATTATATCACAAAAAATGATGCATAGCAACAACATCATAATAATTTACGCAAATTCCCTGTTTTTCCACGTCGCTCCACCTATATGTCTTTTAAATTAATACATCCCTCTCACAGACATTGTGTTTTCACTCCCCCCGGGAACTTCGGCAAAACGAGAACCTTTTCGGGATATTAAAAGTTAAAATGTTTTATGTCGAAAAATTCAAAAGCGTCGAAGCTTTCAGTAAAGACTCAAAAAGATATCATCTCACCTTTTAATTTTTATGGTAGTATGTTAACTCTAAATCAAATGTGTTTCAAGATATAAATTAAACAAAATAATAGAAAATTTTTATTGATTTGTTATATTGAAAATAAAAAAACAAGGGATTTTTTATTTTTCTCCGTCATCCCGGAAAATCTGAAAAATCCCTTTTGAATATTTAAAATCATCAATCGTTTTTAAGCTCCGCTTTGGCAACTCTTACGCAAAAGCTTGTTCCGTAATGCATACCCAATAAATTAACTGCAAGAACGTCGTCGCTCTGGCTGAACTCAAGCTCCTCATCGTTATCCATCCATCTGATCGACTCGACTCTGTCCGACACACCGCCAAAAGCATATGCACCGCTGTATTTTCCTCTTACCGTAACATTAGGATGTCCCTGCTGAGCCATATCATAGCAAAACAGATACAGACAGTTATCACCTTTAAGAATAAAGTTCTTGCCCATACCGCCAACTCCGCAAGGCTTACCTTCATAAACAGCCTCACCGAAAATATCCATCCATCTGCCCATTACATTAAGGATTTCCTTTTGCATAGGATCAATCATTCCCTGAGCCTTCGGCCCGATATTAAGAAGAAGATTAGCTCCCACCTTACGGCAATCACATAAGCATTCAATTAATTGTCTTGGCGACTTATAATTAAAATCATTAAAACCGTATCCCCAGTGATCGTTTATCGTATAACACATTTCTGCCGCAACATACTTAGTCATACCGGTGCGGTTCATAGGCGTTGGTCTGCCCTGCTCAAAGGTCACGGAATCAATTTCAGGATTACTGAGTTTTCCAAGCTCATGCATTCCGGTGTTGTTTATTATCATAGCCTCAGGCTGATACTTTCTTATCGTTGCATAAAGCTCGTCAACCCTCCAGTCAGCATTCGGCTTACTCCAGTTTCCGTCAAACCAGAATCCGCCGATTTTGCCATAGTTGGTACATAAAATTTCAACACTTCTTCTTAAATACTCAATATACTTGTCGAAGTCTTTTTCAAAATCCTCATTGTACCAGTCAAGAGTTGTATGATAGAAAAACGGAACTATGTCATGCTTATTACAAGCATCTGTAAACTCCCTTATAAGGTCACGTCCCGCCGCTGAATGAGGTGCGTCAAAATCATTTAGCTCACAAGCATCATAAAGAGAAAATCCCTCATGATGACGTGTTGTAAGCGCTATGTATTTACAACCTGCTCTCTTTGCTGTAAGAACAAGCTCTTCGGCGTTAAAATCCTCTGCAGTAAAGCTGTCTTTAAGCTTCATATATTCATCTCTGTCAAATTTTCCGATATGGAATATCCATTCACCTCTTCCGATTTGTGAATACAACCCCCAATGAACAAACAAACCAAATCCCATTTTTTCAAATCTTGCAATTCTCGGTTCAGGTATTAACATAATAATATCTTCCTTTCTATAATTTAATCTTCTTTTATTGCTTTAAGCCATTGTCTTGCAATAAGCTCATGACCTACTATTGTCGGATGAGTTCCATCCCATATAAGCTCCTTATACGGAACTTTTTTTGCATAAGTATCAAACATATCCTGCAAAGGCACAAAAACCGCATCATATTCTTCTGAAAGTTTCTTAACTATATCCTGCAATGATTTTATATATTCCCTGATAAAGTCACGCTTTTCATCCTCTTCAATTTCGCCTTTAAACGGCTCCATGAGAATAAGCCTCATATCGGGATTTTGTTCCCTTGCCTCATCAAGCATCAGCCGATATATCTTCTCATATCTGTCGGTATTCATACCGAGATTTTTCCTGTATGCAAACCCGGCGTCATTCACACCGACTAAAATACTCAGAATTGTAGGCTTTAATAAAAGTGTGTCCTCTACCCATCTGCCGTATAAATCAGCAATCCTGTTGCCGCTGATTCCACGATTAAACACCTTAATATTTTTATCGAGATTATCCGCACATAGCTTCGCCCCGACTATCGCCTGATATCCATGTCCCATAACATGATTTAAGTCTTCGTTAGTGCATCTGCCGCCATGGGTAATCGAATCGCCCTGAAACAGTATTACATCATTATTTAAGAGTTTCAAACTACTCACATCCTTAATCTAAAATTTGTTTTGTAAAGCATAGTACCGGCAATCTGCTTTCGTCGTCAATAATTACATTAAGCGGATCACTTCCATACTCTGCCTTCACAAAAGCCGAAGATAAATCTATTGGTCTTTCAAGCTTTAAAAGAATTTTATTATTTTTTATCTCATAATCGACTATACAACTCTCTCCGCAACTATCCTGTACACAAACAGGCAAATCATGCGGTGACACACCGTATGCCGTAAGCCTGTTTACCACATTTGAAAATTCCAGCTCAAGCTCCACATCCGATATTTGAGTTATTTTTTCAATATCAGGTGCCCTGTACACGCTTTTTTGCTTATATATCACATCCGCCGCAAAATCTGCCGCACGCTCACCTAACAGCTTGTTTGATGAAACACTGTTATGAATACTGTCCGACATTTTCATCATATCCACAGTCGGTATAACATACACCTCCAAAAGCTCTTTCGGGATTTGCCTCTGTATTTCACGGATATTATCATAGCCCATATTCTTCGCAGGATCGTTTTTACAGCTTTTATTTCTGTTTAATTGAAAAGTTATGATCGGTAATTTACTGTTATTAAACTTTTTACGTATCTCTCCTGCAAACTCCGAAAAACTTTGTTTATATGTTTCCCATAACCCGATCTCCGCATCAGTACATCCCTGATACCACAAAACGCCTTTAATATTCTCAATATTCTCCGCTTTTACCTTTTCCAGATGCACACCGCCGTTGACCCATGTCGAAACAGCTGAGCCGCCGACAGCACGCGGTATAAGTCCCGTCGGATAACCTGTTAACTTTGAAATCTGTTTTGCAAAAGTAAGAAACGGACTATATCCAACATCTCCCAAAGGTTCAAATGCCATATCCCATTTCCCCGAACTGTCCAGTTTCCTGACATTAATATCCGGCTCCTCGTAATATGTCTCTTTAGCACAGCCTACCGCATTGCTTTGTCCGGCTATAAGAAATATGTCTCCCACGCCAACATGACAAGCAACATTCTCGCCACTCCATGAATTAAATTCACTGCCATTATAAAACACATACTGAGTCTGGAACACATAAGGACCGCCTGTTGGTATATCAGCAATCGTGCCTGTACATCTTCTGTTATTTACACGAAACTCCTGCCATGGCACAACCACATCACCCGTTGTCTCATCAACCACCCTGATATTTATGCCGTATATTTTTTCAGAAAACTTTATTTCAGCTTCAGTCACAGGATTTTCAAACCAACCGTCCAAAGTAATATCAAAACACACAGCTGCCCTGCCATCTACCTGCTGTAACACCTGCCAATTCTGTAAACCAATTACCTTCATTTTTTATAACCACAATTCCTTTCAGACTACAAATAAATTATAGTTTATCTGCGATAAACTATAATTTATAGTGAAATTTTTTGCCACAGGCAAAAAGTGAAATCCAACCATTTGGTTGGGTGAAATTCGCATAAATGCGAGTGAAATTTGCGGCCAATTTGCCGCAAGTTATGGAAAGAAAATCGACAAACGATTTTCTGATTTTAAATTCAGAAATTGCTTGCAATTTCTACCGAAACCTGTCGCATGGCGACAGATTTCACCCATGCTTTGCGTGGATTTCACTCACACGAAGTGTGAATTTCACATTTTGCTGAAAGCAAAATATTTCACTATTATAGTTTAGAGGCGTTCCGCCTATAAACTATAATTTCTCCATCTTACCATTTAAAGCTTATCTGCTCACCTTTTCTCGTTATAAAGCCTCTTACCTCTCCGCTTTTCCATTCCTTCGGCAAAGCCGGAATCAATTCTGTATTGTCCTTATGGCTTTGAATAAGAGCCTCACATATCGCAGAACAAATGCCGAAATTACCGTCAATCTGAAATGGCGGATGGGCGTCAAACATATTGGGATACATAGATTTTTTAAACATATTTCTTATATTATCCATAACCTTGTCGCCATTTTTCAATCGTGCATAAACATTTGCAATCCATGCGTTTGACCAACCCGTATGACCACCGCCGTTTTTTAAGCGATATTCTAAAGTTTTCTCTGTGCTTTCATCATACCGTCCGTCACTCCATATATCCGACGGAAAAAATCCGTATAAATGCGAAATATGGCGATGCCCCGGTTCCTTTTCCACAGCCTCAGCGCCCCATTCTAAAATACGCCCGTCTTCACCGATTTTCACCGGCTTAAGCTTTTTTAATATTGTTTTATAGCGTTCTGTCTCTTTGCCGAGCACATCTCCTGCCTTAATAACCTTATCAAACAAATCATATATTACAGACATATCCATTGCACTGCCTTCACAAACCGAACAATGCTCGTTTTCAGATACAAAACCATTCTCGGGTGAAGTTGACGGACACGTTGTCAGAACACCGTCACGCTCATACATCCAGTCCTCCAGAAAATCTGCCGCGCCTATCAAAACCGGGTAATACTCTTCGAGAAACTCCTTATCCCCTGTATGAATATAATGCTCCCATATATGCCTGCACGTCCAGAAACCGCCCATTTGCCAATATCCCCAACGTGGCAAGCTTGTCGCTTCATGGTTAAATCTCCATATATCACTGCAATGCCACGACGACCATCCACGCAAACCGAAATTGTTCCCTTTTTCAGAAAAATCTTTCAGCATCTTAAGCAGAGGCATATGACATTCCGGAAGATTTACCGTTTCCGTAAACCAATAATTCATCTGGGTATTTATATTCATGGTATAATTCGACCGCCACGGAGCAATCATTCTCTGATTCCATATTCCCTGCAAATTAGCGGGCTGAGTACCTTCCATAGAGGAAGAAATCATCAAATATCTTCCAAAATCAAATAATATACAAACAAGCTCATTATCCGTTTCGCCCTCCGACATACGCTCTATCCGCTTGTCTGTCGGAATATCATCAAAGTCTTCGCCATCTATTTTAAGACTTACACGATTAAAAAACCTTTTATATTCATCCGTATGTCTGTCTCTTAACTGAGCATATGTATACCGTTCGGCATCACCGATTACCCCAAGCGAAGATTTAATATATTCCTTGCCCTCAGAAACCGGCATTTTATTATATCCGTTAAAGCTCGTCTTAATAGAAAATAATACAGTAATTTCAGTGGCATTGTCCACCCATAAAGAGTTACCGCATCCATGCACAGAGCTATCAGTCCTGACCTTAACCCCGGAACAAAAATGAATTGTTTCCTTAGATAAATCATAACTTACAGTTCTCTCAATTGTCGATACATCTGCCGGACACAGTCCGACAGATGTTATAATTCCATTTTCGTTGTCTATCTCATTTTTCAGTTCAACAGCCTCATATATGTGAAAGCTCAAAGGACTGCTGCATTTTATATTAACAACAAGCAAATCGTCTTTTAAAGACACAAAATATTCCTTATTAACCGATACACCGCCTAATTTATAGCTCGCATTTGCAACACCTTCGGTAAGATCAAGCTCACGCCTGTACTCCGAAACATTATCATTATCCGCCAATATGTCTATAAACAGGCTTCCGTATGTAACATAAGCCTCAGAGGATACTTTAAGCATTGTAGCCTGTGTTTTATTATTCGCCTCCGCATACTTTCCCTGCGCTATAAGACGTCTTATTTCGTCAAGTTCTTCCACACTGTGCTTTCTGCTCTCTTTTCCGGGATACCCCGACCATAATGTATCTTCGTTTATCTGCAGCCTGTCGCTTATTTCTCCCGAAAAAACCATAGCGCCTATACGTCCGTTTCCGACAGGCAACGCCTGTTCCCATATATTTGCCGGTTTTTCATACCACAGTTTTCTCATGCTATTCCTCCAAAAAAGCCGTTTGCTTATTTATTATATTTTAAATTAGCCTGATATGCACATTCCTGTAAAATATCAATATATTCGCTGTCAAGTACATCACCTGTCAGTTTACCGTCATTATCCTTAATATTTTCAGGGATATATGTATTATCCGTTGCGCTGTCACCTTTAAAGAAAGTGTACCATGTCATACCTAAAAGGTATCTTCCGTATCCCCAGCCCATGTGATATCCGTCTCTGCTCAGTCTTTGCTCTTCAGGGAGACCGTCGCTGAATTCAGTCGTTGCACGAGCAAGCTGAACCGCTTCACCGGCCGGTATCATCCTTAATCCGTCTTCTCTGTCTGTTATGGAAATTCCGTTCTCGGTTTTTAATCCGATAACACTCTTTGCAGCGGTTTCGTAGGCAGATTTCATCTTCGTCCACATAAGCTCCTGATCGTTGTCATATTTGGCAAATCCCTGATAATCGCAGGTTTCACCACGTTCACTTTGCTCATACGGCCACGTCTGATGAACTAAAATTTCCGCCTGCGGTTCTTGTTCTTTTATATACTTGCACAGATTTACAAAATGCGGCTGATAAGTCGACAAATCGCCGGCTGTTACAACGCCCTGATGAATTGTAATATAATCCCAGTCTTCTCGCTCTAAAACCATGTCGAGAGTTATTACACCCGCTTCTGTTGCAGCATTATTTAATACTATTTCTCCGTTTTCATAATAGTATCTGTATTTTGCCTCTTCCTGTTTCTGAGCCCATGCATAATGCTGTGATATTGTACATCCCGGATAATATAAATTTCCTGCAAGAATATCAACTCCGTCCGATGCCGCAATATCATGCAGATATCTTGTTGCATCCACCGTAAAACTGTTTCCTATTGCCAATACTTTTATTTCGTCCTTACGCTCAGCCTGAGATGCTTCATAAAGCGGAATCATATTCTTTAATGAATTAAATAAAAATACTTTTATCTTTTCAGTTCCCGGAATAATATCAACAGCTTCTTCTTTTGTATTCTTGCCGGCATTTATTGTAAAAGGTGTGACAGTTTTCACGCCGAGCATTTTATTATTCCCATCATACATAGCACATACAACGGTGCATTCCTTATTTTCTTCTCCGAATATATTATTTATTTCCACATTAAGAGCCGCCTGTGTAAGGTATGGCTGCTTTATATCAACATCATATTCAAAGCCCGTTACTTTATATGATGCCTCAATAACAGTATCGTTTATCAGTTCATCTCCGATACGCAGCTTTACCGAATAATCACGCATATCTTTAACAGTCTTAAAATCAAACTTATAAAAACCCTTATCGTTTACATATCCGTAATCAAGGTGTGCTATCTCCTCAGAAGAATCCTGAAGAAGAAGCGTTACTCTCTCCCCGATTCTGTCCTGACCTGCATCACCATAAACATACACTTCATTATTATAAATCACCGATTTGGTATCCTGTGCCCATGCATTTAATGAAACACAGTTAATCAATAAAACCAATAATAAACATAAAAATTTTCTCATTTTCACACTCTCCTTTTATAAAATCTCTTTTAAAGCATCTGAGAGCTTTTCAGCCAATGCAATATGACCATCCCGTCCCGGATGCAATCTTTCATCAATAGCCCATCCCTTTGAACTTATAAAATAAATATTCTCATTTCTCTCTGCATTATATTTTTGTATTGCAATTCCAAGCTCTTCATCAAACACACCGCAAAAAGCCGATAAAACGATTATCTTTGCTTTTGTGTTATTTTTTCTTATAAGATCTATAAGCCTTAAATAACCGCTTATATAATCTTTTTCACAAGCCCCGGAATCATTTGCGCCATGGTTTATTACAATGTAGTCCGCATCATCCCTGTACGGAGCATTATCAAAGCAATACGGATAGCTCTCTTCAGCTTTCGGTACCGCACCGCAGCCGGATTTTGTTATTCCGACAGAACCGTATCCCATTATTACCGGTCGTAAATTCAGATTTTTTGCAGTTAAAAACGCATAAGTTGCCGCCGAATCATCCTGATGCGGTCTGTTCCATTGGTAAAATTCAAACGGACGGTATTCAGTATCAATTGCTACACCTTCCGTTATAGAATCACCGATAAACTCTATTATCTTTCTGTTATCCTCCGGGAGTTGTCCTTCTCCGTCTGCCTCATATCCGAGAAAGGTTACTTTCCCCTCTAAAGGCTGATACCATCTGTGATGAATTTCAGATGCACTTTTATATATAATCTCTATGATATGTACTCCCAAGCTTTGAGCATTCACTCTAATATATTCGCAAAGCGGCACTTCAACTCTTGCTCCGTTATCTACCGAAACCCACAGATGACCATACGGCTCTCTGTTGGTCATTACATCAAAGTGCAAAACTGCCATGTTGCCGTAAAACGCAATCTCTGCCATACTTCCCGGAGCTGTTGCGGTAACGCTTCCGTTTTCTTCTTTAAACCATCTTCCGGTAAATCTTATTGAACTGCTGTCTGTATTTATAAACATTTTTCTTTTTCCTTTTTTAGAATGGGGCTGTTGCAGCTTGTGCAACAACCCCTCTTCTCATAATTTTATTTTATAGCATTTGCCAACTTCTCTATAATTGCCGCCGCCTGTGCACGTGTAGCGTTTGCTTTTGGTGAGAATGTGTTATCACCAATTCCGCTTACAATGCCACATTCTGCAGCCGCACCAACATATTTTTTCGCCCATTCGCTGATATCCGCATCATCGGCGAAGCTTGTTGTATCTGTTTTGTACTCGTATGCTTTTACTGCTTCATAAGCACTCATAGCCATTTTTGCCATTTCTTCTCTCGTTATATTGTTAAGAGGACTAAATACGCCTCCGTCATATCCCGAAACAAGACCGCTCTTATTTGCAGTATACACATATGCTGAATACCAGTCATCTTTTGCGATGTCTGTAAATATCGGCTCGTAATCAGCCAAATCAATACCGAGGAAACGTACAAGCATAGTACAGAATTCAGCACGTGTTACATTGCTCTCGGGACTGAATTTATTATCGCCGATACCTGCAACAAGACCTTTTTGGTACATACTGAGTATTGTATCCTTTGCCCAGTGACCTTCAATATCCGTAAACGGTGTTTCGCCCCCGTTATTCGTTTCAGAATCTTCAGGCTTAGTCTGCTCCGGAGCTTTCTCAGCCGGAACGAGGCTTACATTTTGTGAAGGCTTGCTCATCGATGAGCCGCCGCCACCGCCACCACCGCCGGTTCCGCCGCCGTTACCTCCGGTTGTCGCAAATGATATATTTACGGTGTATTCTTTTGTTGTTATTCCGTCAGCCGCAATAACGTTTATAATTGCTCTTCTTGAATCGTAAGAAATATTTACAGTCGCACGCTCATCTTTCGGTGTTGCTTTTATGCTGTAACTGTTCTTATTGTAGACAGTTGCATTATAATTTAATACATCGCTCCTAAACGTGCTGCCCAAAACTCCGCCTGATACCGTAATGGCTGAAAGGTCGGCACAGTCTTTTGAATATTCAAAGCTTACTGTGTATGTTTTCTTTGTTATTTTGTCTTCAGCCGTAACCTCAATCTTTGCCTTTCCCGGCAATTTTTGCGGCATTGTTATAACATACTCTGCACCTGTTCCTTCAACTGTTGCCTTAACCTCAGGGATAACAGTTTCTCCGAAATCAACAACTTGTATGTAATCATACTTAGCCTTATCAAATCCCGGAATTAACACTTCGTCTACCGTAATTTCAGATAAATAAGCATTGTCATAAACTTCTCTTACTTCAAAGTCATATACTGCTGTTTGTGTTCCCATTCCGAGTACGGCGCTGTAATTGCCGTAATCCCATGCATCTGAAATTACAACTGTCTCACTTGCCGATGCCGGCATAAGATATCTCAGTTCATCATCAAAAATTGCAAACACGGCTCCGTTTTGACCCATAATATTTTCAAAGGTCATTTCCTCACCGAGATCAGCCGATGTCTTATCTGCCGAGATTTCGTAATCGAAATTGTCATAACTTGTCATAAGAGTTGACAAAGGCATTCCAAGATCTGTAGCAGTCGGTATTTTATCAAGAATAATTGCATAAATCTCTTTAGCTTCGCTGTTATCTACCGGAATTTCAATTTCTTCCTCGCCTGACCACAAAGCGTATTTCAGCTCAATCGGAGTATTGCCGTCTTTTAGCTGAACAAATACATATCCGTCGCCCTGATAGTCTCCCGACACAGCTACTTTTGCAACCGGTACACCTTCGTCATTTTCAGTAATTTCAACGCTGTCTATAACACAAGGCGGAAGTTTATTGAACTTAAACGTATATGTCTTTGTGCTTGCCATATCTTCGGCTGTTACTTCCATCTTCACTTCCCCGTCAAGACCCGACGGATACTCGATGGTGAATGTGTCATCATTATTGAATGAAGGTATAATTTCCGGCACCTCCGAAGCATCATACGGAACTGCAATTGTGTATTCGGTTCTGTGAACATCAATCGCTTCTACAAGCTCACCTTCACTTAGTTCAAGCGATGTAAGCTCTATGTTTCTGCTATCGTATACTACGGAATTATCCATTAATATATCAAAGTGCGGTGCATTTTCTCCGGTATTGGTAACACCTGCAAATCTTGATGCTAAATCATAAATCATAAATGTAGCATACTTATCGGAATTTCTTAACCTTTCAACTATATAATCTGTAACATCAAGCTCATAAGGCTCGTTAAACGTAATCGGCATATCCGTTACGAGATCCTCGATAACGTACTCGCCCTTTTCTTCTATCCAGTTCGGATTTTCGCTGTAAATTCCTGCTATTTTAACATAGCCTTGTTTACCTGCATTCGCATCATACGTATCTTTTAATACAAGCTTTATGTTTCTGATTCCGTCAATCTCATCAGCCGCAATTCCGGATAAATCAATCATTACTATACCCTGACCTGCAGTATTTGAGGTAAGCTGTGAAAAGTTTACTGTTGATGCTTTTCCGAGTGTCAGTGAGTGGAAATCATCTCTTATTACAGCATACTGACCGCTGAACGAATATGTTGCGTATAAAGGATTTGTCACAACAAGCTCTGAAATCTTTGAATTGAAGATTTCAACAACATCATTAAATCCGCGCTCAAAGCTCTGATTCAAAAGTGCACTGTATACGTATTTAGGATTAGCTACAAGTGTAAAATCACCTTCCGTATCAAGTCCTATATCATACTTGTATTCTTCGACTAAAGCTTTCATCTCATCTATTGTTCCTGCATTTCTTAATGCATCTAAGATATTTTTCTGAGCTTCATCTACATACCACTTGTATGTTATAGTATATACGCTGTTTGATACTCCGTTTTCAGCAGTTACAAGTATATTAACCTTTTTACGCTCTAAAGTATCTAAATAAACCTCTTCTGTCTCATAGCTTGCATTTTTATCATTTAATGTAGCGTTAAACGGTGGGAAATAATCAGTTCCATATTCTATTTCAACCACGTAATCAAACGTTTCGGCATCAAATTCAAAGTCTGCCCCTTCAACTACGAGGCTCTTTAGTGAACTATCGTCCGATAAAGGTCTCAGCTCAAATGTCGCCTTATCAAAATATGTTCCGTTACCTGTTAAAACTGTGTATGTGCCGTTTTCCCATTCATCCGGGATTCTGATGCTCGCATCAAATTCACCCGAGATGTAATCATAAAATCCGACATATTGAAGCTCGTCGCTATCATTAAATATCTGCACCATTGCACCGCTTCCTGTCGAAGTGCTTATGATTTCAAGCAATTCGCCGTTATCCGCAATCGGGCTTATAAATGTTATGTCATAATCCTCCTTTGGAATCATGCTTTCATTTAAAACATTTCCCGGTTCGGATACTGCCGGATATTTGTCAACAGCTATGTAGTTAATTTCACAACCGTCTATATCCTTGGTAAATTCAATATCATATTCTCCGCTTTCATCAACTGAAATATACTTCAGTTCTACCGGTGTTTTCGCATCCATTGCCTGTGCAAACACATAATATGAGCCGTAAGAAGCAGGATTTTCAGCCTTTATTGTTACTGTATCAGATGTACGTGATACTTCACTTATCTTAATTTCCGACTCATAAACAAGATCGAAACGATATGTTTTTACAATAGTCTTATCATACGCCGTAACCTCAAATTCGAAAGGCTTAGTAAAGCTTCCCTTTGAAACCTTTACCGTATCTTCATTGTTTTTAAGCACCGGAGTAATATCAACATTTGTTGCATTTCTCGGGAATTCTGCTATGTATGAATATTCACCGTCCGTAATCGGTGTTTTAAGCGTTCCGCCACCTGTTATAACAACATCTTTTAGAAGCGCTCTTTCAGCATCGAGGAGTATTGTTTTATCAACATAAGCGTTTATGTTTGCGCCCATTGTTGATCTCGCATTTCCGCCTATCAGCTTACACGGACTGTCTGTACCGAGCTCAAATACTATGTATTTGTCACCTGCCGCTATTCTTTCTTTTATAAAAGAGTCAACATTTACAGTAAGCACACTTCCGTAGCCCACTGTGCCCGAAGCCAGATCCCGCGACTGATATGCTTCCATATCAGTCAGCCAGTCGGTGTTTTCGTCGCTGTAATTTGCTTTTAATGTGTAGTTATACTCGCCCTCAATGCCGGAACATTCAGTTACGTTAAAAGTATATTTTTCTACCTCGTTCTTCCCTAATGCAGAAATTTCAAAAACAAATACTGCCTTCTTTCCTTCCGGATGAATCCACATCTCAGAAAGGTTTCTGCTTTTATACGCCTCATTCTCACCGGCTGTACCGGATATTAGCGTATAATTATAATTGTTTTCTATTAATCCCTTTAGCGCATTATTAAACGCATTTCTTATTTCTGCTTTATTTGCAAAATTTTTATTAAGCAATTCCTTATACAGATGATTATGATTTCCTATCAACCTGTATTGACCGGAAATATCTATGCCCAGCTGCTTGTAATTTTCTTCTATGCACTTGCCAATCTGCTCATAGGTTTGTGCCGCATTTATATCATCTACGACTCCTGCGGCAAAAGCACTGCTTCCTATACATAACAGCATAGCGACAATTAATATCAGCTTGCTTTTTATACGCTGCATAATTAATCCTCCGTTCCTTTAGTAAAATCATAGTTTTTGTATGAAGGTACAACCTTCTCGCCGTCTTCTATCCATTTAAATGTCTGAGGAATTTCTATCGGTGTTATTTTTAAATCAGTTCCGTCATATACAAACTCAAAGCTGTCGTATGATACATTCATTTTACTACCGCCAATATAGAAATCCTTTACATCTAATGCAATACCTTTAATAACTCCGTTTCCTTCGTCTGTAACGAGGAGATTTTTTCCTGTTATTGAAACTTTGTCAAGATCGAGCTTAGAGCTTTTAACTCCGGCAAGATACTGTATCTTTGTACCGTCACGAAGCTCAGCTTTAAATCCGCGTATTCCGTTATCACTACTGATATTTTCGCGTTTTGTAACAATCTCTTCTTTATCCGGTGAAACCGCTATTAAAGAAACTATTGCCTGATCGCCGGAGCCTCTCCACTTATAGTTTACATCCATGCTTTCATTTCCGGAAAGCATGTCTATAACACCATCGCATGACCAGCCTCTTGCAAATCTTTCTCCGCCCTCTCTTACTTCATAAAATCCGTAATATTTCTCAAGCTCAAGCTCATCGGAGGTAAATTCATATACAGCAACATTTGCCCCTTTATCATCGCTTGTTACTGCCTTTTCTTCATCTATCGTAAAGGAGTCTTCAGCAAATGAACGGTCAAAATTCCATATTTGCGTATATTCATGGTTGACATTATCAGAAGCTGCAAGTAAACGGTCGGTTATTACATATATGCCCTTTTCTCTTAAAGACATTACCTGACGCTGATGTTCAACATCAGTAATCGCCTCATCATCATACTTATTTATCGGCTTAACCGGCACCACAATTCCTGCCGCTTCTTTATCCTTGTTAACACGATTTAATTCTGCACTGACACCGGCAGTACCATGTTTTGTAAATCCATCCTGCGTCTTGCCCTCTGCAAAGTCAAAGTTTTCTGAAGTATGCCATCTGTTATTGTATATATCAAATACTCCGTTGTTATACTTTTCACCTAATCCCTCTTCATAGCCTTTTTGAGTATATCCGTCTACCGCTATGGTATTATTTCCGTAAACCGAATTAAAATATTCAGCCTGAATACCCGTCTGAATAGCACCGCACTTTGCAATCAATCTTCTTCCGTAACCTGCTATATCGATGGAATTTGTATCATCACAGCTCTTTGAAAAAGCGTGAGTTCCCTTAAAGAATGCATATTGTGCATCCTCATCCCATGATGACCTCATTATATAAGTTCCGCCATACGGAAATGCCATGGATGTAAAATACGGTTCACTTTCACCGCCTGTGAAAGTATCATAAACCTGATTCGTTAAAGTATCCTCAAAAGGCGTCCTTACCTGAACATGACCAATCCAGTCAAACACAGGTGATGCAACATAATGCTCGCTCGACTTCGGGAAGCTTCTGTATCCTCCGCTATGACCGAGCGGCGGGAGCTGATCGTCCCACGGGGCCTTACTTGCCATAAGCCACCTCTGCGTTTTAACTGCAGTCTCACGCATAGCCTTCATTATATACGGCTCTTCATCACCGTAAACATTCTTCATTCCCTTTAAAAGACTGTTAAATGTTGTTATAATCGAATTATTATAGTGCCATGTATATTCCGTAGTCGTACCATCCTTTGCCACAGCCCTTTTGATCGTTATACCTAAAATATAACGGTTTATATCAAGCATTATATCATCTACACATTTTAATGTGTTATATAATATTGCATGCTTCAAAAGCTCTGACTTTTGAGAAAGCTGATGGTTTGATGTAGATGATTGTCCCGTAATATACGGAACACATGCATCTATCTGCAAAGCTCTTGCCGCAACATCCGTTGCAGCTAAATATTTTTCCGCAAACTCCGGATTTAAACTTACCATATACGGCGTCTGGCTCGTCGGGTAAGTGATTACAGCAGCCATAACATTAGGTGTAGTAAATGTCCATGCACCGGTTGCTTTTGTTATTTCATCCTTATATTTAAATGAATTATATGGCTCAGTTTTTACCCAGTTTGCACTCGTAATATAGTATAATTCAAACGCATCCTCGTTATTTGGTGAACGCTTTGCCGTCTGTATGCTCTCATCTATGAAGTTTGAATAAATAAACAAACCTCGATACCATGACCCGGAACCGTACAGTGGCATTAAATCAGCCTGACGGTTCAGCCACGTAAAGTCCATCTCTCCGGGCTCACCAATTCGTTCAAATGTTAAAACCGAGACAGGAACCGCCGGTTTTACAAAGGTGTAAGAATACAGCAAATATTCCGTATCAAGACCATACTCACCCGCTGTTCCGTCAGAACCTAACTCCGTGCTTACAACATCCATCTGTTCAATACACTGTTTTATATAGTACTGTTTATAAAGCTCCAGTGCACCTTCATAGTCATTTCTTGCGTAAGCAGCTTTTACTTCAGCCATATCTTTATGGTCTAATTTCAATATATTTTTGAGCTTTTCAGCCATTTCCTTTATATATTCCGGCTGAAGCTCCTGAATAAGATTTAAATCTGTCTGAGTCATACCGTAGCTATATACTTTAACATCATCTATATAACCGGTGTTTGACTCATTTCCGACTATTATATTTTTATTACTTTCGATAAGTCCTAAGCAGTCAATCACTCCCGACTCCACTGCATCTATATATATCTTTGCCTTTACACCGTCGCACGATACTGCAAGATGCGTCCATGTTGACGGAATGTCTTTATCGGATGTAACCGCTAAAGTCTGACCGGCTGAATCCTTAAACTCAAATACAAGCTTTTTATCTTTTACATGCATCTTAAAGGAATCCTGCTTTTCAAAAAGAACAGCATTATCTCCTCCGTTATACCATAATGCATATGAAAAAGCTGCACCGGTGTCAAGTGAAGGATGATTTCCGAGATCAAAAACATTGCTTGCCTTAACGCTTTGTTTATTTATCCCCTTTTCATATTCAACATCCTTGTTTTCAAGATAAACATGACCTCTTTCATCTTCAAGATTATTTTCAAATCTGAAATGTGCCATTAAATCCAGGTCTTCATGATAATAAAGAGTCTTTATTTCTGCCGGATTAAGACATCTGTCATACATTGAAACATTATCTATATGACCGTAGAAAAAGTCGTATCTGTTTCTTATATTTACATCTCCGGGGTTCTCTTTCGTAAACTTCATTGTATCGGCAGGTGTTCCGAAAATTGTTTCCTTAAGAGTAAGACCACCGCTTCTGTCATAATTAAAATCATGCTCGTCTTTTACACCGTCTATATAAAATGCCGCTTCACCGTTTTTATCCACCCATGTTACATAGTGCCAGCTTCCGTCCATAAACGGCTCGCTTTCCTGTTTTAAAACTACTTTTCCGGTATCGTCGGTAATTATAACGTTGATATTCGACCAGTAAGAATAACCGATACCTCTTTCCGCATAATCAGCCGGCTTCTGACCTTCTCCGTTATAAACAGTCTGAAACTTGATAGAAGCCTTATCTCCTCTTTCGATAAAAATTATCTGATTATTACGTCCGTTTCTTCCGGCACCTTTTACCCAGAATGATATAGAATATTCATCCTTAGAAGCTATCGGAAGATTTGTATTCTCCTTTACGTCCACATACGCACCCGCATTTCCGAGCGACAGGGACTTTTCAAGTGCATTGCCTCGTCTTCTTCGCATTCTCTTTGCATATCCGTCCATAGAATACGGTGCATCCTCCGTAAAATGCTGATTATCCCACGTAATAGGCAATCCATCTGCAGTTTTTGACGCCTGCCCCTCTATAAGATAATCTCCGCGCAGCTGGTCATCATATACACCAACAAGTCCACGTATGAGTTCTCCGTCATTTCCGCTTACAGGATCAAATACGGTTCGTCCTTCATCATCAAAGCTCCAGTATGATACTAACCCGTTTTTTGTGTCAACCGAATAATCTTCGAATACTTTTCTTTCATCAGTATTTTCATCTGAATAATCATAAATTTCCGTTCCGCCTTTATCTGTCAGCGACTGGTCTGTTTCTGCATCTTCTTCGCCTGAAAGGCTGTCTATATCAGCCAGCTCCACTTCTTCCGGCGACTTTCCCAATATATCTGCAATTTCTAAAAGTCGATCTGTTGAAATTCCAAGCTCTAAAGCTTTTTCTTCAACTGCATCAATTTCTGTTTCAACTGTTTCGACTGTTTCAGTTGTTACATCCTCCTCAACAGCAAAGCCAGAAACAGGAACCATTGATAATGCCAATATAACACATATGGCGGACATATAACGCTTAAATTTCATATATATATCCCTCCTTTATTCATAAACTACAATTTGTCTTATATATATACCGCTTACTTTGATAAATACCTTTTGTTCCGCATCTCTTGTTGAGAAATATTCCTGCAAATTCTCTGTCGAAATTTTGGTTAAGGTCTTTGCTTTTGTGTCAAACTTAAACGCCTGTCTTGTTCTGTAATTGAGTACACTCTCAAGATTTTCGCCATATTCATGGGTCTTGAGCTTCATAATATAGTCCAACGGCTCTAATGAATATATATTTCCGATATACGATTTTGAACCACCGCCCCGGTAGTTGTATGTTGTTGCCGCAGTCATAAGCGCATATCCCGGTTCGTATTCATATTCTCCGTCTGCAACAAAGACAGGATTGAAATATGCTATTTCTCCGTCCTTGTTAAGAGCATATTCTATAATATCACCGGGCTTAACCTGTGAAATATCCGTTATTTCAGCGCAATATTGAGGCTCTAAGCGGTATGTTGATGTACCTTTTAATTTTTGAGGATTTTCTGTCGTGTACAAATCTTCATAATTAAATGTATTAGACATACCTGTGTAGCCTGTAAGCTTATAAACAACCTCATCTTCCTTATTTATGCAACGAACCATATTCTCAACAATCATTGTATACACATTATCCGAAATGATTACGGGCGAATATCTCAATACACAAGCCGCCATATGATTATTTTCATTGGTGTCGTATGCAAACACATCATACTTTATACTTGAAATAAAATCTTCAAGCTTTCCCATTTTTATATCAGCTTCCGTAACTTCACCTGCAATTGTGTTTATGAGGAATATTTTTGTACCCAGTGTTGCATAGTGCGTATTATTAAATATTCCCTGTCCCGAAAATGTTGCTGTCCTGTAAACCTGATCAAGCGAAAATTCTTCTTCCGAATACCCATTTGATGCTAAATCAATGCTGACAACCTTTTCGTTATTCACTTTAAATCTGATAAGCTGTTGCTCAGACAGCTCTGCAACCATCTGCGGCACGCTTACTTTAATTCTTCCGTCAAACGAAACCCTCTCATCAGCATATAATGTACGGCAACCGCCGTTTGAATCAAAGACTTTGATTCCTAATTGTTCTTCACCGTCATCCGAAATCCATGCATTTAACAAGAATCCGTATTGCATTACCGATTCGGTTTCCTCTGCAAATGAAATGTAGCCCGATTTGTTTAAATATACTCTTACGTTCATTCCCGGATAAAGCTTAACAGCTCCCGGTATTCCTTCGCTGACTGCTTTTGAAAAATCCTTTGAAAGCTTAAGAGTTGCATCGCCTATTGTAACATATTCTCTTCCGTCCTCATCCTCGCCGACAGCGTTTATTGTGCCGCTGTAATCATTATTCTGACACAACCATATGCTTACTGATTTTTCATCGAGAGTTCTTCTTATTCCGAGAACTGCTTTTTCCGGGAACACAAGAGCTTCCGCCTCATCATCGAGATCTTCATTTAATATGTTTATGGTTACATCCGGCTCGTCTAAATCTATGGGATTACTTCCGAACTTATCGAAAATAATCTGTTTGTCAGAATCAACTGCCGATACAACAAAATCCTCGTATGAGTTAATTACAACAACCCCATATTCACGGCCGAGATCACAAACAAATGTAATATCTCCCTGCTCAATATTAAGATAAGATTTGTCAAACGGCGCAATGCTTCCGTTGTAAATCATCTGATAATCTTCTTCAATCTCAAAACGTTTTGTTCTGTCACCGCTCTTATATGAAATATAGTTTGTTTCTATATCTTCAATGTCTTCTGCATTGATTTTAACAATTTCATCTTCATAAAGAGGTGAAATAAAGAGTATTTCATTTTCTTTATAATAGTATTCTACATAATATCCGAGATACTCTGAAAATGCCGGATCTGACATACTGTAAATCTCACCGGATATCGAAAGTCTGTTTTTTGCAAGCTTTTCGCCGTAAAGACCTGCAAACTCTGTTGCATCAACCTGACCTACCGAATATTCAATATCCATGTACTTTTTGATGAGTGTATCGCTGTCCGGATTCGGAATTAACATATCATCCGTAATGTCGTGGTCGTAGCCGACATTTGTGCCGAGAGCTCTGTACATTAAAAACATTACTCCATAGCGTGATGCCTGAGCAGAATTTGAAACTACAAATCCATCTCCCGTAATTTCAAGCTTTTGCATAAGCTTAACATATCCTGACGGATAGCCGCCAAGATGTGCGGCCAAACCGTCGTATCCCAATATACGTGCTATAACAGTATACACTTCTTCATATGTTATATTTTCTTCGGGATGAAACATATTATTTTCATCGCCTTTAAATATACTCATATAAACAGCATTTGATATGTAGTCATATGCCCAGTGCTTGTCATCCACATCCGAAAATGCAGAACCTTTGCCAAGCTCCGGTCTGTTTGCGTGTACTATTTTTGAAATAATGACCGACATCTCGGCACGTGTAATTGCATCGTCTAATCTTAAATCATTATTTTCGTCACCTTCAATAATGCCGAGCTTTTGCATGAAACGAACGACAGAAATATCCTTTTCACTCAGTTCGGTCGTATCGCTCGCCTGTACATTCAAAGAGACTTGTATCATAGACAATATTAAAACTATAGATAAAAGCTTTTGTAACAACTTCATTATAAACCTCCCATTAATCAAGCACTACTATTTTATATACCTTTACATCTCTTATGCACTTATCAACATTTATCTCTGATTCAAACATAATACCTCCGGAAAGCTCGTCGTCCCATCCGCTGTATTTATAAATTCTTCCGTTCGGCGTACCTGCTTCGTTTGTTCTGTCGAATACCAGCTCACCTTCGCCGTTTATATTTGATAATCTTATGTTGTAGACAACATCAGCAAGAGCACGGTCTCCTAAAAATGCTGAAGCGCCTGTGAGTCCGCTACTGATATTTATTCTGTCAATACATGTTGACGATATATCCGCACCGTTATGCCATATCTGTCCGTTTCCTCTGAATGAAATACCGGTTTTTCTCGATTTATTCTTTGAAAGTATTGTAGTATATTTCATGCTTGCACCCGGTTCTGCGTAATGCTTTTCAACCGGATATACAAACTCATATTCAAAGTAGTAGTCATTCCAGTCTGCCTGACTGTCATATTCTGCCGGATAAACATACATATCCCCTACCGCTTGCGGTGGAATAACCATAGCTTTTCTGTCTTTATCAATTCTGAGCTTAAGCTCGGGATTGGTTGTTAACCACGCGCTGTTTAATTCGTCATCGTTTTCATAATCGAAATCGTCTTCAAAGAGAAGCTCTGCCTTAAATCTTCCCGTGTAGCTTGCAGTTCTCATTCCGGTTGAATCAGCAACTCCGTCTGCACACAGTACGTATTCCTTATCAAACTCCCATTCTTCATACTCCGGAAGCTTTACGGTTACTGTTTTTCCGTCCTGACTCACAGCGGTAGAAACAGAAACCGGCTGTCCGCCGCATGTTAATGTAATTTCCGACAGTGAACCCATGTTTACCGGATTATTAAATTCTAAATCAATAGTCTTTGATTTTGCGACATTTGCAGTAAGATAATTGTTGTTTACCTTCATCGAAAGAACATCAATGCTCTCAGGAATTTCGGCAATCTCTTCAACTACATATATCTGCACTCTGTTTATAAAACACTCCGTTAACTTAAACTTGAAGCATTGATTTAAGTTTACAATTTCATACGTATCGGTAAAATAATATGTTTCGTCAACTATATCATCCATTACCTGAAGGACGGAATTTACTTTTCCGTCTCTGAAAGCTATTTTTGCATCAAACAATGTATTGGCACCCAAAATGTAGTCACCCTTTACATCAATAGGCACATTCTGAGATGTGTAGCTTCCGATTTTTCCGCCATACAGAGCAAGCGCATTATATGCTGTACCGAAGCTGTTTAAGTTTTGTCCTCCGACAAATCTGAATTCAACGCTCTTTCCGTCGTTAATCTGTCCAAATCTTCCGTCTGTTTCTATAACATAGTTTGTAATAGGATAAAGAGATGTAAGCGTACCTGCAGCCATCTTATCCTGGTTATATATTGCTCTCGGGAATATTACGGTGTTATCGGTCTTGTACGGCGAATACATTTTTTTGCTTCCGTTTTCCGTTACAAGCTCAAGCAGTGAATTTTCCTGATATGCACCGTTTAAGAAATACGCCCAGTTCTTATTAAGCTCTTCGCTTGAATTATAGCTTTCAAAATCGTCGTTTACTATGCTTCGGAGCTGAAAATATTTCACATCACCCGAAACTGACGAGTCTATTTTTACGCTGTAAATAGAATCGAGCTTTAAAGGCTTAACGGTTTTGAATACAACAGCCTTTTTGCCGTCTTCCTTTTCGATAATCTCCGCATTCTGCATATCGGACTTGTATTCAACACTCTCGCCCGTTTTCTCATCGGTAAGTAAAACTCGGAATTTTCCGCCACTATACTCCGACAATGTCAATTCAAGCATATCCCGTTCTGCGTAAACAGAGTCTATTTTAACGCTGTTTGCAGTAACGGCAAAGCCGAACACACCAACTAATAAAACAACGCTTATCAGTATGGACAAAATCTTTTTGTTTTTCATTTTTTTATTCCTCCTTATTTATATTCAGGCACAAAACCGTTGTCAGTCTCTATCCAGTTAAAATCTGTTGGTGCCGAAATATTTCTTATGCTTTCAATAGCTCCCGCTTCGTTCATTATAATTTCAAAGTTACCGGAAGCATCAATTTTACTACCGCAAAACTCTATTCCGTTGCAACCGAGCACTATTGCTTTTATCTTTCCTTCATTCTTTATACAAAGCAAAGTATCTCCGGTCATATTTATTCCGAAAGCTTCATGCGTTGTATTTTTCTTATTTTGATAAATTATCTCCGAGCCGTTAATTACTGCCGAAAATCCGTTTTCAAGCTCTGTACTCTCGCTTAAGGGGTTTGAATTTTCAAATGGTAAAATCAGCGTCGAAACGCACGCTTCCTCACCCGGATCACCCGAAAATCCTATGTGAACGTCCGGCTTCGGTATTCTTTCCCCTGCAATCAGCTGTGCATACCAGCCTCTGTATTTGCCGCCTTCCTTGCTTCCGAAGTACAGGTTATATGAAAGATTTTTCTTTGAGAAGCTGTATAGTGCCAAATTTGCACCGAGCGTATCTTTTGTTATAACCGTATTTTGGCTTATTTCAATTTCATCTTTAGAAAATCCGCTTGCTTCTCCGTCTATTTCCGGATTAAAGCCCCACATCTGAGAATAGTTATACGTTTCGGTGTCGGATTTATTTTTCATAGTATCTTCTACAATCCATGCGTTTATATCCTTTACATAGAATACCTGACGCCTGTGAGCTGCATCGTCAATTCTCTCACCTTCCGGATTTTTGTAGCCCCATTCCCACTCACCTTCGGTATAATCAAAGCTTTCTGATGTAAAAAAGCTTTTTCCGCTTGTAGTATCATAAGCCACCTTCGCCCTGCTCGGCGGTGCTTGATTATATCCGTCAATAACTACTGTATTTGCCTTATATGTAGAACTCTCAGCAAAATACTCCTGGAAAAGGTCATATTCATCTTTTTGATCATCCGGAGCCTGATCTATTCCATACCACGTCGGTCCGCCGAATACAAGCATTTTTTTACCAAAAGCGCCAAGCTCTATTCCGTTATATCCGCTTGTAGTATGACCAATCGCCGGTCTTGCTGCAAGCATAAACATATATGAGCTGTCTGTATTCCAACCGTTTCTAAGTGCCGTATAGCCGCTGTACGGGAATGTTATTGACCCAAATGCCGGCTCTTTCTCGCTCTTTCCTGTCAGAAAATCACGTATGCCTGCCGCAATTTCTGTTCCCGGATCTTTTAGCTGTACTCCATAGGTTGAAAATCTGTTTGAGACATTTGATTTCCACTTATCAAAAGCATCCTCATCCGCCCAGTCTTCAGGGACTGCTATGTCGGCGTTATAGTTTCCTATTCTCGGCAAATCGCCCGTAGGCTTTGTTATGGCTCCAAACATATTTGCCACGGAATTTATCTTATCCTTAAGTTCTTCCGATTTGTATGAAAGCAAGTCGTATGTTATTCTTACATTCGCTAAAGTATCGGTGTTGTAGTTAAAAGACTGCTCAAGCATTCCGCCGTCTTTGTGGATATTTCTGTCTATAAAGTCGAGCATTGCTCTGTCTGCTCTGAATTGCAATTCGTTTGCATATCTGTATTCCGTAAGAGTATTACTCATGTATGCAAGAGCTCTTACTCCTTCAAACAGCTGATTTGACACAAATTCCTCTTTACTCTCATGAGCAAGAGTCGGATAATATTCCGTAAGGAGTGATATGTATATCTTTACAACACTCTCGAAATCTGTATATCTTAAGATATCTCTCTTCATATCCGAGCTTACCGGTGAGAGCGACTGGCTTATTGTACTGAAAAAGTTAGAGCCGGATTTTCTTAAAATATCAGACTTTGCAATTCTTGCAAGATTTGCAATAGTGTTTACAACAACGCCCGCTCTGTGCATATAATTTGTATTTCCTCTTGTCCATCTTTTTTCATATTGCTTATCTATGGGTTCTATGCTATTTATCTGACTTAGCTCATTTTCAAAGAAATCGTCACATATCATGAAATATTTCTGCAGATATTCATTGTCCTTTGTAGCAAGATATGCAAAAACAAGATTATTTGCAAACTGAAGCGCGTAATATCCGCCGCTTCCTTCTCCCAAAGTCCAGTCAGCGTTCACATCATTTTTCACACTGCCTGCAACTCCCCAGTTGTCAACAATCGGGGTACTTCCCTCTTTTTCCATAGCTTCATTATATTCTTGCTTTGTTATTCTGCCCACAAGATAATCTGCCGTCTTCATAGCATAGTTTCTTTGAGGTACATTAAAGCTTGCGCGGTAATCCGGCTTTCTCAGCCTGTTTAAAAGAGAATATGTAAACTCTTCAAGAGCATGATAATACATCTCACGTCTGTACAGCTCATCAATCCGGACTGCACTGTCGTCTGCACGGACATTCAGATGCTTCATAAGCAACTCCGCCGTAGTTTTCAGCGGATTATACACTCTGTTTATACTCTCAAAATATGTGTCCGGCACGCTGATCTCATTTTCCTGAACTAAAATTATTTCATTATTATATACTTTATATTTAAATCTGCTGTCGAGCTTTGAAAGCGGTGTATAAATTTCTGAATAGTCCGCTCCGAGCTTATCTTTTAAAACAGATGTCGGAATATATATTTCGCTTTCTTCCTTATACACCTTTCTTTGTATATCGTCGGCTGAAATCATTTCCTGTCCCGAACCTGTTAAAACCCGGTTCGTTCCGAGAAAGAATATCGCTCCTCCGCTCTCACTAAGCTCCGATAAAACTTCATTACAGATTTCTTCATCTGAATTTTTTTGATTTCCCCTGAAATTTTCATATCTTGTGTTTTGAAAATCAGCATTTTCGATATTTTTGTTTTTCTTTAAAACTTCAACCTCGGTAAGAGCCGCACTGCTTCTGAAACCTGTTTTTATCACAGCCCTTACATATTTTGCAGTTACCTCGTCAAAATATAAGGTTGCTCCTTCCTCTTCCGATATATATTCAACCGGCATCATATTTCCCGATGATACCGGATAGTAGTCTACTCCGTTATTGCTCACAGATATCTCGTATTGTTTTAAGAACATACGCTGTGAAGCAAAAATTGTCAGTCCGCATATTTCTTCTTCATCTTTCAGTTCAACACTAATCGTACACGGAAGACCGATATTGACTAAGCCCGCATAGTCGCCGTCATGCAAGGCCTTCACATATGACGCCGTTGTCAGGCTCTGCAAATGAACGGACTTTGGCTCCGCCGTATTATAATCTTTTTCAAGTGTTGCCGCATTTTTAAGCGGAATAAGCTTATCCTTCCATACAAAAGCTTTTATCTCGCAGTCCTTATCCGGCACATAAATATTGCCCACGCTTGTCGCATGATAGCCTTTTTTAACACTGCATTCTTTTATGGAAGTGTTTACTAATTCTGAGTCTTTATATACAGCCATTAAAAGCTTAATTTTTTCATCATAGTCCTTTTTTGATTCAACATATACAGTTGCTTCTGTATATCCGTCTTCTACCGGATATACTTTATTGAAAAATATATCGTGGAAAACTATTTCATCATCGATATATGCATAGTCTTTTAAATAATCCGTATATACATTAGAGCCGGCATTAACTATTGCCTTATAAGTTTTAAGACGGTCTATATCAAATTCAAAAGAAAAGTTTCCGTCCTCGCCAATATAGCCATAATCTAAATATTTTACAGCTTCAGACATATTTTCTGCCTTATCGGCATCATAAACTAACAGCGACACTCGTTTTTGCAGATTATTTTTTCCGGCATGACCTGTTACATATGCTTTATCGCCTATTATTCTTGCACTCATAAGACTTGAAATTGTAACATCATCATACGCCTTTGCCACACTCGCAAAAAGCATAGCTGCCACACAGGCTAAAATATATATACTTTTTCTCATCAATATTCCTCCATAGGTTTATTCAGCGGGCAAAGCCAAGCCTTACCCGCTGACACTCACCAATTATAAATCTAAATCGTATAATGCGGACAGCGGCTTAATCTGTGTCCATCCGTTCCATATAAATACTTTAAGATATTTTGCATCAGATGCGATATCCTTATTAACTTCAATATCGGTGCTGTTTCCAACAACCAATGCATCTAATTGCGGTAAGTCTTTCTTCTCGATTACCTTAACATCTGTTAATGCCTTGTCTTGATTATACAACGCAACTATTAAAACATAATCTCCGTCATAATTATCAAGTCTCTTTACGTTTACGGTATTAATCTTTCCTTCAGCTGTATTAACACCTGTAATTTCAAATACCGACTGCTGTTCATCTTCATCTGAAATATTTGTTATATCTTCAAACTTATATACCTTAACATCGCTTATATAAATTGGCATATTATGTTCTGCTTCAAAGAAGATACCGCCTGAAAGATTTCTGTTGAACTTCTCTGATTTGTATTCCATTATTCTTCCGTTACGTCCGCCTACCGGTGTGTCAGTCGCAACATTAGGATCGTTCGGTCTGTCGTAAACAGTTTCTATCACTCCGTCGATAAATGAGAATCTCATTTTATATATTTCATTCGGAACCAATCTGTTTCCCACATGAGAATTTTGAGAAGTAGCTCCGCTACCTATATTGATTGAGGTCCACTCTAAGTCGGAAAGCTTATTTGGATTATTATCAATAAATATTTGTCCGCTTGTTTCCGGATCATCAAAAGCACTTCTCACATAAATCGCATTTGTTCTTCTATATTCAATTCCTGTGCTTGACTGAAGATTTGTTGTCAGCATATTTGCATATCTGAGACCACTACCTTGTACATTCATACCTTTTTCTTGCGGAACCATGAAACTATATTCAAAATAGTACTCTTTCCAGTCGTTTTGGCTATGATAACTTTGGGGATAAATTATTTTTGCACTACCGCTGTTAAATCCGGGAATATTCATTCCTTTCGTATCCTCGTCGATATCTACAAGGGTTATAACCGTATCAACGTCGTTCGTAAGCCAATTTTCTCTCAGTTCTTCATCGGTTTCATAGTTAAAATCATCCGCAAGCAATGTCTTAAATCTGAATTTACGTTCAAAAGATGTTGTTCTCAGACCGCTTGCATCCTTAAATTCGTTAAGGCTTAGTACATAAACTTTATCTCTTTCCCATTCTTCAAATTCCGGCATATAGATATATAAAGTTTTTGAATCTTCACTTACCGCTGTTGTAAATGATTGTATAGCACCATCTGCAGTTAAAGTGATATTTGCAATATTTGCAGCTGATACATCTATTGCTGCATCAAATGAAACTTCGATGTATTTATTCTTTGCAACCTTTTCTGTTAAATACGGGTTTTTCACCTCATATCCGGTAACAGAAATACTATCGGGAACTTCACCCAAATCAGTAAACGTATACAACTTTACATTATCAATTGCAACTTTCATAGATTTTGCAACCCTTATCGTAAGATACGGATATAAATTCTTTGTATAAACATTAGATACCGTATGTTTTGTCGTTTCGTTCACTGTTATATTTACGTCTGCATTTTTTCCATCTACAACAGTTTTAACTTTATATGCATCACCTTTGGTAAATGCCTGATCCACTACGTCTACTACAGTACTTGTACCTGTATAAATACCCATTTTTTGTCCGTACCACTGCGGCAAAGCGTAACTGCGACCGTATGAATTAGGCTGAATGCCGATCGCAGTATATATGAAATACGCAGCTCCATTATCCGCATAGGGCTCGCCGTTATTATCAGGACCTAATATTTCAGCATCATATTCAACCGTAAAACTGTTAATTGATGCATATTCATCCTTTAACACCGGTAATTTATTTGTAAAACCTTTATATAATTGCATCGGATAAACAATTGGAGCTATACCACTCCCAATGCCATCAATTACAAGTGTACCATTAGCCAATGCTATGCCCTGAGCTGTTCCTTCCTGACCATCTCCATTACACGCAAACCAGTTTGCAAGCATTGCATCCGTATCAGCGTAACTGCTGAAATCATCGTTTAAAATTGCGTTAAGCTTAAAGTTTTTAACGCTTTTTGCTCCGTCGTGAGTTATTTCGAGCTGATAAGCTGTATCAAGCTCAAGATTTGCAGAAACTGCTAAACTGTCTGCATCTGTCATAGATGCCGCACATTCAACTGTGCTGTCATCTGCAAGCTTTTTGAGAACTGCGCTTGCCTCTGTCACCGACTCCGAAAAGTCCACATATATGCATTTTGAATCGGCTTTGATTGACGAAACAGACGCCTCTGCATATACACTCGTTATGCCCAAACTAAGAATGCTCATTACTCCTGCTGTTAAAACAGCTACTGATTTTTTCATTTCAAAAATCCTCCTTTTATTTTTTATTTATTTTTATTTGCAAAAAATTCATCAACCTGGCGCTGAAGCTCAGCTATAACTTCTGAATTTCCTGCAATTTCAATACGTTCTTTCCACTCTTCAAAACGGCTTTCCCAATTTTCATCTGCACCGCTTGCAAGTGCTTTGTTATATTCGCCCTTTAAGGCATCTATATTTGCTATCTTATCTGCTACTGCTCTTGAGTCAGGCTCAAATCCTATCAACTCCGAACGGAAATCAGACTTGTTTACTACACCGAATATATATTCATCTTCATTTTCGGGGCATGCCTGATTTGCATACGAAATTTCAGTATTACCTATTACCCATTTAAATAAGCCGTATTTGTCGTTTGATGCACCTTGAGTTCCGTTATACAAAGTCTCGATTCTGTCATCCGACAGCTTTGTATAATGAGTTCCCTCAATACCAAACACTAAGAGATTGTATAATTCCTTGTCTGTCTGCAAAAGGTTTATAACCTTCATTGCCTCTTCCTTATGCTTGCTGGTTGACATTATTGCTGTTCCGCCTGCCGCATTGTTTTTAGGAATATAGATTCTATCATTAGTCTTTATAACTACGGTTTCAATTCCGTATTTAAGCTTGTCATTTTCTTCTGAATTTTCTTTCCAGAAATCAGACCACATTACAAAGCCGTCCAGTCTTCCGATCTGGCTGTTATTGTCGGTTGCACTTAAAACATCTTTTCTTATGTAACCTTTTTTATACCATTCAGCCATCTTCTGATAGTGATATTTTTGCTCGTCTGTTGTAAAGCCGTAGATTACCTTGTGTTCCGGGTCGTTAGCTTTTACTACGTAATTTGAGCATATGCTATCCATCGCACTGCTTGATAATCCTGTATAAATATAGAAGCCTTTATTTATTTTTCCGGCTGCCTTTAAGTTTTCAAGATATTTTTCTATAATGTCATATTTTAACGTATAGTCATCCGAATACATAGCCGTCTGAAGAGCTTCTACATCAAGATACTCAGCATAGTCTTTCTGAATTCTTAATGCAGACTGGTTTGCAAGCTGCTGATATGACGGTACTCCGTAAAGCTTTCCGTCTATTCTCATATATTCAAAAAGCCACTCAGGTAACGCCTCTTTTGTCTCTTTACCGTATGTATTCAATAATTCTTCAACATCTGTAAAGGTACCGTTTCTGCATTCATCTGCAAAAGATAAACCGTATGTATTTACGATGTCCATTTTCTCCTTTGTTGTTTGCATAAGCATGAACTGTTGCTTATACTCCGACATTGGTATGATTGTAAATTCAACCTCAACACCCGGCAGCTTTTCCTGAAGCTTTTTGTTAAATTCTGCCCATACCGTATGAGCATCCTCCTGAACTCCCGGACCAATCATAACATAGTTAAGTTTTACATTTTTTCCACTCTCATCGCTTTTATTCCCACATCCCGAAATCAACGATGCCGACACAGACAGTGCCATTAAACCTGCAATTAA
Organism: Clostridia bacterium; assembly: GCA_045637525.1. GTDB lineage: Bacteria > Bacillota > Clostridia > UBA1381 > UBA1381 > JAZTZP01. The sequence continues at coordinate 24,466 of JAZTZP010000094.1, read as the reverse complement.
TTTTTTTAGTTTCATCTTGTCAGATCCTTTCATAAATTTTTTTTATCCTTTTACCGAACCGATAGTAAGACCTTTTGCGAAGTATTTCTGAAAAAACGGAAATATTATAAGCATCGGTCCTGCTGCCAATATCGCCATTGCATATCTCATGGTTTCTGTCGGTAGTGAATCTTTACCGGCCATTTGCATGAGCCCCTCATCTGCAAGGCCTTCTACATATTCCACCTCCCTTAATATTTTCTGGAGCAGATATTGCAATGAATACAGCTCTGAATTTCTTATGTAAAGTAATGTTGTTGACCATGTGTTCCAGCTTCCAAGGAGATTCATGAATCCGAGCGAAGCAATAACCGGAGTTGACAGTGGCATTATTATAACGAAGAATATTCGAATTTCGCTCGCACCGTCTATTTTGGCAGCTTCCGCCAAACCGTCCGGTAACCCCTGGAAAAATGTTCTGAACACGATTACATTCCATACGCTAATTAATGATGGGAGTACATATATCCAGAATGTATCGTTCAAACGAAGATACTGTGTGTTTAATATGTATGACGGAACCATACCGCCTGAGAACAGCATTGTTATAAACAAGTAAATTGTTATATGCTTTCTGTATTTAAAATTCGGTCTTGAAAGCGGATATGCACAGAAGCTTTGCACAAGCATCGAAAGCACTGTGTTTAATACCGAAAACGCAATCGTTACTTTATAAGACTGAATTATCTGATGTGGCTTTGCAAGAGCCTGCATATAGCCTGCTAAGCTGAACTCCTTAGGGAACAGCGAATATCCGTATTGAACAATGGCATCTTCCGAGGATATCGAAATTGATATCATTAATATAAGAGGCAATATGTATGTTAAACTTAATGCAAGTAGAAATATATGAAGTACTGTTGTTGACAGCAGTTTCTTTCTCATTTTTGTAAACCTTCTTTCACAATTTTAGAATAAGCTTTTTTCCGGTGCTACTTTCTTGATTACTCCGTTACTGAGCATAATGAGTATTAATCCCGCTAACGACTGGAATAATCCTATTGCGGTTGTTGCACCGAGATTTGTTGATTTCTGGAGTGCTCTGAACACATATGTGCTGATTATATCGGTTGTCGGATATAATAATCCGATATCCATCGGTATCTGATAAAACAGTCCGAAATCTCCGCTAAGCAATCCGCCTATTCCTAAAATAAGGTAGATGCATACAAGTCCCATTATCTCGGGAATCATTATGTATCGCACTTCGTGCCATTTCTTTGCTCCGTCAATACGTGCCGCTTCGAATAAAGACTCATCTATTCCCACTAAGCCTGCGTAGTATATGATTGATTTCATACCTACGGTTTTCCATGCTTCAACCACCGTAAGGATGAACGGCCAGTACAGCGGCTCGGAATACACATCAATTTCTTCTCCGCCCATAGCAACTACAATTTTATTCAAAATTCCCGATGCCGGATTTAAAATAGCATATACTATGAAAGCTATAAGAACTATTGACATGAAGTTTGGCAGTATCATAGTAGTCTGATAATACTTAAGTGCCGCCCTGCTTCTTACATTATACAGTAAAACTGCAATCATTACCGCAATAACATTATTTACAACCAAAAAGTCTATTCCGTACAGAATTGTATTTCTCATGAGAAGACCGAATGCACTCGACTCAAAAAAGAATTTAAAATTATTGAATCCGCACCACTGACTCCCGAATATTCCGAGGTTTGGGTTAAAATTCTTAAATGCAAGAATTATTCCTACCATCGGAAGATAACAAAAAATAAAAGTCAGAATTACATGAGGTGCAGTAAGCAGTAAAAATTCAAACGTATCACGCTTTTGCCCCTGCTTCATATCTGATTTTATTTTCCCCTTCTTTTTTAGTTGTTTTTCCATTTTTAAGAAGACCTTCTTTCATGTTAATTATATATAAAACACGTATAAAATACAATACGGCTATTATTCTATGTATATTATACAATATAATCCGACTTTTTTCAATTGACATATGATAATTTTGGTGTACTTTTGGTGCTTTAATTATAGTTCACCACAAAAAAATCCGGGTACAGATCTGCTCTGCGCCCGGATTTTTTTGTGTATTTGCGAAATTTAAAATTCCATTAATTACTAATTTCACACTGCCTTTACCTTAAAGTATAATGTTTTTTATTTTCATATTTTAGGAATAGTAATTTCTGCTGTTGTGCCTCTGCTTTCCGTCGATTTTATATCAAAGATTACCTCTTCACCAAAGAAAAGCTTTAATCTGGTATAAATATTGGCAATTCCTATATTTTTTTCCGGCTCTCCGCCGTTTTCTATTCGTTCTTTGAGTTCTTTTCTCTCCTCTTCGCTCATGCCTCTTCCATCATCTGATACAGTTATACGAAGCTTATCCTCATATCCGCATATCTTTACGGAAATTCTCCCGCTTTCTTCGCCTGCCATGCCGTGGTATATTGCGTTTTCAATCAGTGGCTGAATGCAAATTCTTACTACCTTACAATCTGTCACATCCCCGTCAACGTCAAGCTCAAAACTGATATTCGGATAGCATATTTCCATAAGCTCTATATAACGCTTTAAAAACGCCGTTTCCTGCCCTACCGTTACTGTTTTTTCGCTGTTATATGTATATCTTATGAGCTTAGTAACATCGTTTAAAAGCTTTGAAACACGCTCTCCGTTATCCGTCTGAATTATTGCACTCAGGCTTATAATGTTCAGCGTATTATATATAAAATGAGGATTTATCTGAGTCTGCAATGCAATCATCTGAAGCTTCCTGTATTCAGATAATCTGTTGTCTATTTCACGCTTTAAGCCCTCGTTACTTTCCATTATGGAAATTATCTTTGTACCTATTTGCTCTGCACTTATAATCTCGTCTTCAATCTTTCCGTTTTTATAGTATTTATTAACCATTTCTATTATGTTTGTAAGCGGCTTTGAAATGTTAACAGAAAGTACCGCTGAAAAGACAAGTCCTATAATTAATGATGCAATAAGAAGCAGAATTATTGCTCTGTTGCTGTTCCAGAAAAGTGCTCTGTACACACCATCCGAAACTGTGTACACACATTTCCACTCATTTCCGAAATCAGCATTTACATACAAAGCATATTTATCCTCACCCCTCAGAGCTGTACGTTTTTTTACAGCTTCTTCTATCAGCTTGCTGTTATGATTTTCAAACAACATTTCGTGTTCTTTACAAAATACTGTTTTCTCGCCCGACAGCACATAAAAATCCGAATTTTCGTTTATAAAATCTCCCAGACTGCTTCTTAGCCTTGCAATATCAACATTAACGAACAAAGCACCGTCTATTCCCATTGAATTCAATCCCGAAATGAATGTTATGTAGTTTTTGTTTTCAAGTGCTGATTTTCTCATAACAACCTGCATTGTATCGGCTTTGTCTTTCAGATACATATCTACGCATTCATAATCCACAAAACTTTCTGCCGGTATTCTCTTGTCGTAATAAAGCACATTTTGCGTTCTGTTTGAATAGATTACTATAGAATCAATGCATTTTGATATATTTTTATACATAAGTATTTTTTCGTTTAAGGCTCTTACATTGTCATCCTCGTCTTCGCCCCTGAAATTACCGTTTATAAAATTCCGCACTTCTCTGTCAATCGCAAGACTTCCCGTAATGCTTTTTGCGTTGTTGTATTGGTTTAACAATGTATCTGCTATCTTTTCACCGTCTTTTTCCATTTCACGGCTGATGTCTGTATTTATATTTCTCGTATTCATTACTATTACGAATATCGAGATAATACTCATAAGCAGCGTGTAGATTAAGAATATCTTCACAAAGTTTAAGAAAAGCACACTGTCAAAGCTTAGCTTTCCAAACGCATTTGCTATGCCAAGCATCACGTTTTTTACCGTGTTATTTATTTTTTTCATTATATTTCCTCATTTTTTGAAATACCGTCCATTTTATCTCCGACTATCTTTCTCCGGTATTCGGACGGCGAATAGCCGCAGTAATTTTTAAATATACGCTGAAAATGCCGGTAGCTGTTATATCCTATCTTTGCCGGTATATCGGATATTTTTATATTTGAATTTAACAGCTCAGTTGCATATTTCATACGCTCATTCAATACAAATTCGCTGAATGTTATTCCTGTGCTTTTTTTGAACAGTTTTGAAAAATACGGCCCTGTAAAATATATCTTATCGGCTATTTTATCCCTTGTTATAACTTCTTCCGAAATATGTTCTCTTACATACAGTTTGACTTTATTTATTATATCGTCTTCCATCCTGTATTCCGATTGCTCCTGGGAGCTTGACTCTTTTTTCTCAAGAGCTTCTTTTTCAACCTCAATTTTTCTGTACTCATCAAAAAAGTCCGCTATATCCCTGTCAAGCTTTTGTGCAGCATCAATCAACCCGAGATTCCGGCTTTCTTTTATGCTTTCGATACCGAGATGTATAAATTCCGAAAAATATTTTTCCAGTTCCGCACACACATCATCTTCAAACCTGTCCCCTATTATAGCAAAAACCATAAATTCATTGTCACAGAACATTACAAAAGCATCGCACTCCGAGCATTCCTGCACCGCTCCGCACACTACTCCCTGTATGGCTTTATTAAAATATTCCGCTCCGTATTTCCATATCTTTTCAAGAACATAGTTGTAATTTACAAAACGAATTTTATACACACTGATATAAGTATTGTCAAATTCAGTTTTGAAATCAAGAGCTTCGAATTTTTTTCTGATTTTCCCCGTTTCCCTGATTTTTCCCGACAACAAATCGTATAAGAAGCATTCTCTGTCAATCTCTACGTTGTCTCCTTTTATCATACTCTCGTTTTCAAGAATACCCTTTACACGGCTGAGAGTATCTTTTAACTCAAAAAAGTCTACGGGTTTCATTATATATTGAAAAACATTGTATTTTATTGCCTCTATTGCATATCCGAATTCTGCGTATGCGCTCAGGATTATAACCTTCGTTTTTATTCCGTTTTCATACACAAACTTTGCAACATCAATCCCCGAGGCAAGCGGCATTTTTATATCTGTAATCAAAACATCCGCCTCATTGTGTTTTAAGTATTCAATTGTTTCCATGCCGTTTGAAAAACATTCCGCAACTTCAAATCCGAGTCCGATTTTATCAATAATCTGTCTCAACAGTTGATGAACGCCTACGACATCATCCGCAATAATAAGCTTGTACACGGTTTCCCTCCTTTTACTGCTTTATCGTAGCAGAAATGCTTTCGTTTTTACTGAGTATTATTACATCTTCAAAAACTATACTTCCGTCTGAAACAACACTTTTTGCCTTTGTGCTGACCTCGGAAATTTCTTCATTAAGCTTCAGCGTTTTCAGTTTTAGCTCTCCGTACAAAACTTTAACAACTGCTTTGGTTCCTTTTTTCTCGTAGATTCCCCAAGCAGAGCCTACACTCCAGAAATATCTGCAGTCGCCTTTCTCTTTCGGCTTAAAGCCTATTTCGTTTCTTTGCATATTAAACTCAAAACCGCTGTATATAAGAAGCAAAGCATAGCTTGCCATAGCTCTTGAGTAGTTACTTCCGCATTCGAATTCATTCCATGGATTTCTCTTTTCTCCGTCGTATCTTCTGCGTATTGCGCATACAAGTTCAAGACCTTCTTTTTCCATGCCTGCGGCAATCATATGCGAAGCCACCTGATACTCAAATCCTGTCATCAATTCTCTTGAATAAGGAACAGGCGCTTTTGGGCAGTATTTGCCTTTTGGCCATTCACAGATTAATGTACCCGCTTCGTCATTTAATGCAAACATTCTGCAAGGATTGAATATGTCTCTTAAGTTTTTCTTGAAATTGTATTTATAGATTGATTTTAAAGCACTTACAACCTTTTCTTCATCGTATATTTCGCCCAATCCGTTTAAAATTGCGTGCCACTGACCTATTACCTGGTCTATACAACAGCCCTCGCCTATCTGGAAATTAACTTCCCCGGTGTCGTAATTATAGTATCTGTCGCACTCAGAATATTTATCAAGCTGAGACAAATCGCTTAAGTTTATATTTTGATAGAAGTATTCTCCGTTAAACAGATTTTCTTCTACCCATTTTTTACCCTGTTTATAGAGCTTTGTATATTCCTCATGCTCTTCTCCGAGATATTTTGCCATCTCCGCCATTGCTTTTAAAGCACAAAGGTAGAATCCTGTAAGCCATGAGTTTTCACCAAACAGTTCACGGTCTAATGTGTGATGCTGTCTTCCGTGTAAAACTCCTGTTTTGCCGGGATCCCAGAAATCGGGATTTTTCTCGCTCCACACATATTCCATATTTATTTTTAAGTTTTTCCACATTCTTTTAAGCCACTCGTCATCACCGCAAATTTTCCACTCACGGTATGTCTTTATTATTCCGCCAAGGTGGCCGTCTGCGGCAGGTCTGAATTTCCATTGCTCACGTCCGAGCGGAAGCTGAAGTCTGAAAATCATTCCGCCGTTTTCATTCATGTTATATTTAAAATCCAGCTCTCTCATGCTTCGCTCCAACTGCGGAAAGAGGAACGGAAGTGCATATTGATAGTTCCAAACGTGCGAACAGCTTCCTTCACATGAGCCGCTTTGTGTACCGCATCCTTCAAAACCGTAGAACGAGCCGTCTTCAAGTCTTAAACACGTTGGCGATTTCAGTATTGATATATTGTTGCATACAGCGTCCGCAACTGCCGGAGGCAAAGTTGATGACCACAATGCATTTTTAAATGTTTTTGTTTCTTTGTAAAGTCTTTTTAAATTTTCAAGAACGTATTTCCCTGCCTCTTCGGAATTTGAAAACAAAGTTGCATAATAGTTTTTCCAGATTTTATTTTCCTCTTCCGGCTTCCAGTAATTTATGCAGTTCGGATAGTACCAGCTGAGAACAAAATTTATTTTTTTTCTTTCATTCGGCATAACCTTTACCGAAACTGCTAAAGATGCCGTATCGGTATCGCCTTTTGAAAGCTCTGTATAGTCCCTGTTTTTCAGTTTTCCCGGTTCTCCGAACTCGGTCCAGAACATTTCAAGCCCTTCATACCAGCCTTTTCTCCACCAATATTGCTGATATGATATATCATCTCCGTCTGTGAGCAAACACATATTTCCGTATTCGGGCATATTTTCTGTATAGGTCATATTTTCAACAAATATGCCTGCATAGTCTTCCCTTTTAATTACACTGTGTTTTCCGTATCCGTTATACGGATTTGACAAATTAAAACAAACTGTATATGTAAGAGTACGGTCTGTTGTATTCTTGATTTCAGCGCCGAATATTGCCACAGGTAAACTTGAATCCTTGTCATTTAACGGAATAAACGGATTGTATGCTTCAAGACTTACCGCTCCCGGAAATTTTTCATCCGAAAACTTTATTTTCGCAAACGGAAATTCTCCGATAAATGTGCTTTTCTTAAAATGAGGCATTCCCGTCATTGCTCTTCTGTCTACTCCGCCGCCTATGCGGTTTGAATCGCCCATATATGACTTTTCGTAATCTCCCATCAAAGCCCGCACATCAATTACATTTTCCTCATCCTCGGCTTTTATAACAATGCTTGTATAAGTATTGTAGCTGTTTTTATTCGGGCGATTGAAAATTTCAAAATCTTTTATATTTCCATTGCCTGCCAACCCTATACAGCCACTTCCGATTCCTCCTATCGGAAAAGATATTTCTGCAGTCTTTTTACCTGTATATCTCATCAGCATACACTCCTTTAATTAAACGAAAATACTCTTTCTATATTATTTTAACACATTCTTCGGTCTTTTTCAACTGTCTTTTCGTAATTTTTGTGTATGTTTGATACTTTTATCTTTCAAAATTATATTAATTTACAGTTAATCAAGATGCAAAACAGCATAATCTCCTTTCTCCTTTTGGCGGTGCAGTCCATTGCAGCTTATCCGGATTCTCTCTCTGAAAGACATATGAAATTTAATGCTGTTATTCTACATTTATGGAAGGGTATTATGAAATTCAAATTATAGTTTATCGAGTCAGCCTTCCTTTACCAGATCAGCCGTTACCGCTTCTGTTACTTTTATCACATCTTCAGGCTTCATCAGGAGTGTACAGCCGCACACTCCTGCACTTACTGCCATTTTCACAAATCCGAGACAGCTTTCGTCTATATATGTCGGATATTTCTTTTTCATACCAAGCGGCGAAACACCGCCTCTTATATATCCTGTTAAGGACAGAAGCTCTTTTACCGGTGTGAGTTCAACCTTTTTATCACCGCAAGCTTTTGCAAGCTTTTTCAGGTCACATTCCTCATCAACCGGAATGCAACATACCATTATACCTTTCTTTTCACCTCTTGCAACTAAGGTCTTATACGAACTCTCTTTCGGAACACCTGTAAGCTCCGCTACCGCACTTCCGAAGCCATCGCCGTCAAGCAAACCCTCACCGTCATATTCTATCGCATCAAAAGGAATTTTTGCGGCATTTAACATTCTCATTGCGTTTGTTATTATCTTTTTCTTTGCCATATTTTATCTCCTCAGTTAAGTTCAACAATAGTTACGCCGTCTTCGCCCTCCCCGTATCTTCCGGGACGGTAGGATTTTACGTATTTATTCTTCTTAAGCATTTCCTGTATACCCTTTTTCAAAACCCCCGTACCCTTTCCATGGATAATGGTTACAGGCGATACAGATGCCAAATAACAATCGTCAATAAACTTACTTACGCTCTGATACGCTTCTTCTAAAGTCTCACCTCTTACATCTACCTGAGTAGACACACTCTTCGTTTTCGACTCAAAAGCTCTTGTAGTTTTAACATATTTATCAGCCAGTGCCTTTGAACTGTTTTCCTCATCAAGACGAAGATTAGTAACATGAACATCCATTTTCATAATACCGGCCTGAACTCTTACCATTCCTGATTTATCAGGCGCCTTTAAAACAGTTGCTTCAAGATTCATATCAAGAATTTTCACAGAATTTCCGGGCTTTAAGTTCTTCGGCGGTTCCGCATACACTTTTTTAGGCTTTTTCACACGTTGCATCTGTACATCAATTGATTCTTCTTTCTTTTTGAGTGTTTCACGTGCTTTCAAAACTTTGGCGCTTACGTTTTCTTTAGCAAGATTTTGCTGAAGCTTTTCAAGGTCTTTTATAACCTTGTTCGCCTCATCTTTTGCATCCATAACGATAATTTTCGCTTCACGCCTTGCTTCTTCAAGTATTCTGCCTTTATTCTCCTTAAGCTTTATGCGTTCTTCTTCTATTTCCCTGCGAAGCTCTTTAATTTCCGCCTTCATTCTGTTTGCAATATCCATTTCACTTCTGGCTTTTGCACGGCTCACTTCAAGGTCTGTTACTATATCCTCAAATTTTATATTTTCATCACTTAAAAGCTCATTCGCACGTTCTATTACATCATCACCAAGCCCCAGTCTTTTTGATATTGCAAATGCATTTGATTTTCCGGGAACTCCTATCAGAAGTTTAAATGTAGGCCGTAGCGTCTCAACATCGAATTCACATGACGCATTTTCCACGCCATCCGTTGAAAGTGCAAACAATTTCAGTTCGCTGTAATGAGTTGTAGACACACTGAACACGCCTCGGTTTCTCAGGGTTTCAAGAATAGAAACAGCAAGTGCTGCTCCCTCTACCGGATCTGTTCCCGCTCCGAGTTCATCGAACAATACCAACGAACCTGATTCGGCATTTTCAAGTATAGAAACAATATTCACCATATGCGATGAAAATGTAGACAAACTCTGCTCTATGCTTTGTTCGTCCCCAATATCGGCATAAACCGCTTTAAAAACTGCCGCTTTACTTCCGTCTCCTGCAGGAATATGAAGTCCGCTTGCCGCCATCAGTGAAAACAAGCCTATTGTCTTTAAAGTAACGGTTTTTCCGCCTGTGTTCGGTCCTGTAATTATAAGCATATCAAAATCACGACCGAAATAAATATCGTTCGCTACAACCTTATCCTTATCAATAAGCGGATGACGTGCCTTTTTAAACAAAATTTTCCCCTCATCATTTAAAACAGGCTCGTTCGCATTCATATCGAATGAAAGCTTTGCTTTACAAAACATAAAGTCAAGATCTGTAATTATACGATAATCCACAAATATCTCATGAACGCATTCACTGACATCTGCCGAAAGCTCGGCAAGTATTCTTTCCGTTTCACGCTGTTCTTTATTTTCCAGATCTCTTATTTCATTGTTTGTCGAAACAACCGACATCGGCTCTATAAAAAGAGTTGCACCGCTTGAAGATGTGTCATGAACAATACCCGGAACATCATTTTTATACTCACTTCTTACCGGAATAACGTATCTTCCGCCCCGCATGGTAACAATCGGATCCTGAAGCATTTTCTTGTAATGAGCCGAACGAATCATGTCGTTCATGCTTGTTTTTATCCGCTCATTTAAAGCTCTTATTTTTCGTCTTATCGTTGCAAGTTCAGGTGATGCATCATCTGCTATTTGCTCCTCAGATGAAATACATCTGTTTATTTTATCCTCTAAATGACGCTGTGTTATTATCTTTTCTTCTGCATCGTGTAAAACTCCGCATTCCTCCGCAGCTTCCGACAAATACGATTTCATGCGACGTGCCACGTAAAACATACGGCTCACCGCTATAAGCTCACGAACAGATAAAACACCGCCCTGTTCAGCACGTCTTGCAGCCACAGTAACATCAGCAACCGATAAATTAACAGGCGGTGCACCAAGCTTTAAGCTTGTAATAACCGCTTCGGTTGTTTCTCTCTGCATTTCTCTTGCTGCTTCTATCTCTGCAACCGGCTTCAGTTCTGCAAGTCTTTTCTTTACCCCTTCGTTACTCGTATATGATGAAAGCTTTTCAAGAATTTTATCAAATTCCAAAACTTTATGTGCTTTATTAGATATGTCCATGCATATTTCATCCTTTCAGAATTTCTCTAATGATTATACCACTCTTTTTATTATTTGTCAATGTATTTAATTTTAAAAGCAGTATTTGTCTGATGTTTTTTTACAAATACTGCTTTACTAAATTCATATAAATATATTAAACGGCGAGGCCATAAATCCTTGCGAATTGAAAAGATTATGAGTGGGGTTATTACTATATCCCATAGCAACATTTCGCGGAACTATATCCGCATTCCATTTCAGACTTAATGTGTTGCCGTTAACCTCTGAGTCTACCGTACATGCCGAACCATTCATATCATATACATACGTATCCGTAAGATACTTTCCGCATATTCTCAAATCTTCAGCATGCTTAAAATGTATTCTTATTCCATGTTCTGTTTTTTCAAGGTAATCCCACACCGGACCGCAGTATTCTGTATCCACTCTGAATTTTGTAAAAAGAACTGCATTTGCAAGTGCGTGCGCTACCTCTTTCTTTCTTGTCGGATGTATTAACAAAGCTTCGCCTGTATCAACAAGCGTTGTAAGATATACATTATCTTTACACTTAGAAACTTTTTCCTGCATTTCTCTTATCGCCGCCCAGTCAATTGCCGGATTTGAATTCGGATGCGGCATAAGTTGTACTAAGTAAAATGATAGATTATCTTCCCAAAGTGTTCTCCAGTTATCAATCATAGCCTCAAGCATCTTGTCGTAATGTACTGCTTCTGCGTGATGGGCATTACTCTCCCCCTGATACCATAATACACCATTTACTGCATACGGTACTATTTTAATCAGCTTATTTTTATAAAGCCAATTATCCTGATTAAACTTGTAATTATCATAATCGGTATGTTTTTCCTGAACAAATTTTTTATATTCCTCAGTATTTGTGATCTCCGGAGCAGTCCATGCATCTACCCTTGATGCACCCTTGTTACATGAAATAATTCCTACAGGAATTTTTGTTTTTTCATACAATTCACAGGCAAAATAATATGCCACTGCCGAAAAATCAAGCGGCTCATCTCCTGACGCCGTACGCCAGCCTTTGTTATTGTATGTAACATTCATATTGTTGTCGCTGTCATTTGGCTCCTCGAAAAATCTTATATTTTCACACTCACGAATTACTATATCAGCAGTACTTTTCAACTTAAACTCCATATTTGATTGTCCTGCAGCAATATATACATCTCCTACCATAATGTTTTTCAGTTCTTTTGTTTCACCGTTAAGAGTAATTTTCATATCATACGGTCCGCCGGCATCCTCTTCGGGAATATATACTCTGAACGCCTCAGTTTCAGACACAAATTCAGTAGTTTTTCCGCAAAATTCTACTGTACCGCATCCTGTACCCATTCCAAAAATACATATTTTCTTGTTTCTCTGAAATACTAAATTATCACAAAAAATATCTGCGAGTTTCATGTCAACAATCCTCATTTCTTCATCAGTAATAAATTACACTAATTTATTCAAAAGACCTTTTCGATAATTATAACATATGTTATTTTGTTTGTCAATATATTATTAGTTGTAATTGCAAACTTTTTGTAAATTGTCATCTGTTTTTTTGACGAATACGGCTTTTCAGATTATTAATTCTTTAAAAGTATAAGCTTTGTTACACAAAGCCCGGCCTTATCTTCCGAATTTATTTTATCAGCAATAAGCCTCAGCCTGTTTTTTCCGGCTTTTAAAGCTATATTCCCTATCCAACTTCCTGTTTCATCAAAATATTTTTTATTTGCGCCCTTTGACTCTTTATCGGATGTTATTGATTTTACTTCCGTCACAGCATCACCCTCAAGATGGACCTCATGTCCGCCTGTCCATTTCTCATATTTTTGAGTAAGAGTATAGATGTATGCCTCATATTCTCCTCCGCTTATTACATCAAATTCCCATTCTATGTAATTTTTCTCAGAAAACCACTTCTCTACTACTCCTGCAACAGTAACAGATATTTCATCACCTGTCTGTAAATTGAAATTTTCTGCCGCTACCGCCTCATCGCCTGCAAGCGTCTGCGACGTTGTTTCATCAGTATTCTTTACAACACTGCAAACAGCTGCCGGAAGAACTATATCCTTTTCCTGACTGTATACGCCTTTCTTTATCACAGGCTCTTTATCAAGCTCAATTTTAATTACGGTTACGTATTCACCAAAATCAATATCAGCAGTGTGGATATTGAGAACCTTTTCATGAGTAAATTCAAGCTCACCGCCACCAAGCACTCTGATATTTTTTATCTCGTTTTCTATTCCGTAAATATTAATTTCATCAGCCTTGTCGTATACATAAAGATAAATTATATTCCCCCTGCAGCTTGCTCCGCCAAATGTAAAATCACACTCAAACGGCGATGCCTCCGTTCCGTTTACGGCTTCTCCATTCACCTTATACCACTTTGCAAGTTCTTTTAAAATATAAATACTTTCCTCAGGAATTTCACCATTTGCTTTCGGTCCTATATTAAGAAGCAGATTTGCACCTTTAGACATAAGACCGCATAAAAGCTCTATTATTTCCTTCGGAGATTTAAAGTCATGGTCATCACGCTTATATCCCCAGGTGCCGTTCATGGTAGACGCTGTTTCCCAGCAGCCTTCGAGCTTTCCTGCCGGAATCTGATTATCACCAAGACAACCGTAATCCCCCATATCTTCAGTTCCGCCAATTCTGCCGCTTATAAGACAATCCGGCTGATATTTTTTCACATAAGCCTTCAAATCAAGTGCAATTTCTTCGGTCATGCCCTTCGGCACATCCATCCATATAAGCCCAATATCCCCATAGCCGGTTAAAAGCTCTCTTAACTGAGCCTTGCATTTACCATCTATATAGCTTTTAAAATCTCTTTCTTCTTCCAAAACAGGATTATCCCAGGTATTTCCCATTGCGTTTTTTTCATGAAAATCTATTGCCTGCGAATAATAAAAACAAGGCTTAATCCCCTCTTCTCTCATTGCATCTGCGATTTCTCGGGCAATGTCCTTTCCGTAAGGACTGCGTTTTACTATGCTGTAATCATCATAATCGGTATCGTACATTGCAAAACCTTCATGATGCTTTGCAGTAAACACACAATATCTCATACCGGCATCCTTTGCAAGCCTTGCCCACTCCGACGCACTAAATTTATCACAAGTCATTTTTTCGGCAAGCTTTTCATATTCGGCAGTGGGAATGCTTTCTTTTGCCGCAATCCATTCGCCGATCCCGGGAGTTTCTTTTCCGTTCCAGTAGCCTTCCGTTGCGGCATACAGTCCCCAATGAATGAACAAGCCAAAGCGTGCCTCTTTATACCATTGTATTTTTTTATCATCAGATTTTAACATAACATTTTGCCTCCATCATATTTTAAAAAAATTATATCATACGCAGATTTATCTGTCAAGCGACAAAATGATACAAATCCGACACTTTTGCAACTTTTTCTGAAATTAAATATAACAAAAATTTTACAAGCATGCGACAGGTTTTATAATTTTTTGTAAAACCTATTGCATTCTGCACAAAAATAGTATACAATTATAGTACAGTTTTAAGGATACAACTATTCATAGCAATAATATTCTTTGGCTGAATAAAATAAGGAGGAAAATTTTATATGTGTGGAATTATTGGATATATAGGACAGAAAGAGGCTGCTCCTATATTGCTTGAAGGCTTATCCAAGCTTGAGTACAGAGGCTACGACTCTGCCGGCATTGCCGTTTTTTCGGAAGATAGCATCAACGTGAAAAAAGCTCAGGGACGTCTTAAGGTCTTATGTGACATAACCGATAACGGTTCAACCGTTCCGGGAACAGTCGGCATAGGCCATACACGCTGGGCAACTCACGGAGAACCATCGGATGTCAACTCTCATCCCCATCTTTCAAAATCAGGAAGATTTGCAGTTGTTCATAACGGAATTATAGAAAACTTTATTCCGCTTAAAGAACGGCTAATAAGAAAAGGATTTGAATTTATTTCCGATACCGATACAGAAGTAATAGCGCATTTACTTGAATATTACTACAAAGGCGACATCATGGATGCCATGATTAAGGTTATTGAGCACATGGAAGGCTCATATGCCCTCGGTGTACTTTGTATGGATAATCCGGAAGAGTTTGTTGCCGTAAGAAAATCAAGCCCTATGATTATCGGTCTTGGAGACGGCGAAAACTTTATTGCGTCGGATGTTACCGCAATTCTTAACCATACGAGAAACGTATACTATCTTGAAGACAATGAAATAGTTGTCCTCAAAAAAGACGAGGTTAAGATTTATAACACTGACAAAGAAGAAATTCAAAAGGAGGTATTCACCGTAAACTGGGATATATCCGCAGCAGAAAAAGGCGGCTATGAACATTTTATGATGAAAGAAATCGAAGAACAGCCCAAAGCTCTTCACGATACTATAAGCCCCCGTATAAAGGATGGAAAAATAGTCCTTGACGACATATCACTTTCCGACGAATACATTAAAAGCATAAACAAAATTTTTATTGTTGCCTGCGGAAGTGCTTATCATGTAGGTATGATTGGTAAATATACGATTGAAAAGCTTTGCAGAATACCGGTTGAAGCTATTGTCGCGTCTGAATTCAGATACTGCGACCCTATCGTAGGTAAAAACGACCTTGTAATAATCATCAGCCAGTCGGGAGAAACAGCAGATACACTTGCAGCTCTAAAAGAAGCAAAAGCACGTGGTGCAAGAACTCTTTCAATCGTAAATGTTGTGGGAAGTTCTATTGCAAACGCATCTGATGATGTTTTATACACATGGGCAGGTCCCGAAATTGCCGTTGCAACAACAAAGGCATATTCGACACAGCTTGCTGTTTTAGATCTTATTGCAATTTATATTGCAGAAAAGCTCGGAAGAGTAAACGAAGCTCAGTATAATGAACTTATTTCCGAAATGCTTACTATCCCAAAAAAGGTTGAGTCAATAATTAAGAACAAAGAGCGTCTCCAATACCTTGCTTCAAAGTTCTTTAACTCTCATTCGATATTCTTTATCGGACGTAATCTTGACTATGCCGTTGCCTTAGAGGGTTCGTTAAAGCTAAAAGAAATATCATACATTCACTCAGAAGCATATGCAGCCGGAGAACTTAAACATGGTACAATATCTCTGATTGAAAACGGAACTCTTGTGGTTGCACTCGCAACCGGCTCCGAGCTTTTCGACAAAACTGTAAGTAATGTTGAAGAGGTAAGAGCACGTGGTGCTGTTGTAATCGGTGTTACGACTGAATCGAAGGCTCATAAGGATAAGCTGGGAAATCATGTTGTTGAAATCCCTGATATAAACGAGCTGTTCCTTCCGTCGCTTACGGTTATACCTCTCCAGTTATTCAGTTACTATGTAGCATCACTTAAGGGATGCGATATAGATAAACCAAGAAACCTTGCAAAATCGGTTACTGTTGAATAATTATTTTAAATTCTGCGGAAGCTTTCTTTCGCAGAATTTTATCTTTAGATATTATACCATAATTAAATATCAATGTAAATGCGAAAAAAGACAAAAAAACTTTGAATTTGTATACACCTTGTATTTCTGAGCGAAAGTTAATTGCAAAATCAGGATATATTTTCATATATTTATCATATATTGTTTTGGTTTGTATGTTTTTGGAATAAAATTTGACAAATCGGTTTAATCGTGGTATAATATAAATAACATTTAACTTGGTATTATAAAACTTTTCAGGAGGCTATCAAATGAATACCGACGAGTCTAAAGATACTATTGAAGAAAAAGAAAATATCAAACCACAGGAAAATGCCAATGAAACCTCACCCGAGGTAGACGACACCCCCGTGCGTGATATGGTTATACTTCATACACTCATTCTTATCATTGTCGCGGCAGTCACACTTACAGGTATAATAATTGCCGCCGTAAACGTATTATCAATGATTAAAGAAGATAAAATGTTTTACGACTACTTTTCAAATCAGACCATTGTATACGAAAAAAACGATGGTGTCTATTTACATAATCTCGACAACTTAAAAACCCATGAGTTGTCGGGAAACACCTGTAAAAAAGCGATTTCTTCTGCCGACAAAAAAAAGATGTTCATCTTAAGCGGAAACGAATTGATCTATTTGAATTTCAACAAAATCAATTATGATGTTTCGTCTTCTTTAATGAAAATAGATGATAATGTAACAACATTTGATGCGAGCAAAAACGGAAGAGTTGTGGCTTATTTGAAAAATTCCGGTTTATACACCTCTGTTTCGGGCAAAGAGCCTTTTTTAGTTTGCGAACAATCTACGGATGATTTTTCCATAAGCTCACAAGGCACATCTATCATTTACCGTACATCTGACGGAGCTTTAGGAATTTTTGATACAAATAAAAACAAAGATTTCCGAATACCTGACGTATCGGATTTTGAAATAGATGCAAAATCCAAAACCTTGTACTATATATCGGAAAACAAGCTTTTCTACTGTACGAAAGATA
Organism: Clostridia bacterium; assembly: GCA_045637525.1. Classification (GTDB taxonomy): domain Bacteria; phylum Bacillota; class Clostridia; order UBA1381; family UBA1381; genus JAZTZP01. Next base: position 7,042 of record JAZTZP010000094.1, on the reverse strand, counting down.
AACAATTTGTTGAGCTAAACGATAATACGAGTGATATTTTTTCTTTAAACTCAATGGTTTATGCACTGATACACAGATCAGATTACAGCTCTCTGTACTCGGTTTCCCAAAAAGGCTTACACCTAATTGAAACAAAAATTTCTGCTCCCCCGGAACTAAATGATAATTTTTTTGTATATAAACGTATTACACAATACGGCACCGAAACCCGAGTTATTACGGAGAAAAATCTGAATTTTAATATGTTTGATTCCGGCTCCGATGCAAGGGATATAACTTTAACAAATACAAACACTGCGCTTTATGCACTCATGCAATACCGGGAATCGGCAAGCTCTCTTATGGAGTTTCAGCTGAATAAAAACGGAATAAACGAACGAAACGTACTGTCCGACAACGCATACAACTATACTCTTTTAGCTAATAACAGCATCATTTATGCGGACATATACGGCACACACCTTTATTCAAACGGTAAATCACAGCTTATAACTCCCTATCAGCTGAAAAACATAGTATGTATCAGCAACACTATCTATGCAACAGAATGCATAGATGAAAATTACTTCAGACTTTTGCGGATTAAAAATAATTCCGTACAACCTTTAGATGAAAACATCGCCGCCGATTTTTATGCATTATCATCGACTGATGTTTTATATTTAAAAAACGGAGCCTTGTATTATAAACACGACAATGAACAAAGTATAGTTATTGACAATTACGTAAAAAATATAATAAAACACGAAAAAACTGATTAAATTCAACAAAAAAAATTGTTTTTGCGTATTTTATGTTTATTTTTTGCGTATTTGGGTATATATTAATACGTTGTATTGTGAATAAATTTCATAATCATTTGGAGGTGACATTTTTGCCAAAATACTCTGACAGTTTAATAAGTGAAATCTGTGCAGCCAACGATATTATAGATTTAGTTTCAAGCTATGTAGAGTTAAAACGTTCCGGCCGTGATTACAGCGGTCTGTGTCCGTTTCACAACGAAAAATCGCCGTCATTTCACGTAAGTCGCGAAAAACAGCTGTTTCATTGTTTCGGTTGCGGCGCAAGCGGTAATATAATTCAGTTTGTAATGCGTACCGAAAATCTTGATTTCGTTGACGCACTGAAAATACTTGCAGACAGAGCCGGCATAGCACTTCCCGAAGATGATAACACATACAGTGACGAAGAGCATAATAAAAGGCTTCGCATCTATGAAATGAACAAAGAAGCGGCGAGATTTTTCTACACCTCACTCACCGCATCGGAGGAAGGAAAAACAGCGCTCAGATATTTCTTCGAACGAAAAATAACGCCAAAAACCATAACCACCTACGGCTTAGGTTTTGCCCCTCCCTCTTACGACAAGCTGTTAAACCACTTAAAATCAAAAGGGTTTACAGAGGATGAAATTATAGATGCGTCTCTTGCCGTAAAGCGGGAATCGCGTGTTTACGACAAATTCCGCGACAGAGTAATGTTTCCCATAATAAACACACGTGGCGACATTATAGGCTTCGGCGGAAGAATTATGGATTCAACGATAAAAGACGGCTACAAACCGCCTAAATATCTTAACTCCGGAGAAACCGCAGTATTTAATAAAGGAAGAAACCTTTTCTCATTAAACCTTGCAAAAAACTCCGGACAAGCTTCTGTAATTTTATGTGAAGGCTATATGGATGTCATATCGGTATATCAGGCAGGCATCACAAACATCGTTGCTACACTCGGAACAGCAGTTACGGAAGAGCAGGTTCGGTTGCTTATGAGATATTCAGAAGAAATACTCCTGTGCTACGACAGCGACGAAGCCGGTCAGAAAGCTACACTTCGTGCCATTGATATAATAACATCAGCTGGTGCAAGAGCAAAGGTTATTAAGCTAAAAAATGCCAAAGACCCGGATGAATACATCAAAACAAACGGTATTGCGATGTTTAAAACTGCAATCAGTCAAGCAGTTCCTGCAATGAAATATAAGCTCTCGCTTTTAAAACTCAAGTATGATTTATCCGATACGGACAACAAGGTAAGCTATATACGGGAAGCAATGGATGCACTATCTTCTTTATCAAACGCCGTTGAAATAGACGCTTACATAGACACCCTTGCAAAAGAAGCTGATATAAGCAAGGACGCCGTATATGCGGAATACAAGAAAAACACAAGAAAAACCGCAGCAAAAAAAGACTTTGAAAAAAAGCAGAGCTTTATAAAAAGTGCAGGCACTGTCTCATCACAGCACACGCCGGTTAAAACAATAAGAAATCCTGTTACAGAAGCTGAAAAACGACTTCTCAGCATCATGGCAAGGGATAAAAAAGCGGCATCCGATGTCCGTGCTGAGCTTGAGCCGAAGGATTTTTCAAGTGATGTTTACACAACGCTTGCCGAAATGATTTACGCCGGCTGGGATGCCGGACATACCCCGGAAGTATCCGTTTTGGTGAATGCATTCAGCAATGACATCGACCGTCAGAACGAAGCAGCGTCTGTTTTCTATAACCACGAAATATACAGTGCAGATTCTGCCGCAGTACGTGAGTTATTAGACTCTATAATTCTGGGTAAAATTAATAATGAAATCAATAGCGGTACCGTAAGCTTAGAGCGTATAAACGAGCTCATAAAGAAAAAAACTGAAATAAATGAACGTCGTTCGGGAATGTGACCCGGATAAACAGAAAGGAATGACCAAAAATGGCAGATAAAAAAGTAATTATAAAAAAACTGCTTGACAGAGGAAAATCAAAAGGAATTTTAACATTCAAAGAAATTAATGACGCATTTGAAGACGTTGAAATCACTCCCGAGCAGTTTGAAAAACTCTATGACATTTTTGAAAAAGAGAATATAGAAATTATAGAGGACCTCGAAAAGGAATTAAAGGAAATTGAAATTTCCCGTGATGAGCTTGAGGACCTGTCTATCCCCGACGGCGTAAACATAGACGACCACGTTAAAATGTACCTTAAAGAAATCGGTAAAGTAGACCTTCTTTCCCCCGCCGAGGAAACCGAGCTTGCACGACTGATGTCTGAGGGCGATGAAGCGGCAAAGAAAAAGCTTGCCGAAGCAAACCTTCGTCTTGTTGTAAGTATCGCAAAAAGATACGTAGGTCGCGGAATGATGTTTTTAGACCTTATACAGGAAGGTAATCTCGGTCTTATAAAAGCCGTTGATAAATTCGATTATAAAAAAGGATATAAATTCAGTACGTATGCAACCTGGTGGATTCGTCAGGCAATCACAAGAGCAATTGCCGACCAGGCACGTACTATCCGTATACCGGTTCATATGGTTGAAACAATAAATAAGCTTGTCAGAGTTTCTCGTCAGTTAGTTCAGGAATTAGGCCGTGAGCCAACCCATGAGGAATTATCAAAAGAGCTTAATATGCCGCTTGATCGTGTTCGTGAAATATCAAAAATTTCACAGGAGCCTGTTTCTTTAGAAACTCCAATCGGCGAAGAAGAAGACAGCCACTTAGGCGACTTCATAGAAGACCACGACGCTCCCGCTCCGTCAGATGCCGCAAGCTCTGTACTCTTGCGTGAACAGCTTGATGAAGTTTTAAAAACTCTTACCCCGCGTGAAGCAAAGGTTCTTAAGCTACGTTTCGGCTTAGACGACGGAAGACAGCGCACCTTAGAAGAGGTTGGACATGAATTTGAAGTCACACGTGAACGTATACGTCAGATTGAAGCAAAAGCGCTCAGAAAGCTTCGCCATCCGAGCAGAAGTAAAAAGCTGAAAGACTATCTTGATTAATAACACTCAGCACCTGCATTTTGCAGGTGCTATTTTTATGCACAGTATATAAATTTACTTTTTATCAAAAAAATATAAAAATAATATTGACAAAACCGTGGATTCAGTTTATAATATGAATAGATGTTCATATATTCATATTATAAACTGAAAGGACAGATACAGCATGAAATTCAGAATTTACAGAATAGTTCTTTGCATCGTAATATTCGCCGTCGCCTTTTTCATCCCTCTTCCCGGCATTCAGACCATGATGTTCGGTTTAAGCTGTGTGCTATGCGGATATAACGTAATTTTAAAAGCCGTAAAAAACATACTCAAAGGAAAAGTATTTGATGAAAACTTTCTCATGTCTATTGCCGTAACCGGAGCTTTTGCAATAGGTGAATTTTCCGAAGCAGCGGCTGTTATGATATTTTATCAAATCGGCTCGGTTTTTGAAGACTATGCCGTTTCAAAATCAAGAAAGTCTATTGCAGAGCTTATGAATATACGTCCCGATTATGCAAACCTTTTAAAACACGGCGAAATCTCCGTTGTTGATCCTCATAAAGTATCAGTCGGAGATACAATTGTAGTACGCCCCGGTGAAAAAATACCACTCGACGGAGTGGTATCAAAAGGCAGCTCCGCTCTTGATGTATCAGCACTTACAGGCGAATCGCTCCCAAAAGATGTATCTGAAAACGACGAAGTTTTAAGCGGTTCTGTAAATATTACAGGTGTTTTAAATATTACAGTAAATAAAGAGTTTCATAACTCAACTGTAAATAAAATACTTGATTTGGTTGAAAACGCCATTTCAAAAAAATCACGTTCCGAAAGCTTCATATCGCGCTTTGCACGCTTCTACACTCCGGTTGTAGTAATATCTGCGGCTCTCTTAGCTTTTGTTCCGCCGCTGTTTTTCAATGCCGATTTATCTGTATGGGGCTATCGCGCTCTTAATTTTTTGGTAGTTTCATGTCCATGTGCGCTTGTTGTATCTGTGCCGCTCAGCTTTTTCGGCGGACTCGGCGCCGCATCAAAATCAGGTGTCCTTATAAAGGGCAGTAATTACCTTGAAGCAATCGCCAAAGCCAAAACCATTGTATTTGATAAAACAGGTACTCTCACAAAAGGCATATTTGAAATTGAACGCATCTGCCCTGAAGGAATTTCTTCCGACGAGCTTTTAAAAACTGCGGCATATGCAGAATATCATTCAAACCACCCCCTATCCATAGCCATAAAAAAAGCCTGCGCACATATCGCAGACAGTTCTCTTATCTCCGACTATGAAGAAATACCCGGAATGGGTACTCATGCAGTAGTCAATGGTCATGACATTTACGCCGGAAACGCTAAGCTTATGAATTTTAAAAAAATATCCGTAACAAAAGCTTCAGACACCGTTATTCATATAGCAGCAGACAAAAAATACCTTGGTTTTATCGAACTTTCCGATAAACCTAAGCCTGATAGCTTAAAAGCAATAACAGCTCTCAGAAAATCCGGTGTAAATACAATTGCTATGCTCACCGGTGATAACCTGCACTCAGCAGAAAAAGTCGCCGAAGAGCTTAATATACACCACGTATACGCAAATCTGCTCCCAAAAGACAAAGTATACACCGTCGAAGAAATGATAAAAACAAAACCAAAGAATTCCAAACTGGTTTTTGTCGGCGACGGAATTAACGATGCGCCTGTTTTATCTGTTGCAGATATAGGAATAGCAATGGGAAAGCTCGGCTCCGATGCCGCAATTGAAGCGGCAGATATTGTTATAATGACCGACGAGCTCTCAAAACTCGATTACACAATCCGTCTTTCAGGAAAAACACTCAGAATTGTCCGTCAGAACATAGCCGTTTCATTAACAGTAAAATTCGCTGTTTTAATTTTAAGTGCTTTAGGTATTACAGGAATGTGGGCGGCAGTATTTGCAGATGTCGGTGTTTTAGTACTTGCAATTTTAAATTCTATGCGGTGCGGAAAATAATTAATTATTTCATTTGCATCTCATAATAAAATATTCTTCATTTCCTGAATAAGTTTTATACGTGGCTTACCTATATAGTTTAGTTTATATTCTTCGACTATCTTTTGTGCCGGTCCGAAAGACTCACCGTCAAAGGCACATTTGGCATCATGAGCATCGAATCCGAAGGTAACAGGCGACTTCTCTTCCCCTGCAATCTTCCAGAAAACTTCATTCGGATAATTTCGCTTCGCACGCACGCCTAAAAAATTAATTTCGAGCGGTATACCGTATGTTCGTGATGCAACGCAAATTTTCCGCATTTCTTCACGATATAACGATACGTCGCCTGTAAAATTAAACATATCCGGATGTGCTATATAGGTAAACACACCACTCTCTATTCCCGAAATAACGCAGTCAGTATACTCTTTCAATCTCAAAAAGCTGTCAGTGGGATGTATTGCAGCCTCTCCGTCCGGATGTTCTTCTCCCAAATAATGTTGCCCCAAAATCAGATATTCAGCCCCGTATTCAATTGCATTTTTCAGCATATTTTTAAAGTGCGTAGGATAATATTCCATTTCAAATCCGATTTTAATATCAATTTTATCACTATATTTTTCGCGAAGCTCTGTTAATTCTGAAAAATACGACTCCACCTGCGAAACCGGTACCCTATGCCCTGATTCGTAGCCATCCGGAAAAATAAAAGGCATATGATCTGAAAAACCCATATATTTTATTCCGCACTCTATTGCCCGTTTTATATATTCTTCTGCAGTACCTGAAGCGTGTCCGCATCTATACGTATGCGTATGATAATTGTATGTCATCGTTATTCTCCTTCATCCATTCAATTTTAAATTTATAATATATATTTAAGTCTCAGCACAACAGCCTCACCTGAAAATATAAATGTTAAATTCAATACCTGATACTCCGGTTTCAATATATCTCACAAAAAACACCTCTTTACCGCAATATCATTGACTATTATACCACACTCCCTTTGTATTGTCAATATTTTCACCGAATGATTTCACGTTTTTTGAATGAGCAAAATAAATTATAGTTTATCTGCGATAAAACAGTAGGATTCCGATGCCGCTTTGCAAGCCTCCTTTGTGTAAAGGGAGGTGGCATGGCGTAAGCCATGACGGAGGGATTGTTCCTCAAATATGTTGATTTATTGAAAGACAATCCCTCAGTCGCTTTCAGCGACAGCTCCCTTTACACAAGGGAGCCTATTTGCAAAGCGTACCGAATGCAGACTGAAACACGCCTATAAACTATAATTTA
>JAZTZP010000093.1:0-20209 GCA_045637525.1 Clostridia bacterium | reverse complement strand
GAAACCTGTCGCATAGCGACAGATTTCACCCATGCTTTGCATGGATTTCACTCACACGAAGTGTGAATTTCACATTTTGCTGAAAGCAAAATATTTCACTATTATAGTTTAGAGGCGAACAGCCTATAAACTATAATTTATTTCGGCAAAACAACCGAAAGGGCTGCTTTGTCTCTTGTAAAGTGTTCATTAAATCTGTTTTTGATGTCGTCGAACGTAATACTCCTGTAAATCTCATTATAATTGAATATATCAACACCCATCATATGGAGTGTAAGGAACGTATGGGCATATTCCTCTATATCGTTAAATGTCTTTATATAATCGCCCCACAACACCTTTTTAACACGTTCATACTCGTCTTCCTTCAGGCCTTCGTTTCTTATTTTATCTGTTTCATCGAGTATAATCTCAAAAACCTTTTTCGGGTCCTGAGATTCGCCATCTATCGTACTGTGTCCGTATTCCTTTTCTACGGTATAGTCAAGGGAAAAGCTGTCGTTTATAAGTCCCATGTCATAAAGCTTTCTGTAAATAGGAGTACCCTTTCCGAAAAGCATCTTCTGAAGTATCTGTACCTCAAGATATTTTTTAAGAAGCCGGTCTCCGCCGTAACCGTTATCGGTATCTTTAAATCCCATCATAAACAACGGCATTGATACGTCAAGCGCCTGTTCTGTGTATGGTTTATAAACGCTGTCAGGCTCTTTTGGGAAAATCTTCTTTATTTCCTCGGTAAACGGCTCATTATTCTTTATTCCTTTTACAATTACGTCATACGCCTCATACGGGTCAAAGTCGCCCGTTACAAATATTGTCATGTTTGAAAGATTATAAAAGGTGTTATAACATTTATAAAGATATTCATCCGTTATATGGCTTATACTCTCAACCGTTCCGGCAATCTCTTTTTTAACAGGACTTTCATGATACAAACAGCCTAAAAGGTTAAAAAACACCTTCCAAGGACCATTATCGTCATACATCTTTATTTCCTGACCGATTATACCCTGCTCCTTTTCAACGCTCTCCTTTGTAAAATACGGAGACTGCACATAATCAAGAAGCACTCCAAGGCTCTCGAAAAAGTTATCCGTTGCGCTGAAAAGATATGCTGTAAGGTTAAACGAAGTAAATGCGTTTGCATCAGCACCTAACCTCGAAAACTTGTCAAACACATTACTGCCGTCGGGCTGATCGAACATTTTATGCTCTAAGTAATGCGCTATTCCATCGGGAACGTGAGTAATCTCAGTCTCGCCCGGTACTATAAAATCCGAATGCACAGAACCGTATTTCGTTCCGAAAATGGCATAATTTGAAGAATAACCCTTTCTCGGCATAATATAAATTTTCAGTCCGCTCTCATGAGTGGTATAATACATTTCCTCGCCTGTAATTTTATCTGTGTTTTTATTCAGCGTCATCGTTGTCATCTCCTTTCAGAAAATATACGGTGTCGAGTTTTATTTTCTGTGCCGCTTTAACTGCATCTTCTACGGTTATCGACTTTATTTTTTCTATTATATCACGAAGTCCCAGACCGCTGTTATATATATGCTCCGACAGATAGAACGACTGCATCGCATACTGATCGTCAAAGCATGCCTTTAATGAATTTACAATAGCATTTACCGCCGAACTATACTCAAGCTCAGATATATTACCCGCCTTGAGCTCATCAAGCTGTACCAGAATTTCGTCATACGCATCTTTGTACTTTGAAAACTCTATTCCTGCATTTACTACTATAATACCCTTTGAACGGTCCATAGAAGATGATGCATAGTATGCAAGACTCAGCTTTTCACGAACGTTATTAAACAGCTTTGAGTGCGCACCGCTTCCGAATATGCTGTTTGCGACCATAAGTGCGTAATAATCGTCACCGGTAGCCGACGTTTCGGTAGTAAAGCCCATAGAAAGCTTACCCTGTGTAACAGGCAGCGCTTCTTCTGTATATTTAACCTCGTTTTTAGGTGTGGCAATCCCGGTCTTTGTAATATCGCCTTTTGTAAACGCAAACTTTTCTGTCGTCGCCTTTATCGTATTTATTATACCGGTACAATCCACATCACCGCAAACATAAATATCAATAACCGATGATGTTATTATACTCTTATAGTATTCATAAAGAGACCGGGGCTCGATGTTTGATACGTCCGAAGCCGTACCGTATTTATTTATTGCAAAGCATTCACCTTCAAACATCTCCTCAATACATCTTTGAGATGCATAACGGCGTTTATCGTTTTTCATGCTTTCAATAAGCTCGCAAAGATTTTTCTTTTCCTGCTCCGTTATAACCGGATCAAAACCGCCGTCTTTCGTTACAGGCTCAAAAACCATCGACATCGCAAGTGAAGTAAGCTTTTCAAATACAGGCTCACCATCTATTGCATATTTATCAGAAATCGCTTCAAATGAAAAATGTATTATCTGCGACTCGCCTCTCTTTATAATTCCGCTTCCCACAGATGCCCCGTAAAGCTCCTGCTTAAACCGCTCCAAAGCCGCAGTATCAGGACAAAGTGTACATCCCTTTTTTAAAATAAGAGGAAGTATTCCGTTCATAGCCGCCGTCTCTTTTTTTAGCGGTCTGTGAATATATATTCCGATAGTAGATGTCTTAAGCTTTTCCATAGGTATATAATGGAAGCTTATGTTTTCATTTATTAATGTCTTCATTTGAAAAATCCTTTCTTCTAAATTATAGTTTAGCTCCGCTAAACTATAATTTATCCTATTAATTCATTTATTTCGTCAAGAGAAATTTCTCTGTGAAATGCAAGATTAATTCCACCGGCTATTGTCATTGCGGCTCTTTTAATTACAAGGTCAATATCTCTCGGTGTTACCATAAGCGGCACCGTCTCACGCTCCCCGTCAGCCTTATCCATAAGATTTTTTGCATCAATCACAGTAGGCACGCCTATCGCTATCACCTTTGCACCGAGTGTACGCTCATTAACCTCGCTTCTGTTGTTTCCCACGCCCGCTCCCGGTTGAATGCCTGTGTCGCAAATCTGGAACGTTGTGGATATGCGTTCAAAATCCGCAGCCGCAAGTGCGTCTACCACAATAACAGCCGCCGGCTTTATATGAGAACATACCGACTTTATAATATCGGCAGACTCTATTCCCGTTATTCCGAGCACTCCCGGCGCTATCGCACACACCGAGCCGAAATTATCTCCTAAAAGCTCCGGCTGATGGCTTTTTATATGATTGGTAACAAGCACCCTTGAAACAACCTCATGCCCCAAAGCATCCGGCGTAACCTCACGATTTCCAAGCCCCGCAATAAGGACTCTGTCCTCTGTTGAAATACCTGCAAGTGATTGTATTTCCGCCGCAATCGTTTTGCACGCCGCTTCATATGCATCATTATCATATCTTATGTCAGGAACGTGAATTGTGATGTAATTTCCCACAGGACGTCCGAGTGTTCTGCTTCCGTTTTCATTTTTAATCTTAATACGGCTTATCCATAAGCTGTCATAGTCCTCACGCTCCGACACAACACCGTCAGGCACTCCATCCGGGGCGTGTTCCTTCATATATCTTTCATTAACCTCAAAAGCTAAATCCGTTCTTCCAAAAAACATAAAAAAGCTCCTTCCTTTTGTTTTTAACATAGTTTCTTCCTTTTTTATGTTTTATATACTAAGTGCGGGATTTTTGCAAATCAAAAGTCCGGTTATAATTCTACCAGGCTGAAAAAAATGTTTGCTTGCAAGGACATTTTTGCGAAGCAAAAGCCTGTTCATATCAATTATACCATAAAATTTCTATAAAATCAATAATTTTCAAAAAATGTCACACGTTATTAACAATCCTACAAAAAACGCTTTGTTATGCGAATTATCGGACTTTTTTGTTTTCAAACTGTCAAATTCTGGAGAGATCAATTAATTTTTACGTAACTCTCTTGGCTTTTTGTCTGTTAATTCAAAAAACACCTTTCTGAAATAATTGGAAGACGAAAAGCCTACACGCTGACTTATTTCTTCAATCGCAATTGAAGAATGAGAGAGTAAATCTATTGCATGCTGAATCATAATGTTATGCTTGTATTCAACGGGCGTAACTCCTGTTGTTTGTTTAAACAATTTATAAAAGCCTGATTCACTTATATGACACATCTTTGCTAACGCTTTTACCGATACAGTTTTTTGATAGTTGTTTTCCAGATATTCTATTGCCGGCTCTATCGTAGAAAAAGCCGCAGGCAATGCAGAAGTTTGCATTTTTTTATAAATATCATCCAGAAGCCCGTAAAAATGCGAAACGGAAAGCAAAGGAGATTTCTCGTAGGTTTCGTTCATCTTTTCAAACAATTCTGCAGGATAATTCTTTAATATCTGAAAGCGGTAATTATTAAACGAAGCCTTTGAACAAAAATCAAATTCGATGGAATACCATTCAATATCAGGAGCACCGTACCAAATAGATTTATATTTAGTCTCAAATGCAATATATATTAAATCACCCTCGTATGCATAAAAAGTTTTTCCGTTATAGAGGAATTTTGCATATCCCTTTTTGATATAGCCGATACACGGTCTGTCAAAAAATATGCTGGGGCCGGCTGAATGTATATTTTGATAAGTATGCTTGTAAAAACCAAAAACTGTGATTAAATTATTTTTATTCATAAACAACCTCCTTAGAGAATAGTTATGTTTTTTTACAGTATAGCACATTGACGCCCTCTTGTCAATATGCTATAATTTAATTATCTTACAAGCAAACCAAGGAGGGGTTTATTATGGACAAACAAATTGTATTTGTCGAAAAAAACAAAGCGGAATTGCTTGATGTTGAAGGTCAGACACTCAAACCAAATCAGGTGAGGGTAAAAACGATTTTCAGTACAATAAGCAATGGAACGGAAAGAGCTAATATTACGGGAAATCCTACGGTAGGTATAAATACAAAGCCTACTGATGAAGCTGTTTTTCCGAGATTTTCAGGCTACAGCACATCGGGTATTGTTGTCGAAAAAGGAGAAGATGTAAAAAATCTTGAAATCGGCGACAAAGTAGCAATGTACTGGACTACACACAGAAGCTATAATGTTGTTGACGAAAAGAATGCTGTAAAAATTGAAAGTGATAATGTATCGCTTGAAGAAGCGTCCATGGCACATATCGGAGCTTTTCCACTTGCGGCCATCAGAAAAACCAGACTTGAAATCGGCGAATCGGCAATGGTTATGGGGCTTGGCATACTTGGTCTTATGGCTGTTCAGTTTGCTCACGCAGCAGGCGCTGTTCCTGTTATAGCAGTTGATCCTGTTGCAGAGAGACGTGAAAAGGCGCTCAAATTCGGAGCTGATTATGCTTTTGACCCGTTTGACGAAGATTTTGCAGAAAAGGTAAAGGCTGTTACTAATGGCGGTGTAAATGCTGCAATTGAAGTGACAGGTCAGGGTGCAGGTCTTGATGAAACCCTTGACTGTATGGCTAAATTCGGCAGGGTTGCGCTTTTGGGATGCACCAGAAACAGCGACTTTACAATTGATTATTACAGAAAGGTTCACGGACCGGGCATAACTTTAATCGGTGCACACACCATCGCAAGACCGGTGAATGATTCATACCCCGGATATTTTACAACCGCTGATGACATAAAATCTATTTTAAAGCTTTGTGCGAATAACAGAATTAATTTAAAAGATACAGTTGAGGAAACACATTCTCCCGATGAGTGTGCCGTGGTTTATGACAGACTTGTAAATGACAGTAATTTCCCAACGGTTGTCCAGTTTGACTGGGAAAGACTTTAATGGAGGGTTTGGCTATGCGTAAAATAAAAGTTGCACAGATAGGTACAAGTGCTAACAGTCATGGTAATGATATTTTTAATTCTTTAAAGAAAAACCATGATATGTTTGAAATAGCAGGATATGTGCTTCCTGAAAATGAAAAAGAAAAATTTCCGGAAAGAATGAAGACTTTTGAGGGATATAATGAACTTACTCTTGATGAGATACTAAACAATCCGGAAATCGAAGCCGTAACAGTTGAAACCGAGGAAGTATATCTTTCAAAATATGCACTTATGGCTGCCGGTCATAAGAAACATATACATATGGAAAAGCCGGGCGGAGTCATTTTGTCTGATTTTGAAAAGCTGATTGAAGCTGTCAAAAATAATAAAACAGTGTTCCATACGGGATATATGTATCGATATAATCCCTATATCACAGAGCTTAAAGAACAGATAAAAAACGGTGAGCTTGGAGATATAATAAGTGTCGAAGCACAGATGAATTGTATCCATCCGAAAAATGTTCGTGACTGGCTTAATAATTTTCCGGGAGGTATGATGTTCTTTTTGGGATGCCATCTTATAGATTTGATACTTTCAATTCAGGGAACACCCAAAAGAATAATTCCGTTAAATAAATGCTCAGGTGTTGACGGAGTAAACAGTATGGATTTTGGAATGGTAGCTTTTGAATACGAAAACGGTATTTCTTTTGCAAAAACATCTGCTGTTGAAATAGGCGGATTTGAACGCCGACAGCTTGTTGTATCGGGAACTAAAAAAACAGTTGAGCTTAAACCTTTGGAATGGTATGTCGAGGCGGGTCAGCTTGTTACCTCGCGAAGCACATACACAAGCAGTGCCTGGACTGAATCATCAGAAAAAGACCAAAGCACACCTGTTGACCGTTATGACAGTATGATGAAAAGCTTTGGCGAAATGGTACTTGGCAGGAAAGAAAACCCATGGAATTATGATTACGAACTTGATTTATATAAAACTATTTTGAAATCGGGTGGTGTTGAAATATGAAAAAGATACTACTCATTGGCGGTGGCGGTACTTTAGGAACATATACCGCTGAGGAACTGCTTTGCATGGGACACAGTGTAGATGTTATATGTCTTGAGGACAAAATTACGAAAAATAATAAACTAAAATATTATAAAGCAAAAGCAACAAACGAATTTCTGACAGAGCTTTTTAAAGAAAATCATTATGAAGGGATTGTAAATTTTATTCACTATCCTGATGTCGAAGAATATAAACCTGTTCATAAATTACTGACAGATAACACTGAACATCTGATATTTTTGTCATCATATCGTGTATATGCGGATTTGGAGCACCCGATAACAGAAAATGCTCCGATGCTGTTGGACATATCTGATGATGAGGAGTTTTTAGCAAAAGAGAACTATGCTTTATCAAAGGCAAAGGCAGAAAAGTTTATCCGGGAGAAATCAAACACAAAAAACTGGACTATTGTGCGTCCTGTTATATCTTTTTCGGATAAGCGACTTGATATTGTGACAATCAACGGAAGTGCCGTGATTGATTATAAAAAAAAGAACAAAACAATGTTCTTGCCCGAAATTGCAAAAAATCTTACTGCGGCACTTGATTGGGCAGGGAATTCGGGCAAACTGATAGCTAATCTTTTGTTTAAGCAAGAAGCATTAGGGCAGGCATATACGATTTCAACAGCACAGAATCTTACCTGGGGAGAAGTGGCTGAAATTTATACTGAGCTTATAGGAACTAAGTTTGAATGGATTGATAGTGATGAGTGGTTAAAGCATGACGACTATATACAAAATAGCTATTGGGCGGCGGTATATGACAGATTTTTTGACCGTAAAATAGACAACAGCAAGGTGCTCAAAGTAACCGGATTGAAAAAAGAAGATTTTGTTTCTGTTATGGACGGTATAAAAATTGAGCTCGCTAAAATCAAAAGAGAAGATAAAGAATAATGAAAGCTATATCGTTCTTATAAACGCAGTGATTATCAGGCTTTAAACTAACATAAATATCATAACAAAAGAGTCCGGTGTTTTCTCGCTTGTTGCGACTGACAATCCGGACTTTTTTCATTTGCAAATGCAACCTTGGATTAATACTGCTGTAATGTAAAATTAATAATATTACATTCTTGTTAATTTATTACTAACCCTATTGACATTTCTATATATTGGGTGTATAATACATTATAGTAATTGCAAGACACAATATATAGTAATGACTTTACAGGTATTTGCACATAGAAATTCCTGTGTTTTTTTGTCATTATACAGGGATTTATTTAACTTTAATACTTAAAATTACAATGCCGCTCAGGCGGTGGAAGGGAGAAATATAATGATAGAAAGTATTATCAAACGTGACGGCAGACGCACAGATTTTAACATCGATAAAATTGCCGATGCAATTAACAAGGCATTCATTGCAAACACAAATGCAAGCGACGAGGAATATGCACACGCTCTTGCAGAGCTGGTTGAAAAAACGCTTGAGCTTAATAAAGTGGACGAGCCTACGGTTGAGCAGGTACAGGATACCGTTGAAAAAATCCTTATCGATAACGGACACGTTCGTGTAGCAAAGGCATACATAGTATACCGCTCCGAGCGTACAAAAGCAAGAAATATGAAGTCCGATCTTATGAAAATCTATGAAGACATAACCTTTAAAGATGCAAAGGACAGCGACTTAAAGCGTGAAAACGCCAACGTAAACGCCGATACTGCAATGGGTACTATGTTAAAATACGGCTCTGAGGGTGCAAAGCAGTTCTTTAATATGTTCGTATTAAAGCCTGACCACGCAAAAGCACATCAGGCCGGCGACATTCATATCCACGACCTCGACTTCTTAACAATGACAACAACCTGTTGCCAGATAGATCTTTTAAAGCTCTTTAAAGACGGATTTACAACAGGTCACGGAGTGCTCCGCGAGCCTAACAGTATTGCAAGCTATGCGGCACTTGCCTGCATTGCAGTTCAGTCAAACCAAAACGACCAGCACGGCGGACAAAGTATAGTTAACTTTGATTATGGTCTTGCCCCCGGTGTAAAGAAGTCGTTTATAAAGAACTACTGTTCAAACCTTTATAAAGCATTGGGATTCACATCAGGTCAGGAAGTTACGAAAGAAACAGTTTCCGATATTAAGAATAAGCTTATAGAAAAAGGTCATATTCTCAGAATGGCTGAAAATGAGAAATATTTAAAGGCAGAAGCGGCAGAGCTTGAAAAACTCGGATTAAAGGCTGAAGACATCAAAAAGTCTCAGGAATTTGCTGTTAAGACTGCAACAGAAGAAACCGATGTGAACACATACCAGGCAATGGAAGCTCTTATCCATAACCTTAATACAATGAATTCAAGAGCCGGTGCCCAGACTCCGTTCTCATCAATCAACTATGGTATGGACGTATCTCCTGAGGGACGAATGGTAATAAAGAACGTACTCTTAGCAAATGAAAAAGGACTCGGAAACGGCGAAACACCGATATTCCCAATCCATATATTCAGAGTAAAGGAAGGCGTAAACTATAATAAAAACGATGTAAACTACGACCTCTTTAAGCTTGCCTGTCGCGTAAGTGCAAAGAGACTTTTCCCGAACTTCTCGTTTGTAGATGCACCGTTTAACCTTAAATATTATAAGGGTACACCGGAAACTGAAATCGCATACATGGGTTGCCGTACAAGAGTTATCTCAAATGCTTATGATCCGACAAAGGAAATTTCAAACGGCAGAGGAAACTTAAGTTTTACATCAATCAACCTGCCGAGAATTGCAATACGCGCTAAAGGCGATATACAATGGTTCTTTGATGAGCTTGACAGAAAGATAGATTTATGTATCGACCAGCTGTTAGAGCGATTTAAGATACAGTGCTCTAAAAAGGTAAAGAACTATCCGTTCCTTATGGGTAACGGCGTATGGATAAACTCCGAAAACCTCGGTTATGAAGATTCTGTTGAAGAGGTTTTGAAACACGGAACACTCTCAATCGGCTGGATAGGTCTTGCTGAAGCGCTTGTTGCCTTAATCGGCGAGCATCACGGTCAGTCTGAAAAGGCTCAGCACTTAGGACTTGAAATTGTTGCTCATATGCGTAAGCGTATGGATGAAGAAGCGCAAAAGAGAAAGCTTAACTTCGGTCTTATAGCAACTCCGGCTGAAGGTCTTTCAGGAAGATTTGTAAGAATGGATAAAAAGCTTTACGGTGAAATACCGGGCGTAACAGACAGAGATTATTATACAAACTCTTTCCATGTACCGGTACACTATAATATAAGTGCAATAGACAAGATTAAAAAGGAAGCTCCGTATCACGAGCTTACAAACGCCGGACATATCTCATATGTTGAGCTTGACGGCGACCCGTCAAAGAACCTTGATGCATTCGAAAAAGTAATTCGTGCAATGCATGATGCCGGCATAGGCTACGGAAGTATAAACCACCCGGTAGACAGAGACCCGGTATGCGGATACAGCGGCATTATCGACGATGTATGTCCGAAGTGCGGAAGAAAAGAAGGCGAAGGCGGCATAGGCTTTGACAGAATAAGACGTGTTACAGGCTACCTTGTAGGTACTCTCGACAGATTTAACGATGCAAAGAGAGCAGAAGAAAAAGACAGAGTAAAGCACGGAGTGAAGTAAAGTATATTTTCTGTCAAATATACTTTACAGTGAAATCTTTTGCCTTTGGCAAAAGATTTCACTGTAATTTTTAATTTACAAGAAAGGTGTCAGCTATGAAAATACGTCTATTTGGAACGGCGGATGATTCTATCGTTGACGGACCGGGCATAAGATTTGCAATATTTGTACAAGGCTGCAAGCATAACTGCCCCGGCTGTCATAACCCAAAATCGCATGATTTAAACGGCGGATACGAAGATACTACCGAAAACTTAATAAATAAAATAAAGAAAAATCCGTTGCTTGACGGAGTAACGTTTTCGGGAGGCGAGCCGTTTCTTCAGGCAAAAGCACTTACTGAAATAGCAAAAGAAGCTCACAGCTCCGGACTTAATACCTTCACCTATTCCGGTTTTACGTTTGAACAGCTCCTTTCCGGGGCAACGCCCGAAAACGGCTGGAAAGAGCTTTTAGAAGAAACCGACATATTGGTAGACGGGCGTTTTGAAATAGACAAAAGACACTATACTCTTATTTTCAGAGGCTCTGAAAACCAGCGTATCATTGATGTAACAAAATCTCTTGAAACAGGAAAAGTTACAGAAATTGAATATGAATAATTTAATGAAAGGGAAGAATTTAATGAAACAAATAAAAACAACAAACGCACCGGCGGCTATCGGCCCATATTCACAGGCAATCGCTATGGGTAATATGCTCTTCACTTCCGGGCAAATACCGATAAACCCCGAAACCGGTAATATTCCGGACGGAGTCGAAGCTCAGGCACGTCAGGCACTCAAAAACGTATCAGAAGTAATAAAAGCCGGCGGTGCAGATATGAGCAAGGTTATAAAAACCACCGTATTTATAAAAAACATGGAAGACTTCGCAAAGATAAACGAAATCTACGCCGAATTTTTCACAGAACCATATCCGGCACGCTCCTGCGTAGAAGTAGCAAGACTGCCAAAGGATGTTCTTCTTGAAATCGAGGCAATCGCTGAAATGTAAAAAGATTTAAATGGGCTGTTTAAAAACAGCCCATTTAAATCTTTTTATATGCCTTTCTGTATTGCTGCGGTGTGGATTTCATATATTTTTTAAATATATAGTTATAATACGTATCACTCTTAAATCCGCACAGCGATGCAATTTCAATAGACTTCTTATCCGTTTGTGTAAGCAACTCGGCAGCTTTTTTACATCTGTATTCAGCAAGATATGCATTAAAAGTTTTATCAAAAGTCTTCTTGAATTTCTGTCCGGCGTAAACAGTATTTATTCCTGCGCTTTCAGCTATATCCGATATACTGTAATCGCTGTTCATGTAATTAAGCTCTACAAGCTCCTGAACCTTTAACTTGAAATCCTCGCCCTCATCAGAGCCTGCTGATTGTGCCGCGGTTTTAAGATTTTCAAAGATTTCTTCAATATTTGAAAAATTCATACCGTTTAACTCGCTCTCACCAACATCCTCACCCATGAATATACTCATGATATTCGTATACAGATAAACGCTCCACTTCCTGCCCATTAGATAGTT
Organism: Clostridia bacterium; assembly: GCA_045637525.1. Lineage (GTDB taxonomy): Bacteria > Bacillota > Clostridia > UBA1381 > UBA1381 > JAZTZP01. The sequence goes on along the minus strand of JAZTZP010000093.1, from coordinate 8,226 downwards.
ACTGTCTTTTATATAATTCTTAAACTCATCATAAGCAACTCTTAAAGCATCCTCATCATTACCCTTTAATGCAAGTGCTATGTTTTGCTCAATTTCAGAAGGGTATCCGGCATCAATATTAATATCTGAAAGCTCATCTGATATTATAATGTTTCCCGGTCCGCTTATAAAATGATACTGAGCAATCTTAAACAGCTCTACTACCTTATCTTCTATATACTCACAGTCAGTATCGGGTGTTTCCGCTACAATACTTATTGTAACACCGGTATCTTCATTTATTTTATTCACAACCGCATTCAGGCGTTCTCTGATATCAAATTCGGTATTATTCAGGCATACTATAACGCCTATACGCTCTTTTTCAAGAGAAACCGTACAACAAAGCGGCATATCATCGAATAAATCATTTATTATGCGACTTATATCAGCCTTTGTGCTTCTCAGCTCTTCGGCGTTCTTATCAGAAACATTATCGGCAAGTATCAGCATTGGCAGATATTTACTGATTCCCGGTCCGCCGGTTATTTTTTCAACAACACTGCGTTCTTCGGCACTGAGTCCTACTCCTACAAATATTTTATAAACTATATTCTGCCATGTTCCTATTTCAAACTTGTTTTTGGCTTCATCCATTTTTTCATCATAAATACGTTTCATAATGCTGAAGTATTTTGTATGAATGACAAGACTTACTATACATATAAGTATGATAATAAGTGCCACAACAACAAGAACAAATATGTTTCTGTATATGTCTTTTCTGTATTCGGGTTCTGAAATCATGGTTACAACGGTATAATTTCCCGAACGGTTTGATACGAAAAACATATTGTCCACGCTTGTACTGTTGTTTACCGCCGGCTCCGTCTTCAGACCGTACTTTGAAACAACATCAAAAATTTCCTCAGAATCCGTTATGCTCGGATTGTTGTTGTAGTATATCCATGTATTGCATTTAAACGGCGATGCATATTGGAGTATACTTTTTTTATATTCGTTCTCATTTATATTCAGAATAAAGGTATAGTCCTGAAAATTCTTATGTATATAGTATATTCCCCGCTCCGGCAAGTTAAGCTCGGAAGCGCTTATAAGGTTTCTTCCGCTTTTATACATCTCAAGTATTTTTGATGTAGTTTCATCGTTATTTTCGTCAAAACTCCGGCGCTGACAGTCGTCACTCGTCCAATATGAATTACTTCGTTCATGAATTATTTGTATAAAATTAACGTTGTAGTAAAAAAGATAATCCTCCATCTTCCGTACAGCAGCCGCTTTTTCCGTTTCTTTCAAATCACCGTCACGCAAGCATCTTGAAATATCCGTATCGGAGAAAATCTGCATTATCGCTTTCGGAAATTGGTTATTTGTATTTTCTGCCGCCAGCAACACACTCTTCTGATAATTGTTTACAGCATCATATTGATACTGACCGAGAACACTTCCCGAATAATACCATACCAAAAGACTCGTAATCAAGGCAACAGCTATAACAGAAATTATAATATACCAGACAGCCCTTGTAAATGTTCTTTTATTTTTTAATACTTCCAAAATATCACCTGCCTTTAAATTAATGTTTTTCATAGCTGAACACTAATTTATATTATTATAACACCATTCTCTTAAAATTTCAATATATTTTTATAATAATTTATTTAATTTTTTAAAGAAATATTCGGAAATCTTTAATTTTATTTATATTTTACCCAAATTTCTATAATTTCTTAAAAAAATACAGTCTTTCATTCGCAAAGAAAAGACTGTAAGAATTATTAATTTACCTTTCACATCAAGTCCCGGCACTATACTAAATAATTAACAGTAATTACCGAAGCTGCAATCACAAAAAACAAAACTATTGAAATCATATCCAAAGACGTTATTTTCATCTGCTTCATTTTTGTACGTCCTTTGCCGCCTCTGTAACAACGCGACTCCATAGCAGTTGCAAGCTCGTCTGCACGCCTGAACGCACTTACAAAAAGCGGAACTAACAGCGGTACAAGTGCTTTTGCTCTTTTTATTAAGTTTCCTGATTCGAAATCAGCGCCTCTTGCCATTTGTGCTTTCATTATTTTATCCGTTTCTTCGGCAAGTGTCGGAATAAATCGCATTGCTATTGTCATCATCATTGCTATCTCATGAGCCGGCACTTTAATTTTTTCAAGAGGCCGGAGAAGACTTTCTATACCATCGGTAAGAGACAGCGGCGATGTTGTAAGCGTTAAAAGCGATGTACCCGTTATAAGGTACAAGAGCCGTATAAACAAGCTTATTGCCGCATAAACACCCTCGATTGTTACCGTAAGCGTAAACCAACCGAAAACCGGCATCTCAAAAATCGGTGTACCGTCAGTCATGAAAAGATTAAGAATAACGGTAAACGCAAGAATAAATGCCATGGGCTTCAGACCCTTTAAAAACATTTTTATCGGAACACCTGAAAACAGCACCAAAAATACCACAAAAACTGTCATTAGCGCATACGGGAAAAACCCCGAAACCATAAACAGTAAAACAACAAACAAAACAGATAAAACAATCTTAACTCTCGGATCCATCCGATGCAGAAATGAATTTCCGGGGATGAATTGCCCGATTATTATATCCTTAAACATTTCGTCCCTGCACCTCCTTAATCAAAGCAACAAGCTCCTTTGCTCCGTATTTAACAGTGTAAATATCAGGAGGAAGATTATATCCGGCTTTTATAAGTTTTTCGGTAAGCCTGGTTATCTGCGGTACGCTTAAGCCTATTTCTTCAAGCTCGTTACCCATAGAGAAAACCTCACCAACTGAACCTTGAACAAATATCCGGCCCTCATTCATAACAATAACGCTCTCTGCTATCCTTGCAACATCTTCCATAGAATGCGATACAAAAATTATTGTCATATCTTTTTCCGTTTCGTGAAGTCGGCGAAGCATGGAAAGAATTGAGTCCCGACCTTTCGGATCAAGACCTGCTGCCGGCTCGTCCAAAATTAAAACTTTCGGCTTCATAGCTATTACGCCGGCTATTGCAACACGCCTTTTAAGGCCGCCCGACAGTTCAAACGGCGACTTTTTCAAGTATTTTTCTTTAAGCCCGACAACCTCACACGCTTCTTTTATGCGCTTATCAATCTCCGCATCGTCAAGTCCCATATTTTTCGGTCCGAAAGCAATATCAGCATAAACAGTTTCTTCAAAAAGCTGATATTCAGGATATTGGAATACAAGACCTACCGTTTTTCTTATGGTTTTTAAATCGGTTTTCGGATCGGTGATATCAACTCCGTCTATCACGATTTTTCCGGATGTAGGTTTTATAAGTGCGTTAAAATGCTGTATGAGCGTTGATTTTCCTGAACCCGTATGCCCGATTAACGCTACAAGTGAGCCTGTCGGAATTTCGAGGTTTATATCGAAAAGTGCCTGTCTTTCAAAAGGCATTCCCTGCTGATATATATAGTTTATATGCTCTGCCTTAATCATCGGACTTATCCTCCAGAATTTTAACAAGTTCATCAAAACATTCATCTACCGTAAGAATGTTATCTCTTATTTGTATGCCCTCACTTTTTAAAAGCTGTGCAAGCTCTGTAACCTGCGGCACGTCAAGACCTATCAGCTTCAGCTCGTCAACACGGCGAAACACCTCAGACGGCACGTCATCAAGCACAATTTTTCCGTTGTTTATAACAATAGTCCTGTCCGATTCTGCCGCTTCGTCCATGTAATGAGTTATAAGAATAACCGTCATGCCCTTTTCACGATTCAGTTTTTTTATGGTTTTCATAACCTCACGCCGACCTTTCGGATCGAGCATTGCAGTGGATTCGTCTAAAATTATACAGTCAGGCTCCATAGCAAGCACCGATGCTATCGCAACACGCTGTTTCTGTCCGCCCGAAAGCTTCGACGGCGATGCTTTTGCATATTTTGTCATTCCCACAGTCGCAAGACTCTCGTCTACCCGTCTGCGTATCTCTGCCGGCTCAACACCCATGTTTTCGGGAGCAAATGCAACGTCATCTTCAACTATTGCCGCAACCATCTGATTATCAGGGTTCTGAAACACCATTCCGGCACATGAACGTATGTCAAACACACGCTCCTCCTCACGCGTATTGATACCATTTACAAACACATCACCCGATGTTGGCGTGTATATAGCATTAAAGTGCTTGGCGAGCGTAGATTTTCCCGAACCATTGTGACCGAGAATTGAAACAAAGCTGCCTCTTTTAATATGAAGAGTTATATCCTCAAGAACTGTTTCCGTTGTGACAGCATTCGTTTCATAGTCTTCATCTGTAAAAACACATTTCAAGTTTTTTGTTTTTATCACGAAAATTACCTCTATTCCATAAGCCAACGGATTTTAGTTTCCGTTGCACATTTCATTATTCTTTCAAGTTCCTGTCTGTCATGGTCTGAAACTGTATACACCATATCTATTATATAATATTATTTTACCATAAAAATCCCAAAAAAGATATATGCAAAATAAAAAAACTAATATGTCCAAAATATAAAAATATTATAAGGATTTAACAGTTACCGAATAATTATTCCCCAACAACTTGTATTTTGTAAGTTTTTTAAATATTTTTCCAAACCTATTGATTTTTGTTGCTTTTTGATGTATAATATATGTAAATAAACGATACGAAAGGAATTTATAACCATGGAAAATACAAAAAAGCTTATTGCCAAAGACTTATTATCAATCGGAGCTGTTTTTTTACGCCCCGAAGACCCGTTTACATGGGCAAGCGGAATAAAAAGCCCCGTATACTGCGATAACAGACTTACTCTTACAGCTCCCGAAGTACGTACACACGTTGAGGAAGCCCTTGCAGAGGTTGTAAAAAAAGAGTACCCCGACTGTGATGTTTTAATGGGAACAAGTACCGCAGGTATCGCTCATGCGGCAATAACTGCACATATATTAGGTATGCCTATGGGCTATGTACGCGGAAGCGCTAAAGACCACGGCCGCACAAACCGCATAGAAGGCAAGCTCGAAAAGGGACAGAAGGTTGTTGTTATAGAAGACCTCATTTCAACCGGCGGAAGCGTTATAGATGTTGTTGAGGCACTTCGTGAAGCGGGTGCTGAAGTTCTCGGCATTGCAAGCATCTGCACATACGGAATGAAAAAAGGTCTTGAAAGACTTTCAGCTGCAAATGTTAAAAATATCAGTCTTACTGATTTTGACGCTATTGCAGAGGCAGGCGCTGAAATGGGTTATATAAAGCCGGAGGATGTTGCAAAGCTCCTTAAGTTCAGAGATAACCCGGCTGATGAGAGCTGGATAAAATAAAATTGCTTGAAAATATAAGCGGGGGATTTCAGTCTGCCGCTTATTTTTGAAGGCGGAATGGAGATTAATATGAAAAATCTTATTAGTATTTTAGATCTTTCTGTAGATGAGATTAACGAGTTGGTTTCAGTTGCAAAGGACATAATCGCAAACCCTGAAAAATACAGGGAGATGTGTAAATATAAAAAGCTTGCAACGCTGTTTTTTGAGCCGTCTACAAGAACAAGGCTAAGCTTCGAGGCGGCAATGCTTGAGCTTGGCGGAAGCATCCTCGGATTTTCAGAAGCTAATTCAAGCTCCGCATCAAAGGGCGAAAGCGTAAGCGATACTGTTCGTGTAGTCAGCTACTATGCAGACATAATAGCAATGCGCCATCCCAAAGAAGGTGCACCGATGATTGCTTCAATGGCGTCAGATGTGCCTATTATAAATGCAGGCGACGGCGGGCATAACCATCCGACACAAACACTTACGGATCTTCTTACGATAAGCCTTGAAAAGGGCAGATTTGATAATCTTACAGTAGGCTTTTGCGGTGATTTGAAGTTCGGAAGAACTGTGCATTCACTTATACAGGCGCTTTCAAGATACAAAAATATAAACCTTGTGCTTATATCTCCGGAGGAGCTGAAGATTCCCGACTATGTACGCCATGATATTATAGAAAAGAATAATATATCATATAAAGAAGTAACCGATTTAGAAGAGGCTATGCCGGAGCTTGATGTTTTGTACATGACCAGAGTTCAGAGAGAACGCTTCTTCAACGAGGCAGACTATATCCGTCTGAAAGACATTTATATCCTTACAAAGCATAAGCTTGAAAATGCAAAGCAGGATTTGTGTATTATGCATCCGTTGCCGAGAGTAAACGAAATAGACCCTCACGTAGACAGCGATCCGCGTGCCTGCTACTTCAGACAGGCGAAATACGGAAAATATATCAGAATGGCGTTAATACTAAAGCTTTTGGAGGTTTTATAGAATGAATATAGATTCAATAAAAAACGGAATTGTAATAGACCACATAGAAGCCGGCAGAAGTATGGAGCTTTATCATCTTTTAAACTTAGGCGAGCTTGACTGCTCCGTTGCAATAATAAAAAATGTTCAGAGTAAGAAGCTCGGGAAAAAGGATATAATAAAGATAGACAGCGATTTTGATGTAAATCTTGATATACTTGCATATATCGATCCGGGAGCTACTGTTAATATTATAAAAAACGGCGTGCGTGAAAAAAAGCTTCACCCTGTTCTGCCGGATATTTTAAAAAATGTTGTCTCATGCAAAAATCCAAGATGCATAACCTCAACAGAGCAGGGGGCAGAGCAGATATTCAGGCTGACTGACAAAGAAAAAAGAGTTTACAGATGCATATACTGTGACACAGCTGCTGAATAAACACTCTTCACATATATTAAGGAAGTGATTATAAGCTATGAATTATGGTTATATCAATAATGAAAAAGTGTCGAAAATAGTTCTCGGCACCGATTATTACGGAAGTATAGTAGATGAAAAAATCTGTTACCGGCTTTACGATATGTTTACGGACGCCGGCGGAAATCATATAGATACAGCACATCTGTATGTTGGCGGTGAAAGCGAGCGTATGCTTGGCAGATGGATGAAGACTCATGGCAGGGATAAGATTTATATCGCTACAAAAGGTGCACATCCGCCACTTGATAATATGAATGCGTCGCGCCTTACAAAGCCTGAACTGAAAAAAGACCTTGAAGAAAGCCTTAAAAGACTCGGTGTTGACTATATAGACTTATATTGGCTTCACAGAGACCATCCCACAGCAGATGTCGGGGAGGTTATTGATATATTAAACGACTTTATAAAAGAAGGAAAGATAAGGGCTATCGGTTGTTCTAACTGGAAAGGTGAAAGAATAGCTAAAGCAAACGCCTATGCGGCAAGTCATGGACTTTCAGGCTTTTCGGCAAGTCAGATAAAATGGAGTCTTGCCGAGACCAACAGCGCATATATAGACGATCCTACTCTTGTTGAAATGGATAATACAGAGTATGAATACTACAAAAACAGTGGTATTCCCGTAGTTGCTTTTGCATCTCAGGGCAAGGGATTTTTCTCAAAATATGCCGAAAACGGTGAAAACGCCCTGTCGGAAAAAGCAAAAGAACGGTATCTTACAGAAAAAAATATTGCTGTATGCGGACGTGTTAAGGAAATAGCCGCCGCACATAACACAAGCGTAGGCGCCGTTGCAGTTGCATATCTTATGTCTGTAAAAGAGGTTTCGGCAATGCCTATAATCGGCTGTAAAAATGAAATACAGCTATCTGACAGCTTAAAGGCCGCAGACCTTAATTTAACCGAAGAAGAAATGAAATTTATTTATGGAGAATAATATTGAAAGGACTGATTTTTTATGGTACATCACATTATTTTATGGAAGCTTAAGGATACGATTTCGGGCGAGGAAAAGAAAAAAGTTCTTGCTGATATGAAAGAAAACCTTGAAGCCTTAAAGGATACGGTAGATACTATAAACACAATAGAAGTAAAGATTTCAAATATGGACTCATCAAACGTAGACGTTATGCTCAACTCCACATTCGACAGCAAAGAAGCTCTCGATGAATATCAAAAGCATCCGTCACACCAAAATGCGGCAAACACATACGTTCGCCCATTTACTGAGATAAGATCGTGTATTGATTTTGAAGACTAAAAGTAAATCTCAATAATATCTGCTTTAAGAATATTTTACAGGGAAAAACACCTTGTAAAATATTTTTTTTGCTGTTTGTCGTAAAAAATGTGTCGTTTGTCAGTATTTTCACAAAAGTTAGAAATTTTATGTTAGAATGAACTTGTAATTGAGGTTGACCTCATAAAACAAAAAACAAAAACAAAAAAAACAAAAATAAAATTA
>JAZTZP010000092.1:0-6740 GCA_045637525.1 Clostridia bacterium | reverse complement strand
TCGTTTTTTCATATAGTTTGTCACTTTCCTTTTTTTATTTTTTGTTTTAAATTATAGTTTATCTGTCTAATGAATAGGCTGTTAAGGTTGCTTTGCTAAAGCCTCCCTTGCCTAAAGGGAGGTGGCACAGCGTAAGCTGTGGCGGAGGGATATCATTTATTATGCATTGACAATATATAGTAAAAACATAGATAATTTGATATCCCACCACCGCAAGCGGTCCCCCTCCCTTTAGGCAAGGGAGGCTAAGCAAAGCAGAATTTACAGCCTTCTAATTTATGCCGCTAAACTATAATTTATCTGATTTCAAATTCAGTTGCGAGCGGCTTCATTGTAGTAAATCCATTCCATGTCATAACCTTAAGCTCGTCATAAGTAACATCAGCAAATCCTGTTAAATCAAGAACAGTCTTCTTCATAAAGCCCGGAGCCGTAACATCAGCAATTGCTGTCTTAACAAGGAATCCGCCGTTATATGCCGCAATTATTGCTTTTGAAGCTGCCGGAACATCTTTCTTCATCTGAACAATCTCAACTCTTGCTCCGTCATCAACAAGGGCTGTCTTATCCTCGCTTGTTGTATATTTTTCGTATCCTTTAATTATATATTCTCTCTCCGCTTCCGAAACTGCACTGAGGTCATATGTAATTGCAAGCTTATTATTATCAATACCGCTTGTATAATGTCTCTGATTCTGACTGAAAGTAATTGTAAGCTTTGGTGTACCCGTCTTTTGCGTTAATGAATTCATAACAAACTTCGGAATATCCATTGTAGTTATATGAGTTGTTGCCGGATCAGTCTCAAACTCAGCCGGTGTCGGAATCGAATACTCTGTCTGATTTGTATATCTGTTAGCATTAAACCACGCTGAAAGCGTATCAAAAGCCGGATCCCCTGCTTTATATTCGCCCGGAACAGCGTCAGTCAAAGCTGCATCGCTTACATTCCATGCTACATATGTTGGATTCTCTCCGTCTTTAACATTTCTTCTTCTCGCATTGGTTGTAAACTTCACATCCATAACTGCCTGTGGATTATAGATATCATAGCTAAGCATCGGGGCATAATAATATGAATCTATATGATTGCTGTTAAATTTCTGTACAGCGTATTGTCCATAGTTATCGCTACCCGTGTCACTAAACTGCACACAGGTTGTGTTAACAAGCATATGCTTTCCGGCAAGTCCGCCCACATTGTCATTAACATATTTATACATATAATAATCCGTTGGCTTATCATATTCAACTGTGTAAATATAATCTGATGCAATCTCTTCTATTGCAGTCTTTAATGTATCTAAAGTATATACGCTGCCTTTGCTTATCTTGTCAAAAAGCCCGTTATAAACGATGTCCATATTCTTAAGAATACCTGTATCTGCACCTGTGAAATCACTATAATTTTCTACAAGTGCCTTCACATCAGCTGCACTCCCGATTGCCGCAAAATCAGCCGTATACTTATCATTGATATTTGTCATATCATATGTAACCTTAAGAGAATCTTCAAATAACTTTACCGCAGCTCCGCCACCGCCTATTTCAGATGCTACTCCGGCAAGAAGAACTGCAGAACCGCTGTCCCCCGCTGCAGCATTAACAGCTTCAATCTTGCTGCTGTAATCTATGCTTGCAACAGAGTCTGCGTAAACCGAACCGTCAGCAACTTCTTTAACAAGATCTGATTCTATACACGGTACAAGCGCTGCATACTCCGGTGCTTCTGTTCCATAAAATGCCGGCGTATTGCTTACCGGGAATGAGCTTACGGGAGCTGCATAAAATTTTAACCAGTCTCCTACTGCTCCGAATGATATATTAAGATTCAAATTGCGTATTGCATCAGTGTTGTTAAGATTATATGCCGGCATATATCTCCAGAGCTTCAGACTGATTGTCGACACACTATTTGTCTTCGACGAATCATCTTTTAACGGTATAACATTGGTATTTACGGCAATACCGCTCGGATACCTTCCGTCATGCAAGTTTCTCAGCACATAGTTATCCGGAGAATATGTAATTTCTTTCAGATATACCTTAGTTCCGTTTTCAATCGCTGTCTTAAATGTTTCAAATGTATATACAGTTGTTGCTGTTGTTTTTGCAATATCGGCATATACATAATCCATGTTGCTTACTATATCTGTATCGGCATCAATAAAGGTGCTGAATTTTTCAGCTACTGCTTTTACAGTTTCTGCAGTTGATGCATTGCTAAGCTCTGAACGGAATTTTTCAACAATTTTACTTTCGTCATATGTAACAGTCAGGCTAACTTTTCCCGCATTTATAGATAATTTTCCATATGCAGATAATGCCAGATTTAAAACAGCCTTTCCGTTGTTTTCTTCTGTCGTTTTGATTGTTGGAATTACCATGTCACTTATGTCCGCAACCCAAAGCGAATCGTCTCCATAAGTATAATCTATCCATTGCGGCATAACTGTGCTGTTTTTTGTGTTATAGGATCTTAAAGTCTCATACACATCACTTTCTTCGGTATCATAATATTCTCCGGCGGGTGTTCCTTCTAAAATAAATTCATCAGATACCGCATAATTTGTCCTCATATACGTGTTATTTTTACACGTTCTTTCGACATTCAGTTTTATATTGGTTACCGCATAAGCGTTGTTTATTTCAAACGACGGGTAATAGTAAAGCTCATATAAATATATACCATAGCCTTCGTCGAATAAATCTTTCTTGCCATTGTTATTTTTTCCGGTTGTAATTACAGATGTATTTACAAGTACACGGTTTGTACTGGCTGACAAGCCATTAAGACATCCTGCAAAAGCATAATTTGCCGGTTTAATGGTCTCTTTAATAACCGAACCCGACTCCACAACTCCTGTTTCCTCCGCCATTGCCGGTACAGCCGACAATGCCATTACAGCTGAAAGTACGGCTGACATAAGTTTAAATCTTTTTTTCATAAAAAACCAACCTTTCTTTTTTTATTGTTTAATTTTATATATTGGTAAGTATTGATTTTCATCAATACTTACCTATAATGGGATATCCCATTATTTTCTTAATTATTTATTGGCTAAAAATTCATCAATCTGTCTTTGAAGTTCCGCCTTTACTTCCTGAAGTCCTGCAGCGTTTGCTTTTTCCATCCACTCATCATAATAAGCTTCCCAGCCATCGCCTAAAGCTCCTGTTGCAAGAGTCTTCATATATTCGCCCTTTATCGCATTAAGCTGAGCAATGTTGTCTGATATTTCCTCCACATCAGGAACAAAGCCTATAAACTCTGAACGCCACTCGGATTTATTAACAACATTAAACTCATAGTCAGGCTTATCCTCCGGCTCGTCCTGAGTAAGATATGCAAGCTGAGTATTTCCAACTATCCATTTATAAATACCGTAATCGTCGTTCATAGTACCCTGAACACCATAAGGTGTTTCAATCTTATTGTCCGAAATCTTTGTATAATGCTTTCCTTCAATTCCGTAAACAAACAGATTGTATATTTCCTTATCGGTATTGAAAAGGTTAAGAACCTGCATTGCAATCTCAGGCTGCTCACAGCTTGAAGTTATTGCATTTCCGCCTGCCACATTATACATCGGAATAAAGTATTTATCACTAAATGGTATTACTAAAAACTCTGTGCCCTTTTTGCTCAGATTTTCCTGAGTCCATTTATTGTATCCGCTGTCATAAAGAGTGTATCCTTCTGCAATACCTTTCTTCTCATTTTCGTCGGTACAGCTTTGAGCGTCCTTTCTTATCCATCCGTTCTGATACCACTTTGCATGACGCTTGTATTGTTCCTTTACATTCGGTATTTCAAACTTATATATAACCTCATGTGTATTTATATCGGCATGGAAGTTACCGAAAATTTGCTCATAACCTTTTGTTACAACCTCATTATAATGATGTGCACCATAGAATATTTTACCGTTTTCGGCAAGCGCCTGAAGATAATTCTCAATAATCTGAGCAGATTTTTCCGTAAAATATTCGTTTGAATAAAGCTCAGCTTTTAAGCCCTCAACATCAAGCCACTTGTCTGCATATTCCTTTTGAGTAACAAAAGCTCTCTCGCTTGACATAGCCTGATATGCCGGAATTGCATAAATACCTCCGTCGACTTTCATATAATCAAAAAGCCACTCCGGAAGAGCTTCTTTAGTCTCCTTGCCGTATTCATCAAGCAAATCACTCATTTCTATAAAACTTCCGTTTTCAACCTCATTAACGAAATCAAGCTGATATGTATTAACGATATCAAGCTTTTTCTTGCTCGTCTGCATAAGCATAACATTCTGCTTATAGTCAGAAGCCGCCATTACATCAAACTCGACTGTAACATTCGGCAGCTTTTCCTTAAGCTTTTCATTTACAGCCGCCCATACCTCCTCTGCATCCTTTTGCCGTCCCGGTCCTGCCATTACCCATTTGAGTACAACATCACCGCCGGCCTCTTCCTTTTTTTCGCCGCATCCAGCAAATGATGCCGATATCATCGACAAAGCAAGAAGCGACAAAACAGTTCTTTTAATTTTCATTTTATTTATTCCTTTCCCGGAGTTTTACTCCGATTATTTACTTAATTTATCCCTTAATAGCCCCAACAACCATTCCTTTTGAGAAATACTTCTGGAAAAACGGGAATATTACAAGCATAGGACCTGCCGCAAGCACTGCCATTGCATATTTCATCGACTCTGCCGGCAAGCTGTCTGCACTTATGAGATTTGATGCCGTCGTCTGCTGAAGACTCTTTATATACTCCGTTTCTCTTAAAATTCTCTGCAAGAGATATTGGAGTGAATATAAATCAGGCTCTCTTATATAAAGAAGTGATGTATTCCAGTCCTGCCATTTTGTAACTAAGTTCATGAATCCCATTGTAGCAAGCACAGGTGTTGAAAGCGGAAGTATAATTCTGAAAAATATTCCGATTTCTCTTGCGCCGTCAATCTTCGCCGCTTCAACCAGACCGTCAGGCAAACCCTGGAAAAATGTTCTGAATACTATAACATTCCATGCACTTGATAAAAACGGTATAATATAAACCAATATAGTATCATCAAGATGCAGATACTGAGTATATAATATATAGCTCGGAACAAGACCGCCCGAAAAAATCATTGTTATGAGCATATACTTCTGAACAAATCTTTTAAGACGGTAGTTCGGACGTGATAACGGATACGCCATTAAGCTCTGTACTAAAATTGCAAGAAAAGTCTGAGCAAGCGTAAATATTATTGTTATCTTATAGCTTTGAATAAGCTGCTCGGGATTTGCAAAAGCCTGACGATACGCATCAAAGCTTACTACTTTCGGAAACAGAGTATATCCGTACTCAGCTATTGCCTGCTCTGAAGATACCGATATTGAAATCATCAGAATAAGCGGAAGAATATATGTACACATAAGCAGTATCATGAACATATGAAGAAATATTTTGCCAATACTAATTTTTTTCTTTCTTTTCATTTTACTTTTCAATAACTCCTCTCTAAAAATCAGAAAAAGCTCTTATCAGGATCTATTTTTCTTACTATCGTGTTACTTATTATAAGAAGCGCCGCTCCTGTTACCGACTGGAACAGTCCCACAGCCGCAGTACGTCCCATATTGGAAGCCTCCTGCAACGCTCTGAACACGTATGTGTTAATAATATCGGTCGTTGAATATAAAACTCCGACATTCATCGGTGTCTGATAAAACAGACCGAAGTCTCCGTTTACAAGCTGTCCTATACCCATTATAAGCTGTATTGTTATAAGCCCCATAAGCTCCGGTATCATTATATATCTTATCTCATGCCATCTTCTTGCACCGTCTATCCTTGCCGCTTCGAATAAGCTCTCATCTATACCCATAAGTGCCGCATAATATAAAATCGATTTCATTCCGACGCTCTTCCAGAGCTGTACTATTGTCAGAATAAACGGCCAGTAAATTGCTTCCGAGTACCAGTCCTTTCCCTCACCGCCAAAAGCTTCAATAATATTATTTAAAATACCGGAAACGGGATTTAAAAGCGCATATACCACAAACGCAATTAAAACCGCCGACATGAAGTTCGGTAAAATCATGGTTGTCTGATATATTTTCAGCACCCAGCGTTTTGAAATATTATAGAGCACAATAGCAACAGAAAGCGATGCAATAGTATCAAGTATCAGATGCAGCGAACTGTAACCCAATGTATTTCGCATTATCCTGAAAAAGTCGTTGGATTTGAAAAAAAACATAAAGTTGTCAAATCCTACCCACTTACTCCCGAATATACCAAGATGCGGATTAAACTTTTTAAACGCAATAATTACTCCGAACATTGGTATATAGCAGAAAATAAGCATATGTAAAAATCCCGGAAGCTGCAAAAGCGCAAGCTCAATTGTATCCCTTAGCTCATGCTTTGATATCTTGGGTCTTTTTTTCTTATTTCTTACCGTTGAAATTTCCATACAAAAAACTCCTTCTGATGATAATATTTAAGTCTCTATAAATATTATACATCAAAAAGAGTATTTGCACAAGTGACGATTATTTACTTTTTTCTATGCGACAAATATATACTTTTTATAACTCACGGTTTTTGAATAAGCTAATTTTTTATGAATAAAATTCCAAATTATAGTTTATCTGCGATAAACAGTTTGGAGTTTGGGTGACGCTTTGCTTGCCTCCCTTGCCTAAAGGGAGGGGGACCGCTTGCGGTGGAGGGATATTGATTTTTCTATATCTTTACT
>JAZTZP010000091.1:0-8672 GCA_045637525.1 Clostridia bacterium | reverse complement strand
AAATGAAGGTAAATCCTTTATTGTTCTGCATCTATAGTCATGAATGTACTTTGTTTTTCCCCCACAATTAGGGCAAACGTGTTCAAGTACAGGCATTTCTAAATAAATATACGTAAAATTTTCAATATTTTCAATTTTTTTATTAAAACCTCTTGCAAATTTAGTAATTTTTTGGTAAAATGATTGTAGAGCATATTCAGTTCCTCCTGTCATGGTTTCTCGTCAATTCCATTATACAGGATTTTGAACAAATATGCTCTACTTTTTTGAAAATTTTTTTGTTTTTTCTAATTTTTTTAAAGCTCTATTTGTCGGACACCCCAACATTTATTATAGAGCCTAAAAAAAAATTAAAATCCTCATCCAAAGTGAAGATTTTAATTTTCGTCAAATATAATATCTCTTACACAACAGCCGCACCGGTTATTGCAAAATACAAAAGCACCAAAATACCTGCTATTATTCTGTAATATCCGAATGCTTTGAAGTCGTGATTTTTTATATATCCCATAAGGAATTTTATTGCTATTACCGATACGACATACGCCGTTATCATTCCGGTTACGAGAACAGCAATCTGCTCCCCTGAAAATACCAATCCATTTTCAAGTATATATTTTACTACTTTTAAAAGACTTGCGCCGAACATTACCGGAATTGCTAAAAAGAACGAATATTCTGCGGCAACAAATCTTCCGCAACCGATTATTTTCGCACCGAGTATTGTAGAGCCGCTCCTTGATGTACCGGGAATAAGTGACAGAACCTGAAAACAGCCAATTAAAAACGCCGTTTTATATGTAAGCTCGCCAATCTCGTTAACCTGCGGCTTTTTATTCATACGCTCTATTATAATAAACAGCACACCGTATATTATAAGTGCCGCCGCAACCACTACGGAATTATACATATAATCGCTTATAAGGTCGTCAAACAAAATCCCTATAACACCTGCCGGAATTACTCCAACAACAACCTTAAACCACATAGTCCACGTATCACGCTTTTCAATCTCCGTTTTTTTCGGAGAAAAAGGGTTTAACTTATTAAAATAAAGCGTTACAACAGAAAGAATTGAACCAAACTGTATTACAACAAGAAACAAATCCATAAAATCCTTATCCTGTTTTAATTGTACAAACTGGTCTACTAAAATCATATGTCCGGTACTGCTTATCGGGAGCCATTCGGTTATCCCCTGAACAATACCGATCAGAATTGTTTTTAACAGCTCTATTATCATTATTCGCACTGACCTTTCTGCATTCTCTGCTTAGCATATGCCTTTATCATCTCAACAGTAAGATCCTCGCCCGCTTCTTCGATATTTATACACAAATCATAGTTAGTCATATTTCCCCACTGACGGTTTGTATAATAATCGTAATATGCACGACGATGCTTTTCTGTTTTCTGAATACTCTCTTTTGCCTTGCTGTAAACAAGACCTGTCTTTGCCATAACGTTCTTCACTCTGTACTCAATCCCGGCATATACAAACACACTTATACAGTTAAAACCGGAATTTTTAAGCACGTAATCCGCACATCTTCCAATAATAACGCAAGGACCTTTTTCAGCAACTTCCCTTATAACCTCCGACTGAGCAAGAAATAGCTTATCGTTTATCGGAAGGTCGTAGTATAGCGGGCCACCCAAACCGTATGATGTATATGTTCCGGTAACAATCGAATATAAAAGGCTTCCCGTCGCACGCTCGTCTACGTGCTTTAAAGCTTCATTACTCATGTTGCTCTTTTCAGCCGCAAGCTCTACAAGCTCTTTATCATAGCATGGTATGCCAAGCTCCTCAGCTATACGTGTACCGAGCTTAAATCCGCCGCTTCCGTATTGTCTTCCTATTGCAATTACAACGTTGTTTTTGTTTTCACCCATTTTAGTCTTTCCCTTCTTTTAATTTATTGTTTTCCATAAATTTCTTTATATCGCTTCCATTGCGAATTAACACGCTCCACATACTCTCTCGTTTCCTTAAACGGAATATCATGAAGAGTCTTTTTATCATCCGAATATCTTTTATCCTTAAGCCATTTATCAACATTACCCATTCCGCCGTTATATGCAGCCAGAGCAACATCTACATTTTTATAGTAATCAATCAGATACTTAAGATAACAGCATCCAAGCATTATATTATCCTCCGGATCCTCAAGATCTATTTCATCATAATCAATATTTAATTTTTTGGCCGTCCATTTTCCCGTTTCCTCGGTAAGCTGCATAAGTCCCGTTGCCTTTCCCGAATCTGCATCCGGTATAAAGTTGCTTTCCGTCTTAATAACCGCCATAACAAGGTAATGGTCAAGACCGTTTGCAGAAGAATACTTTGATATATATTCCTCATAATCCGACGGAAACAGCAATTGCTTACATATCTTTGTTCCGGCGTATATTCCACCGGCAGCAATACATACCGCTATAAGAAAAATTATAAAACAGCCGCATCCTTTTTTCTTTTTTCTGCGTTTAATTTTTCCCAAACCTCCCTCACATTGTTTTCAAGCATTTCGAGTGTACTATTATTATACAACACAAAATCAGATTTTTCAATATAAAAATTGTCAATTTTTTGTGAATTTATTCTTGCGCGTGCGGTCGCCTCAGTTAAATCGTCTCTCAAAACTATGCGTTCAACTCTTTTTTCATATTCTGACAATACACTCACCATAGCCTCGCAAAGCTCTTCGACAGGGCTTCCGATTATAACGGCGCCGTCTATGCCTATAATACCGGCGTCTGATTTTGATATAGCGTCGGTTATATATTCATATATATATTTATGCGTTATCTCTCCGAGAAGTCTGAGCTTATCCGGATCCGAGAAAACAATTTCTCCGAGAAGTCTTCTGTTAAGACTACCGTCCTCATTAATTATTTCCCGCCCGAACTTTTCACAAAGCTCATAAAGACAAGGGCTGTCTTTACCCGTCACGATGCGTGAAACAAGGTCACAGTCTATAACCTCAGCACCGAGCATTTTAAAAATTCCCGAAACCGTAGTCTTTCCCGTACCGCTTCCGCCTGTTATACCGAATACAAATTTATTTTGCTTCATACCAGCTGTCTCCCGAATGCATATCAACAAGCAGTGGAACCCTCAGCTCCATTGCATTCTCCATTTCTTCTTTCAGTATCTTCTCAACCTTTTCTTTTTCCGGCTTGTATGCGTCTATTATAAGCTCGTCATGTACCTGAAGAATAAGTCTTGACTTTAACCCTTCGCTCTTTATGCGGGTATACACTCTAACCATTGCAAGTTTAATTATATCAGCAGCAGTACCCTGTATCGGAGTATTTAAAGCCACACGCTCCCCAAAGCTTTTCACATTAAAATTACTTGCCTTAAGCTCCGGTATATATCTCACTCTGTTCATAAGTGTCTTCACGAATCCGTCCGCCGCCGCCTGTTTCTTTATGTTTGTCATATACGAACGTACTCCGCTGTATTTTTCGAGATAGCTCTCTATATACTGCTTCGCCTGTTTGACCGGAATTTTCAAATCCTGTGAAAGACTGTATTCGCCAATGCCGTAAACTATGCCGAAATTAACCGCCTTTGCATCACTTCTCTGAGCACTTGTTACCTCATCGGTTGAAACTCCGAAAACCTGCGACGCCGTAACAGTGTGTATATCCTCACCGCTTAAAAACGCCTGTATCATCTTTTCATCATCTGCGATATGCGCAAGCACTCTTAACTCTATCTGCGAATAGTCAGCATCTACTAAAATATGCTCATCATCCGATGCCGTAAACATCTTTCTCAGTTCTCTGCCAAGCTCCGTACGTACGGGAATATTCTGCATATTCGGCTCTGTCGAGCTTATTCGTCCCGTAACCGTAACCGTCTGGTTGAATACGGAATGAATTTTCCCGGTCTCCTTTGAAATAACCGCCGCCAGGCCGTCACAATACGTTGACTTAAGCTTTGAATATGTGCGGTAGTCCATAATCATCGGTATTACAGCATGCTTTGCTCTCAGCTTTTCCAAAACCTCTGCGTTTGTTGAATATCCGCTTTTTGTCTTTTTAATAACAGGAAGACCAAGCTTTTCAAATAATATCTCACCCAGCTGCTTAGGCGAATTTATATTAAACTCCTCACCCGAAGCTTTATATATGTCATCAGATAAGCGTGAAAGCAAAGTATCAAGATTTTTCCCGAAATCTTCAAGGCTTTCCCTGTCAATCTTAAATCCGTACACCTGCATAGACGCAAGAACAAAAACAAGCGGCATTTCTATATTAAAGAATAAATCCTCCTGTCCATCCCCTTTAATCTTTTCATAAAACTTTTCCCATAAAGGTATAAGTGCATATGCACGCTTACAAAGAACAGTATCGGTTTCCTCCTCGTCCTCGTCGTCTAACAATGAAAGCTGTTTCTGTGGCTTCTCCTCAGCCAATACATCCGCACCGAGATACTCATCACACATACGCTCAACAGACGTTGAGCCTGCCGGGTTTATTATATATCCCGCAATTGCGCAGTCTGTAATATTTCTGCTGTCTGAAAGCTCTTCAAAAAAGCTGACTAAAACGTCTTTTATATCAAATACGATTTTTAAAACATTATCATTTAAGAAAAGCTCTTTTATAAACCTTAAAATATCATTTCCACCTATATCCCCCGAAGCCTTCACATACGCCGTACTGTCACCGTAAGACAGTGCCGCCTCATACATAACGTTTCCGCTTATTCTCAGCATAACGCCGACTTTATCGCATTTACTCAAAGTCTTTCCAAGCTCCTCAAGCTCCGCTTTTGAGGTTATCCCGCTTATTTTCAAATTTTTAAAAATATCAGTCTTCGGTGCTGTCGCCTTTTCAAGCCCCAGCCTCTTCATAATAACTGCAAGCTCAAGCCTTGACAAAATATCCGTAAGCTCCTCGGTTTTATATTCGCCGTTAAAAATGCAATCATCAAAGCTGAAAGCTATCGGTATGTTCCGGTCTATCTCTGCAAGCTCACGGCTTAAAAATGCACTGTCCCTGCCCTCAGTAAGCTTTTTTAAAAGTGCACCTTTTACGGACGGGCTGTCTATATTCTCATAGAGGTTTTTAATGCTCTTAAATTCCGATATAAGCTTTATTGCCGTTTTCTCGCCTACACCGGCAACTCCGGGAATATTGTCGGAGGTGTCGCCCATGAGTGCTTTTACATCTATAAACTCCTCAGGTGTAACGCCGTATTTTTCAAAAACAGCCTTATCGTCGTATATAACCGTATCGGTATTACCCAGCTTTGAAACGGTAAGTATAACGTTTGTGTTCTCAGATGCAAGCTGCAGGTCATCCTTATCGCCGGTTGCAATCATACACTTTATTCCGTTCTGCTCGCATTTTGCCGAAACAGTACCTATAATGTCGTCCGCCTCATAGCCGGCAAGCTCTAAAATCGGAATGTTCATTGCCTTTAAAATATCCTTTGCGAGAGGCATCTGAACTGCAAGCTCATCCGGCATGGGACGTCTTTGCGCCTTGTAGGCGTCATACATTTTATGACGGAAAGTCGGAGCTTTCACGTCAAACGCCGCACAAACATAGTCAGGCTTTTCCTCATTTAAGAGCTTTAAGAATATATTCATAAATCCATACACCGCATTTGTAGGCGTTCCGTCAGAAGCGGATAAAAAACGTATTCCGTAAAATGCTCTGTTTATTATACTGTTTGAATCTAAGATCAGTAGTTTTTTCATTGTTATAATCCTTCCGGAATTTATATATTTTCAATTTGCCAGTCTATCGGCTGACAGCCGGACTCAGCCAGATACTCATTCGCCTGTTTAAAATGACCGCACCCGAAAAATCCACGACTTGCCGAAAGCGGACTCGGATGTACCGTTTCAAGTATTTTATGCACAGGATTGGTAATTATACTCTTTTTCTCACGTGCATTGTTGCCCCAAAGCAAAAAAATGACAGGCTCTTTTCTTTCGTTAAAGAGTTCTACAATACGTGTCGTAAAGATTTCCCAACCCTTGTTTCTGTGGGAATTTGCAAGCCCGTCACGAACAGTAAGCGACGCATTAAGAAGCATTACTCCCTGTCTTGCCCATTTCTCAAGGTATCCGTTGTTCGGGATATAACATCCCAGCTCAGCGTTTAACTCTTTATACATATTAACGAGAGACGGTGGTATGTCTATTCCCTTCTGCACCGAAAACGCAAGCCCATGTGCCTGATTTTCACCATGATACGGGTCCTGACCGAGTATTACAACCTTTGTATCTTTATAAGAAGTCCATTTAAGTGCATTAAATATATCATACATATCCGGATGTATTTTGTAGTGGGAATATTCATAAGCTAAAAACTTACGAAGGTTTTGATAATATTCTTTTGAAAACTCGTCTTTTAATAACAAATCCCAATCGTTTCCTAATTCTACCATTTATAAATCCTCTCTTTATACGCAAAAAGCACCACCATAACAGCAGCCACGGTAATGCTTATCTCACTACATTTATTTTTTCGGATTAACAATATCACGCCAATCCAGATCACCGCGCTCAAGACCGCGCACCAAAACCTCCGCAGTAGCGACATTTGTTGCTATCGGTATATTATGCATATCACAAAGACGCAACAAAGAAAACACATCCGGCTCATAGCTGTCTACATTCATCGGATCTCTGAAGAACAACACAAGGTCTATTTCATTATAAGCAATACGTGCACCAATCTGCTGATCTCCGCCCTGAGGCCCGGTTAAAAACCTGTAAACATTAAGCCCTGTATTTTCAATTACAAGCTTTCCTGTCGTGCCGGTAGCGAAAAGCTCATGCTTGCCCAGTATTCCTTTATAAGCAATACAAAACTCAATCATAAGCTCTTTCTTCTTGTCGTGTGCAATCAATGCAATATTCATAATTATCTTCATTCCTTTCCTTGGCTCACGCACAAAACTTAATATATAAAACTGCAGATTTCTGATTTTCAGCGTTTAAAAAATCTGCCGAAAAAACCTTTTTTACGAAGCTGCATATCCATAACAGGAACCTTCTCCCCCATCATCCGGCTCACTATATTAGAATAAGCAGTCTTGCTGTATAAGTTGTCAGCCTCAATAATCGTCTTTCCGGAAGATGCCATACGGGGAATTTCCTCATCCCACGGTATTATACCAAGAAGCGGTATACCAAGTATATCAAGAATGCTGTCCACATTCATTAATACGCCCCTTCTCACTTCATCTGCGCGCATACAATTAATAATAAGCTTAATTTCTTCTATACCCGACTGTTCAATACGGTCTATCGCCCTGTCAGCGTCCCTTACGGCAGCAGAAAACGGCTGTGTAACCACAATAGCCTTATCTGCGGCAGAAACCGCATTCTTAAAGCCTGAATCAAGACCTGCCGGACTGTCAAGTAATATGTAATCATAGTCCTCCGATAAAAGCCTGCAAAAATCTTTTATCGTCTCAGGTGTAACACCGTCGCAATTTCTTGATTGAGGTGCCGGGACCATGAATAAATTCGGAAAACCGTCCACCTGTTTTACTACCTGATCTACCGTACATATGCCATCAGTAACATCCAGCATATCATATACCACACTGCTCTCAAGTCCCAACGCAATATCAAGATTTCTTAACCCCATATCCATATCTGCAATACAGACCTTTTTATCAAGCTTAGAAAGAGCCGCCCCCAAATTGGCCGTAACCGTTGTTTTTCCAACACCGCCTTTTCCAGACGTAACTACTATTACCTCTCCCATTACTATTTTCCTCCGGGAATTATCTATTTTTATACTCTGTTGGTAACCCTATTTCTATTATATCACATTTTTTTCGATTTGTCTATATTTTTTACAAAAATTTCATGATAAAAATTGAATTATTTATTGACTGTGCCTTTTTAAGCCCTTTTTTATCATTTTCTTCGTTGTTTTGCATATTATATATGTCATTTTTATATGTATTTTGCCCAATAAAAAGCTCACCGCCCATAAGTTCATTAAACAAAATATATGCCTCCGGATTGTCAGGATACCCCGCACGTACATCTCCGGATATATTTCCGAGCACCGTAACATTACCGCCGGCAGTCACAATTGCCTTTTCTTCCACATTGCCGATAATGAGCGCATTACCCACAACACGAAAATGCTCATAAGCGTGAATATCCCCTTCATAAACCGATGCAGTTTCAACAGCACCCTTTGAAACAATTGTATTATACCGAGCTTTTTTGCTCTGTCCGTCATACATTTTTTTATCATTGTGCCCCGGCGCGCGGTATATAACCGTACACTCCGGCAAAAACGTATCTATCACGGACTTAAGACGTATTTCATCACTTTTTGTAAGCAATGTCTCACTTTCAATATAAACATTACAGCACCCGCGGAAAAAACTCCTGTTTTCACGGATTTTATCCACTATAATACGAATAACCTCTCCTGTTTCCTTACCACCGGATACACGTACTACAACCCCGTCACCGGTCCCCTTCAACGAAACAAATTCTCCCTGAGACATTTTCTTCACTCCTTTTATCGCTGATAAATTATAGTTTATCGGTGATAAACTATAATTTACAGTGAAATTTTTTGCCATAGGCAAAAAGTGAAATCCAACCATTATGGTTGGGTGAAATTCGCATAAATGCGAGTGAAATTTGCGGGCAAAAAGCCGCAAGTTA
>JAZTZP010000090.1:0-3565 GCA_045637525.1 Clostridia bacterium | reverse complement strand
CTCACAGAGCATCGCAATAACACCTGTAGAGTCTGTTGCTTTAAGCTCAATTTCAATATTCTCTCCCGAAACAGTTTCATACTGTCCTGATACAAATGCGCTGCCGCCCTCTGCATATGCAACTTGCGAAAAGAGGGAGATGAGCATACACAAAACTAATCCGGCAGATAATATTCGTATGTTTTTTCTCACTTCAATACCACCTTTGACTTTGAATTTTTAATTTCTATCTAATTTGTCACTTTGGCAAGAACAAATGTTTTTTGGAGTTTTTAATGTTATTTCCTGTTGACCTCATTATGGCAAACACTGTATAGCTTTTTTGGGGTTGGTTTGTTTTTCAGTTCAAGCAAGTATTCCGGTTTTCTAAAGTCTGCATACTCACAAAAAAACAATCGTGCTCGCAACCGGAAGAGCAGGTTGAACTCTTTTTCCACAAAGGACATTTGTATAACTCAGATACAATCAAATATCCTTCGCTTGTGTATTTTAATTCTTTCACTTCTATACCACCAATGTTCTCATATTTACACATTATGATTTTATCAAACTATAATAAAAAATGTTAATTTTGGCATAAATCGCAGATTTTTGGCACAGATTGCATATTTTTTGATAAAACAAAAACTCTCCCGAAGGAGAGTTTCAAGATTTATTATTTTAATAATTTAAACACACTTTTGAACTGAACGTTCCGTCTTGGGCAGTGAAATCGTACATGCCCTCGTACTTCTCTGTGGTTGTTATAACAGAGCTGATTCCAATACCGTAATCTACTTCATCAAAATTCAGATTAGTTTTACACGGATTTTCTATCTTCACAAGCAGGCGTGTTTCTTTTTCTCTTATATCAACATCAATAATTTTCTCTTTTGATTTAAGCTTCTTTGTAGCGTTGATTGCATTCTCAAAAAGATTGGCAATAACTATAACCATGTCTTTAGGGGATACAGGTATATCATTTCCGGCACGAGCTGAGATTTTTACTTTAATACCCGCATCTTTTGCTTTCTTTTCATACACAGAAAGAACTGTATTTATCGTTGGATTTTTGCAATAGTTTATTTCGCCAAGGCTATCGGAGTCATCGTCTACAAGAGTTTTTAAGTAGTCCTTTACGGTTTCAATGTCGTTTTTGTTTGCAAATTCCAAAAGCACAAGGTTATGATGTCGTCTGTCGTGTCTTGCCATGCGGTCTGCCGCCATTTGCAGATTTTCATTTTCAATCTGCAAAAGCAGAAGTTTGTTTTGCTGTTCGGTTTCTCGTTTCATCGCAACTTCTGTCATATTTTTAATATTGGAAAATATGACAGGATATACCGCAAAGATTGAAATGCTGAGGAAAAGAAGCGGTATAAATCCGGGTTCATAAATGCTTGCAATTTTAACGGGAAATACCGATAGTGCAACTAATGTAATTACAAATATGACATTTACAAAAACAAGCGGATACCACCCTGCTACCATACTTTTTGATGCTACACGGCATAAAGGACAAACAAAATTCAAAAAATAGTACAAAATACCAATCAAAAGCGCGCAAAGAACAATCAATCTGATTACGATGTTCATACCGGGGAATGTCCCTTGTATTACCGTATTAAACGCCATAAATATACAAAAGAAAACAGAGTATGTAAGTATGGTAAAAAGTCTTTGAGAAAGCCTCCCTTTTGTAGTTGCAAAAAAGACAATATATTGAAGGATGAAAGCTGAAATAAATATTGAAAAGAATTTCATACCGATATCATTTATCACAAATTCTCCGAAACACCAAAGACATCCCTGTAACACAAGCCAAATGCTCCAAATAACAAAGGTTGTTTTTTTACTGTATTTTAAGTTTGATGAGTATATGCCCGAAATGGCATGTGCCACAAGAATGAATAATTGTTCAATTAAGACTGATATTGTAGCCATACTTAACCCTCCTGCCCATCGTACTGAAGAAGCCAGAATGCTTCTTTAATTTCATTATGTGCACCACGAGGAAGAAATAACTTTGTATTGTTATTAAAGCACACTTCCCCGGTAGATACACTTTTAACTTTATTAAGATTTATTATATAAGCACTTCCGCCACGAACAAATCCGCCATATTGTGAAAGTTCTTCAAACAGCTCTGCAACCGTCATTCTCGAACGCACCTGTTCATCGCTTACAAAATTCACATACTGATAGTGAGAGCGCGACTCCGTATAAAGGATATTGCTTATATTAATATTTTCAACTCCGTTCTCCGTTTTTAGCCTCATGAATTTACTGCCAAGCTTTTCGGCTTTTTCGACTGCTACATCCATTGCTTCATAAAACTTTTCCGGATTAAGTGGTTTTATTAGATAGCGAAGTGTATCTGTTTCAAGACTTTCGGGAGCGTGTTCTATTGAGGTTGTCAAAAATATAATAGGACTTTCAATGCCTTTTCTCCGGATTTCTCTTGCAAGGTCTGTGCCCATTTCATCGCCGATATACACATCTAATATAAATATGTCAAACAAATCTCCGTTATCGAGTGCATTTAAAAGAAAACTTGCAGAATTAAAGGTCAAAACTTCAAGTTCCGACTTTCCGCATAGCTTAGAATATTTTTTTATATAGGATGAAACCTCTTCCAAAATTATAGTTTCATCATCGCATATAGCTATTCTCAATGCTTTCACCTTACTTTCTTACCAAACTTAAAAACCATTCATCTTCCGGCAGGGCAATATTGTTTTTATTACACGATAATTTTGCTACAACAAAATATCGCAAACTTCTTCCCTTTTTTACAGATTTCGACCGAATTCTGTATTTTTTCGACTTGAAAATTTCTTTTTCAGCATCAGTCGACATAATTTTTACTCGTGTCAAGTCAGGAGAACAGTGAATTTTAGGACCTACTAACTTTTCCCTATTTTTTCAACTTGTTTTTTCTGAACAAAATCCATCAGAACCCGCGAGAATACTGGATTTTCTCGCATCCGATAGTATATGTAAATATTATAAATCGGCAAACTAATCTTTTAAATTGTATGGACTTGACACGAGAAAACTTTCTTGTATCTCGTATGATTGAAGACTATTCTTCCTCTTCTGTAATACCCTCAATTAAATCTGCGACTATCTGATTTAATTCGGTTGCACTTTTTGAGGTTATGACTGATTTTCCTGTTCTTCTCTCAACTTCTTTTCTTGCAACACCTGCCGCTTCTCCACCGCTTTTAGCAACTTCAAGATTCTCTTTGAATGTTTGTGGATTTTTTGTTTTTGATAATTCTGTAGTTGTTGCTTCTGCAAGCATATTAAGTACAAGTTCAAGAGTGCTCATATTGTCTCTTAAATTTTCTTTAGTAAGACCTTTAAGATTCTTGTATTTTCTTGTTGTCATTCCTGACCAAGCTTTTGTGATCTCATCTGTAAGAATAGCATATTCTACACCTTTTTGAACACCTCTTGCATCCCATTCGTCTGTTAATTCTTTTCTTACCTGAATTGCCTGCAATCTTTGGTTTATCCACTCTCTTGTATAACCTTTTTTGAGATATGTTTCAAGTGCTCTTTCTATTGTGAGTTCAGGATCAAT
>JAZTZP010000089.1:0-42300 GCA_045637525.1 Clostridia bacterium | reverse complement strand
ACCAAAACCTGTCGCTATGCGACAGATTTCACCCACGCGAAGCGTGGATTTCACTCACACAAAATGTGTGAATTTCACATTTTACCGCCGGTAAAATATTTCACTGCAATACTGTAAACGTTAAGTTGACAGTATTGCTTTAGGCAAGGGAGGCAAGCAAAGCGTCACCGAAATCCTATTACTTTATCGTAAGATAAACTATAATTTATCTAATATCGAAAGGAATGACAGTCATGAAAAAAGCAATGTTAAATCTTTTTACACTATTGATAATCCTGCTCATGATACTAAAAGGCAGCGAAGCAATAGCCTATGCCCACAATTCCCTGATCCTCTGCTATGAAATGATAATTCCCACATTATTTCCTTTCTTTATATGCTCATCAATTTTAGTACACTCCGGATTTTGCGAAGCGCTTTCAAAAATATTTGCACCCGTAATGCAGCCTCTTTTCGGTATAAACCCATCGGGAAGTGCCGCATTTATTCTCGGAATTATAAGCGGTTATCCTTTGGGTGCCGTCACCGCATGTCAGCTTTTTCAAAGCTCCTACCTCTCGAAAGAGGAAGCTGAGCGTCTTCTTGCTTTTTGCAACAACTCCGGCCCTTTGTTTATCCTCTGTTCCGTAGGCATAGGCCTGTTTTCAAGCATAAAAACCGGAATACTTCTGTATATTGCACATATCCTCGGCGCAGTCACGGTCGGTGTAATTTTAAAATTATTTTCAAAACCGATTTACAACCCGAGAGTCGGTAGTATCTCAGTAGAAGAAAAAAATACAGGTCAGATTTTTTCGCTCTCGCTCCAAAATGCCGTTTCAAGCATTCTTACAGTGTGCGGCGCTGTTGTTTTCTTCTCCGTTGTATCGTCGCTGATAATGGATTTTATCCCCGACTTCACGCTAAAACCCATACTTTACGGACTGCTGGAATTCGCCGGCGGAAACGCTCAGATATCCGTAAGCAATTTAAACTATACAGAAAAACTTATATTATCATGCATCATCACAGGCTTTGCCGGACTTTGCGTTCATATCCAGGTGTTAGGCGTCGTTGCATCATACGGTCTAAGGCTTAAAACATACATAACCGGAAAAATAATGCATGGCATCTTCGCCGGCATATACGCTTTTTTTATAATCAAGCTCTCCGAACTTGAAGTAATAAAAAAAGCCACGCTCCCAAACATGAGCTATGGCTTTTTTATAAGCGCTGTATTAATCTTTTCAGTAATTGCCTTTATTTTTATCCTGCATTTTATCGGGAGATTACGCAAACCTCAAGTGAAGAATCTTTCCCGGTAACATTTACAATACTGTTATCCTTAAGCTCGCCCGTTAAAGACAGCCTTGCAAGCTTATCCTCAAGTAAGTTTTGTATAGCACGCTTAAGCGGGCGTGCACCGTATTTTATGTCATAACCGTTTTCGAGAATAATCTCCTTCGCCTCATCAGAAACAACAAGCTCTATATTCTTTTCCGCAAGCTTTTCAGCCACCGGTTTTAATAAAAGCCCGGTAATCTGTCTTAAATCATCTTTAGTCAGCGACTTAAACGTTACTATATCGTCTATTCTGTTTAAGAATTCAGGACGAAAATGTCTTTTCAGGCTTCTTTCGACATTATCGGAAAGCGAATCCTCATCTTTTGACATAAACCCAAGCGCAGATGCAGAAAATTCACTTCCGGCATTTGTTGTCATAATGATTATGGTATTCTCAAAATTAATCATTTTACCATGACTGTCGGCAATTCTTCCATCATCGAGAACCTGTAAAAACAGATTGAAAACTTCAGGATCAGCCTTTTCTATTTCGTCAAGAAGAATAACCGAATACGGCTTACGACGCACTTTTTCGGTAAGCTGTCCGGCATCGTCATAGCCTACATACCCCGGCGGTGAGCCAATCAGCTTCGACACCGAATGCTTCTCCATAAACTCCGACATATCAAGACGTATCAAAGCTTCCTCGCTGTTAAACATAACCCTTGCAATAGTCTTCACAAGCTCCGTCTTTCCAACACCGGTCGGACCGGCAAATATAAACGATACAGGTCTTTTTCTCGTTGTAATGTCGGCTCTGCCACGGCGTATCGCCTTTGCAACCGCATCAACAGCCTCATTCTGTCCTATAACGCTTTCGTGTATAAGCTCCTCTAAATTGAGTAGTCTCTGTGATTCATCCTCAGTTAAACGATGCACAGGAATCTTTGTCCATGTTTCTATAACCTCCGCCACATCGTCTAAGGTTATAACAGATGCCTTCGCCTCTCTGTTCTTTTTGTCATACTCACCCTCAAGCCGTAAAATATCGCTCTTTAGCATTGCGCTCGCTTCATAGTCCTGATTTTCTTCCGCTTCCTTAACCTTCGGATAAAGCTCATCAAGCTTTGTTTTGAGCATTTTACACTCATATAACGCCTTATTCTTAAGATTTGCCTTAGAGCCGGCCTCGTCTATAACGTCTATCGCCTTATCGGGTAAAAATCTGTCGGTAATATACCGCTCAGCCATCTTAACGGCTGTTTCTATAACCTTATCATCAATTTTTACCGAATGATAGTTTTCGTAGTAATCACGTATTCCCTTTAAAATCTCAATACTCTGCTCAACGCTCGGCTCATCTATCATAACAGGCTGGAAACGGCGTTCAAGTGCTGAATCCTTTTCAATATGCTTTCTGTACTCCGTAAGAGTTGTTGCACCTATAATCTGAATTTCACCTCTTGCAAGCGCCGGTTTTAAGATGTTTCCTGCACTCATCGCACCTGCCGCATCGCCTGCCGCCATAATATTATGAATTTCATCGATTACAAGTATAACATTTCCTCTTTCCTCAGCCTCAGACAAAAGCCCCTTAAGCCTTGCCTCAAACTGACCGCGAAACTGAGTTCCGGCAACAAGCGCCGTAAAATCTATAAGATAAAGCTGATAATCAAAAAGCTTCGGCGGAACAGATTTTTCAAATATCTTACACGCCAGCCCCTCTGCAACAGCCGTCTTTCCCACACCCGGCTCACCGAGCAAAACAGGATTGTTTTTAGATCGTCTGTTTAAAATCTGAATAACCCTGTCAATCTCCACATCGCGGCTCACCACCCTGTCAACCTGTCCGAGAGCAGCCCTTGCAGTAAGATTTGTACCATAAGTATCAAGCATACTCTTTTTACCCGGACGTGACTTTTTATCGGTTTTCTTCCCAACCTTTTCAGTGCTTTCGCCCTTTTTATCGCCAAACAGATTTTTCAAAGCCTCAAACGGTGCAATCTGAGCACCGCCCTCAGGATCATCAAAATCCTCTTCACCGCCAAGCATCATGCTGAGCTCCTCAGGCATATTCCCCTCGCTCATTTCCTGCATCATCTGAGACATCTGAGAGTTTATATTATCAAACTCCTCCTCGCTTATCCCAAACTGACTGAGCATCTTATCTATCGGCGCAACGCCTAAAGACTTTGCACAAGATAAACAAAGACCTTCACTCGTTGCTTTGTTACCTTCCATTTTTGTAATATATATCACAGCAGGATTAACCTTGCATCTTGAACACAACTCCATGTAATTTCATCCTTTCAGTATGTATGAAAACAAAATCAGCATATTAAATGCTTATAGTAGTATATCACACTTTTAAAACTTTTAAAAGTATTTTTCGCTATAATTTACAATATGTTCAATTTTTTTGTTTAATAAGTCATATTATTAAAATCCAATCCACGTACTATGATATCATATCTGTTAACTTTTGTCAATATCAAAAGATAAAATGACCACGGTTTTTGAATGAGTAAATAAATTGTTAACAAGAAAATAAATTATAGTTTATCTGCGTGTTTGCAGTAGGATTTCGGTGTCGCTTTGCTTGCCTCCCTTGCTTAAAGGGAGGGGGACCGCTTGCGGTGGAGGGATATTGATTTTTCTATATCTTTACTACATATTTTCAATACATAGATATGTAATATCCCTCCGTCACGGCTTACGCCGTGCCACCTCCCTTTAGGCAAGGGAGGCTTTGGCAAAGCGTACCGAACGCAGACTGAAACATGCAGATAAATTATAATTTGTAATTTTGTTCATAAAAAAATTAATTTATTTAAAAAACGTATTTTATGTTAAATACTATTGACTTTATGGGTAAAATATAGTAAAATATTCTTATAGTTTTTAAATTTTGAATATTAAGTTAATAATGGGGTGTAAGAAATGAATATAATTATTGTAGGCTGCGGCAAGGTTGGGCACGCGTTGGCGACCAGGCTTGGCAGAGAAGGTCATAATATTACAATTATAGATACAAATGCAGAAAAAATACAGCATATAACAGAGGAAATTGATGTTATGAGCGTAGTAGGAAACGGTTCATCTGTTGCAGTGCTCAGTGAGGCCGGGGTGGAGGATGCCGATGTGTTTATTGCGGTAACCGGGTCGGATGAACTGAATCTTCTTTGCTGTATGTTTGCAAAAAAGATAGGAAAATGCCGTGCTGCGGCGAGAGTGCGTAATCCTATGTATTCATATGAGATTAATTTTATAAAGGAACAGATGGGAATTACTACAATAATTAATCCGGAGCTTGCGGCGGCACGTGAAATATCACGTCTTCTGAGGTTTCCGGCGGCAAGTAATATAGATACGTTTGCTGACGGGAGAGTGCGGCTTATAAAATTTGAGCTTGCTGATAATTCGCCTCTTTCAGGGCTCAGTCTT
The DNA here is from genome assembly GCA_045637525.1 of Clostridia bacterium. GTDB lineage: Bacteria > Bacillota > Clostridia > UBA1381 > UBA1381 > JAZTZP01. The sequence continues at coordinate 37,593 of JAZTZP010000089.1, read as the reverse complement.
AAGGATATAACCGCTAAAACTGAGTGCGATGTTCTTATATGCGCAGTTGAAAGAGGACATGATGTAACGATTCCGGACGGAAATTTTGTTCTTAAAGGGAATGATATTGTGACTTTTGTTGCAACTCCGGAAGTTGCAAAGCTGTTTTTTAAAAGGCTTAATATGCAAACCAGACCTGTAAAAAATGTAATCATTGTGGGCGGCGGTACGATAGGGTTTTATCTTGCAAAAGATTTGCTTAAGAATAATATAAATGTAAAAATAGTAGAACGGGATATTAACCGCTGTAATGAACTTGCAGAGCTTTTATCGGATGCTATGGTGCTTCATGGTGACGGTACTGACAGACAGCTTTTAATGTCTGAGGGGCTTGCTTCTGCTGAGGCGTACGTGACGCTTACAAATATGGATGAAGAAAATATACTTATGACTTTATTCTGCAAAAAGCACAGTGACGCTAAAACCATTACGAAAATTAACCGTCTTGAATTTGACGATATTATAGAAGGACTTGATATTGGCAGTGTTATATATCCGAAGTTTATAACGTGTGATTTTATATTGCAATATGTCAGAGCACTTCAGAATGAATCCGGAAGCAATATAAAAACGCTTTATAACATACTTGATGATCGTGTGGAGGCTTTAGAGTTTGCGGTTCATAACAGCCCCACTGTAACGGATACTCCGCTCAGTCAGCTGAAACTTAAGCCGAATATGCTTATCTGCTGTATTACACGGGGCGATGAAGTTATTATTCCGCGAGGAAACGACCGCATTAAGGAGGGCGACAGTGTAATAGTTGTTACCCTGCACCATGGTCTGCGTGATATAGCCGATATAATTGCGGACTGATAACGGAGGAGTATAATGAATAAGTCTATTGTATTTTATATATTGGGATGGATTATGATTTTTGAAGGTGCACTGATGGCTTTGCCGCTTGGCGTATCTTTATTGTATTCTGAAAAAACAGGCGCACTTGGGTTTCTGATAAGCATGGCGATATGTGTGGTTTTAGGTGTGCTGATGATATTTCGTAAGCCTAAGAATAATATTATGTATCTGCGTGAAGGATTTGTTATAACTGCTCTCGGTTGGATATGTTTAAGTATTATGGGTTCTCTGCCGTTTATAATCTCGGGCAGTATTTCAAATCCGATAGATGCAATTTTTGAAACAGTTTCAGGTTTTACGACTACGGGTGCAAGTATATTGGCTGATGTTGAAAGTCTGCCTAAAGGCATAATATTCTGGCGAAGCTTTACACATTGGATAGGCGGAATGGGTGTGCTTGTATTTCTTCTTATGCTAAAGCCTCTTTCCGGTGCTTCAAATGTAAATCTCATGAAGGCCGAAAGCCCCGGCCCGCAGGTTGAAAAGCTTGCGCCTAAGCTTCGTACTACGGCAAGAATACTTTACGGAATATATATTGTGATGACAATTATTCAGGTTGTTTTACTGCTTGTCGGTAAAATGCCGGTGTTTGATGCAGTAACGACGGCTCTTGGTACTGCCGGAACGGGCGGATTCGGAATTAAGAACGACAGTATTGCAAGCTATTCTCCGTATCTTCAGAATGTTGTTACGGTGTTTATGATACTGTTTGGTGTGAATTTCTCTTTTTATTTCCTTATACTTCAAGGGAAATTAAAGCGCGCAGTTATTATAGAAGAGGTAAGATGGTACTTTGTGATAATTTTATCTGCAATTACGCTTATAGCAATTAATACCAACGGTTTGTTTGAAAGCATTTCGGATACAATTCGTCATGCGGCGTTTCAGGTAGGCTCTGTTATTACAACAACCGGTTTTGCAACTACCGATTTTAATCTCTGGCCACAGACTTCAAAAACAATACTTGTAATATTAATGTTTATAGGTGCGTGTGCCGGAAGTACGGGCGGCGGATTTAAAGTATCTCGTCTTGTTATACTCGTTAAAACATTTCATAAGGAGCTAAAATATATGCTTCATCCTCAGAATATGAGTAAGGTGAAGATGGACGGTAAGACTGTATCGCATGAAGTTGTGCGTATGACGAATGTGTTTTTCATTACTTATGTTCTTGTGTTTGCGGTTTCGGTATTGCTTATAAGCATAGAAAACAAAGACTTGGTAACGACGTTTACTTCTGTTGCGGCAACTTTTAATAATATAGGCCCGGGACTTGAGATGGTAGGACCTACACAAAATTTCGGGCATTTTTCGGTGTTTTCAAAGCTTGTGTTTATATTTGATATGCTTGCCGGTCGTCTTGAGCTTTTCCCACTGCTCCTCATTTTTAAAAAAGAGACATGGCAGAAGTTTTAAGGGGGAGTGATGATGGAGAGTCTTATATACAGTCTTGAAGCGACAATGCCTGTATTTTTAGTGATGATTGCCGGATATTTTTTAAAGCAAATCGGAATGCTAAATGATGAGTTCGTTAAGGTTGCGAATAAGCTTAATTTTACTGTAACACTTCCTGTAATGCTTTTTATTGATCTTATAGAAACAAATCTAGATGAAAGTTTTGATTTAAAATATGTAGGATTTATAGCGGTTGTTACAATTGTGATGATTGCGGCAACATGGATATTTGCAAAGCTGTTTGTTAAGGATAAAAATATAACAGGAGAATTTGTTCAGGCGGCATACAGAAGCTCTGTGGCTGTGCTTGGAGTGGCGTTTGTGATGAATATGTATGGTAACGCAGGGCTTATACCGATGATAATAATCGGAAGCGTACCTATATATAATATTATGGCGGTTGTAGTTCTTACTTTTGAGGCGCCGGGCGATAATAAAGCGAGCTCTTCAGCGCACATAAAGAAATCGCTTGTAAATATTCTTAAAAATCCTATTATAATCGGAATTGCCGCAGGCGTTTCGGGAGCACTTTTAAAAGTTGATTTTCCAAATATTGCAGACAAGACGTTGTCAAGTATTGCAGGGCTGACCTCGCCTCTGGCACTTTTATGTATAGGTGCGAGCTTTGAGGGAGGGAAGGCACTTGCAAAGATAAAGCCTACTGCTGTTGCGGCTCTGATTAAGCTTGTTATTTTACCGGGAGTGTTTCTTCCGATTGCTGTTAAAATGGGATTTCGTGATGCGGCGTTGGTTGCGCTTATAATAATGCTCGGCTCGCCGACGACGCCTTCTTCGTACATAATGGCGAAGAATATGGGGAGTGAGGGAGTGCTTACATCAAGTACGGTTATGACAACAACGCTGTTTTCAACCGTTACACTTACTTTCTGGATATTCATTGCAAGGGCTTTGGGATATATATAAAAAAGATAAATTACCAAAAAAAGATTGGGTGCTGATTGAACACCCAATCTTTTTTTAAAACGTATTTTTTTTAAACATCAAAGGATTTGTCGGTAGCTTTTTCAAAGATGGCTTCAACTTCAGTTGATGGTTTTTTGTCGATAAGTGTTACGACTATTGAAGCAATCAGTGATGCTGCAAATCCCGGAATGATTTCGTAGATTCCGGTTGAAGAGCTTAAGTATATCAGCCAGATAATATCTATAACAGCTCCGGCAAGGATACCTGCAACGGCTCCTTTGTATGTAAATCTTTTCCAGAAGAGTGAAAGAAGAATTACAGGTCCGAATGCCGCACCGAAGAGTGCCCATGCGTTTGATACAAGACTCATAATCATTGCGGCGCCTTCGCCCTTGCTGTTAGCAATAAAGAATGCTACAATTGATACAATAATAACAACAAGTCTGCCTACCCAGAGGATTTCCTTTTCCGATGCATCTTTTCTGATTATTGGCTTGTAAATGTCGCTTGTAAATGAAGATGAAGCAACAAGAAGCTGAGAGTCGGCGGTAGACATTGATGCGGCGATAATTGCTGCAAGTAAGATGCCTGCGATGAATGCCGGGAAGAGCTTTCTGGTGAGAAGCACAAAGATGAGCTCCTGACTGTCCATATCACCGAGAAGCATCTGAGCAAAAGACGTGCCGTCTTCCATAACAAAAAGTCTGCCGAAATATGCTATTGCGATAGCTGCTGCGAGCGAAATAATAACCCAGATAATTGCAACCGTTGCTGATTTTTTTACCATGCTTGGCTTTTCTATCGACATAAATCTTACAAGAATATGCGGCATTCCAAAGTATCCTAAGCCCCATCCGAGACCTGAAAGAATCTCCTGCGGAGTTGCATCAAGGAAGCTTGCCACAAAGTTATATTCATTGCCTGTTATTGAGCCGGTTACGGTCTGAGAAACAAGACTTCCGTCAAGGTTGCCTGCGGCTACAATCATGATAGGCACAGCCATAAGAGCTGCAAGCATTAAAAGTCCCTGGAAAAAGTCGGTCCAGCATACGGCTTTATAACCGCCGAGGAATGTATATACAAGAATAATAGCGGCAAAGATAACCATTGCAACAGTCGGATTAAGGCTTGGGAACAACTGTACGAACACCTGAGATCCGGCAGAAAATGCAGAAGCTACATAGATAGTGAAACTAACAAGGAAAACTACTGCACAAATAATTTTAAGAGCAGAGCTCTTTGTTAAAAAGCGGTTTGTCAGATACTGAGGCATGGTAATTGAATCACCTGCTGCTGCAGAAAATTTTCTGAGCCTTTTTGCAACAATAATCCAGTTGAGTGCAGTACCGAGTGCGAGACCGATACCGATCCATGCCTGACCAAGACCGAATGCAATGATGCTTCCGGGAAGTCCCATTAAAAGCCATGCACTCATGTCTGATGCCTGTGCACTCAGTGCGGTAACCCATGGTCCCATGGCTCTTCCGCCTAAAAAGTAATCTTTTTCGTTTGCGCTGCTTTTACTCTTTACAAAGAACAATACACCGATGGCAAGCATTGCCACGAAGTAGAGAGCGAAAGCTAAAACTTCATAATTCATATAAGTAAACCTCCGTTTTTAATATATAGATACATCTATTATATATGATTTTTCATAATTTGTCAATGTTTTTGCCGTAAATTTCAAAAAAATGTCATATAAGACAAGAAAAAAACAGGATTGCTTTCGCAATCCTGCGGAAAAACATAAGTAATTATGCAGAATAAACACTGCACTGTGTCTTAGTCTTACCTTTTCTTTCGAACTTAACCTTACCGTCTACAAGTGCGAACAATGTATCATCACTACCGATACCTACGTTTGTTCCCGGATGGATTTTAGTTCCTCTTTGTCTTACCAAAATGTTTCCGGCTAATACAAATTGACCGTCTGCGCGCTTAACACCAAGGCGTTTACTTTCGCTGTCACGACCGTTTTTTGTACTACCCATACCTTTTTTATGAGCCATTTAAAACACCTCTCAATCGTTGTAAGTTTAAACTTGGATTATGCGTTGATTTTTGAAATTTCTACTTTTGTAAAAGGTTGTCTGTGACCCTTTTTACGTCTGTAGTTCTTCTTTCTCTTCATCTTGAAAACGTAGATCTTCTTTGCTTTGCCGTTTTTAACGACCTTAGCTTCAACTGTTGCACCTGCAACTGTCGGAGCGCCGATTGTAACGTTTTCGTCATCGCCGATAATCAATACCTTATCAAAAGTTACAGCCTCGCCTTCTTCAACACCGAGCTTTTCGATAAAAATAGTATCGCCTTCTGAAACCTTGTATTGCTTACCGCCTGTTTCGATTACTGCGTACATTATGCTTTTCCTCCTTATAAAATTTTTTCGGAGACACGCTGTTATAGGTACCATTTATGCATGGCTTTAAGACCCATTTCATGCGGTCACTCAGTTATTATATCAGATAAAAACAGATTTGTCAAGAGTTTTTGTCGGATTATTTTTGTATTTTTTTAAATTTTAAGCAAAATACTTAAATTATTACGTTAATTTTTAATAATTCTCAATATTTTCTATATATTATTTCATTTTGCGTATACACTGGAGTACAGCGGCACAATATTCGGGAAGCTTGTTGTTAACCGGTGTGCTGTATTCATGAATAAGTTCGTCATACGTATCATCGCTGTCTAAGGCGGCAAATACTGCTGCTCGACGAAGCCTTTTTAAGCTGTAACAGTTAAGCTGAAGAGTGGTTATTGTTTTTATACTTCTTATATCGCCGTCCGGGGCGGTTACACTGCCGTCTATATTAAATATGAAGTGCTTTTCCGCATCCGGCTCAAGCGGTGATATGTAGTTTTCGTTATACCAGTTTTTCCGCATATGTCCGCAGGTTTCACAGTCGTTTGCATACGGTTTTGTGCCGTTACAGGAAATTAGCATATTATTATAGTCCATTGTATCGTTTTCAAAATCACACTGGGGTTTTATATGCTCGATATGACAGTCGTTTATATCTTTTATTTCCTTCATGCAATAACAGCAAAGCCCGTATTGCTCATTATACATATATTCTTTTAGTCTTCGTTTTTCTTTTCCCTTAAAATATTCGTATTCAGGCTCTTTGCCGTGTTCTTTAATATATTCCTTTTTCCACTTTTCAAAATCGTGTGGCGGACCTTTTTTTGTAATAGTTCTCATATACGTGATAGTCCTCTTCTTATTAATGTACGTCCTCTTACGGCGTCTTCGCTCATTCCGCCTGAAAGGGTGTCTATTTTATCGGCAAGCTCACTTGCTTTGTCGAATTTTTTATCCTGAATACACTGATACATTTCATCTATAATTGCTTTTGTATGTCGGTTCAGCGACGGGGTGTTCATGAGGTCTTCAAGTATTGAATTTACATCCCATGCAATAAGTGATTTGTATTTTTCTGTCTGAAAACCGGTTTCTGTTTTATTTACAAGAAAAATATTTATATCCTCGTCAAGCTCGCCGAGTACCTGCGGGGAATGGGTGGTAATAATAAACTGAAGATTCGGGAAAAGCTGTGTGAGCTTATTTATGATTTTTCGCTGCCATGTTGTATGCATATGAAGCTCGATTTCATCTATCAGTACAATGCCGCCGCCAAGCAACGGGTTATCAAGATTCGGGTTGGCAAGCGCTGTTCTTCTTGCAAGATCACCTGTAAGGGCAAGTATGATTTTTTCTCCGTCCGACAGCTGCTGAAGCGTTAAGACTGCATCGTTTTTATTTACGGTCATTCTCAGCGGATTTCTCCTGACACGCAAGTCGCAGAAGCCTTCGAGCATACAGCTTACAGCTGTTCTTACACATTCTAAAGACTTATCCTTATAAGAGGAGTTTTTGGTTTCTTCGATTATTTTGCGCTCGTGGTCCTCACGGTTTCTGAACCATATGAAAAAGCTTTTGAAGTCGATTTTATTCTCTATGGCATTTTCATATGCCGAAATGCTCTCAAAAGAGTGATTTTTATGAACTCTGAGAGGAATGCTCCATACGTTGCGGTTAACGCCGTAGTGTACAAGTACAGGCAGGTTTCCGTCTACGTCCTTATACGTTTTTAAGGCTTCGTAAAAATCACTTATATCGGTATATTTCTGAGGTTTTCCGGTCTTTGATATATGACGGCTGAGTGTGAAGCGTTTTTTCTGAGATTCTGAAAAAGAAAATACGCAGGAAATATCGGTTTTCGTTTCTCCGTATTTTATATCGGATACGGACAGCGTATCGGTTGGGTTGAATACTCCGTCTGAAAGCGATACTATAATACGGCTCAGCACACAGCTTACTGCGCTGAGCACTGAAGATTTTCCGGCTCCGTTTGTTCCGAAAATTACGGTGTTTTTTCCGTTAATTCCGATATTTATTTCGTCTATTCCTTTATAATTTTTTATGGCTATACTTTGAAGCTGCATAATAAAAACCTCCGGTATTCCACAAAACAATACTGTCAACTTAACGTTTACAGTATTGCAGTGAAATATTTTACCTGCGGTAAAATGTGAAATTCACATATTTTGTGTGAGTGAAATCCACGCTTCGCATGGGTGAAATCTGTCGCATAGCGACAGGTTTTGGTAGAAATCGCAAGCGATTTCAAATTTAAATTTCTTAAGTTGACAGTATTGCATAATAAAGGGAACCTCTGAAAATTCCCCGCACGCTGAATTATTAGAGATTCCCTAAATATAGTAAAATATATCGTCGTATATCGGCGGAATGGAGACTGAAATGGGTTTTTTTGACAAATTAAAACAGGGACTTACGAAAACAAGAACCGCAATTTCCGAACAGGTCAACAATGTTTTTAAGGTTTTTGTTAAGGTTGACGAGGAGCTGTTTGAGAGCCTTGAGGAGGCGCTTATAATGGCGGATATTGGTGTTGAAACATCTGTGTATATTATAGAACAGCTTCGTGACCGTGTGAAAACAAAGCGTATAACAGACGGAAACGATGTGAAAGAGGAGCTTAAAGATGTAATAAGCGAAATACTTTCCGAAAATGATACACAGATGAAGCTTGAAACAAATCCGTCTGTAATACTCGTTATCGGAGTAAACGGTGTCGGCAAAACCACCACGATAGGCAAGCTTGCTACCTACTATAAAAGTCAGGGTAAGAATGTATTGCTGGCTGCGGCTGATACTTTCCGTGCTGCAGCTATTGACCAGATAGAGGTATGGGCAAACCGCAGCGGATGCGACCTTATAAAACAGGCTGAAAACAGCGACCCTGCGGCTGTGGTTTTTGATGCATGCAGAGCCGCAAAGGCGAGGGGTACGGATATTTTAATCTGTGATACGGCGGGACGACTTCACAATAAGAGAAATCTTATGTCGGAGCTTGAAAAAATCAGCCGTGTAATCGACCGTGAGCTGGGCGAGGCTTCCCGTGAGACGTTGCTTGTTCTTGATGCAACTACCGGGCAAAATGCAGTAAGTCAGGCTGAGCTTTTTAAAGAGGCTGCGAATATAACCGGAATTGCGCTTACTAAGCTTGACGGAACGGCGAAGGGCGGTATAGTTATCGCTATTTCAAAGGAACAGCAGATACCGGTTAAATTTATAGGTGTTGGTGAAGGTATAGATGATTTGCAGGTGTTTAATCCGGCTGACTTTTCAAAGGCATTATTTGATGACAGTGAAAACAGGTAAAAAATTTTTTGAATTTTTTTAGAAATTGCTATTTACTTTTGTCGCAAAATAGTGTAAAATAGAAATAGATTAACCGGAGTTAAAATTTGTAGTTCATGGAGGAGCATTATGGAAAAAGTCAGAAGAATTTTTGTTGAAAAAAAAGACGGGTTTGATGTGGAGGCCGGCGGCCTTTATGACGATTTAAAAACAAATCTCGGACTTTTGGGACTTGAAAAGGTAAGAGTAATAAACAGATACGACATATCCGGGATGACCGATGAAGAGTATGAAAAATCAAGAGGTTTGATTTTTTCTGAGCCACCTGTTGATAATGCGTATGATGAAACAATAGATACAGACTGTGCAAGCCGTGTATTTGCGGTTGAATATCTTCCCGGTCAGTTTGATCAGAGAGCGGCATCGGCACAGGAGTGCGTTTCTATACTTACAGGAAAAGAACCGCCTGTTGTAAGAAGTGCAAAGGTATATGTTTTAGACGGTAAAATAACTGATGCTGAGTTTAAGGCTATAAAGACATATATAATTAATCCTGTTGAGGCAAGAGAAGCTGAGCTTTCAAAGCCGGAGAGTCTTGAGCTTGTAACGGATATTCCTGATGATGTAAGCATTATAGACGGATTTATAAGCATGAATGAGACCGAGCTTGGTGAGATGCTTTCAGATTATGGTTTTGCAATGGATCTTGATGATCTTATGTTCTGCCGTGATTATTTTAAAAATGACGAAAACAGAGATCCGTCGATTACTGAGCTCAGAATGATAGACACATATTGGTCGGACCATTGCCGTCATACTACGTTTTTAACTAAGATAAACGATGTTAAAATTCATAACGGCAAATACGGCGATGTGATAAGTGACGCATATGACGAGTATTTGAAGGCGAAGGCGGAGCTTTACAGCCCCGACAGAAATGTATGCCTTATGAATATGGCAACGATTATAGTAAAGCAGCTTAAGAAAAAGGGCTTGCTTAAGGAGATAGACGAGTCAGAAGAAATAAATGCGTGCAGTATTGTAGTACCGGTAGATGTTGACGGCAAAACCGAGGACTGGCTTATAATGTTTAAAAACGAAACACATAACCATCCTACGGAAATTGAACCGTTTGGCGGTGCCGCAACTTGTCTCGGCGGTGCAATTCGTGACCCGTTATCAGGACGTTCATACGTATATCAGGCGATGAGAGTAACAGGAAGTGCAGATCCGCGTGCTACTCTTGAGGAAACTATGCCGGGCAAGCTTATGCAGAGAAAGATTTCAAAGGGAGCTGCGGCAGGTTACAGCTCATACGGTAATCAGATAGGTCTTGCAACGGGACAGGTTCAGGAGATTTATCACGAGGGATATGCCGCAAAGAGAATGGAGATTGGTGCGGTTATTGGTGCGGCACCTAAGGGAAATGTAATCAGAAAAGTGCCTGAAAAAGGCGATATAATTGTTCTTCTTGGCGGTAGAACAGGTCGTGATGGTTGCGGTGGTGCAACGGGCTCATCGAAGGCTCATACCGAAAGCTCAATCAAGACCTGCGGAAGTGAAGTTCAAAAGGGTAATCCGCCTGTTGAGAGAAAAATACAGAGACTTTTCAGAAACAGCGAGGTTACTACGCTTATTAAGAGATGTAACGATTTCGGTGCGGGCGGTGTATCTGTTGCTATTGGTGAACTTGCGGACGGACTTGTGATTGATCTTGATAAAGTACCAAAGAAATATGACGGTCTTGACGGAACTGAGCTTGCAATAAGCGAATCTCAGGAGAGAATGGCTGTTGTTATAGAAGCGGCTTCAAAGGATAAGTTTATAGAATATGCAAACAAAGAAAATCTTGAAGCTACGGTGGTTGCTGAGGTTACAGACGAAAACCGTCTTGTAATGCATTGGAGAGGCAAGAAGATTGTTGATATTTCAAGAGAGTTCCTTAACACAAACGGAGCTGTGAAAAATACGGACGTTGAGGTTGTTTTACCTGTTATTGAAAATAATGTATTTGATTATTCAAATGATGGCGACGTGCGTGAAAAATGGATTGATAACCTTAAAAAGCTTAATGTATGCTGTCAGAAGGGATTATCTGAAATGTTTGACAGTACAATCGGTGCAAATACCGTGCTTATGCCGTTTGGCGGTAAGTATCAGCTTACACCTTCGGAAGGTATGGCGGCAAAAGTTCCGGTGCTTGACGGTGAGACAAACACTGCTACCGTAATGACTTTCGGCTATGACCCTTATCTTTCAAGCTGGAGCCCGTTCCACGGTAGTGTGTATGCTGTTATTGAGAGTGTTTCAAAGGCTGTTGCTATTGGTGCTGATTATAAGAGCATATATTTAACATTCCAGGAGTATTTTGAAAGCCTCGGTACAGACCCGAAGCGTTGGGGTAAGCCTTTTGCGGCACTTCTCGGTGCTTACAGAGTTCAGTCTGAGCTTGGAATAGCTTCCATCGGAGGAAAAGACTCGATGAGCGGAAGCTTTAACGAATTAAACGTTCCGCCTACACTTACGTCTTTTGCTGTTGCTCCGGCAAAGGCTGATAAGGTAATATCTTCAGAGCTTAAGTCGTCGGACAGCAAGATAGTTTTATTTGAAGTTGAAAGAGATGAAAATGACCTTCCTGTTTATGATAAGCTTAAGGAAATGTATGATTATATACATGAGCTTATTTTGGAGGGAAAGGTGCTTTCTTCTTCGGTTGTTAAAGGAAACGGTCTTTCTGAGAGCTTAAGCAAGATGTGTTTCGGAAATATGATAGGTATGAGAGTTGACGACAGTGTAACTGAAGATATGCTTTTTGGTGCAATGAACGGATCTATCGTTATCGAAACTGCAAAGGATACAGAGTTAAAGCTTGGTAAGGTTATTGCTTACACGCATGATTCAGAGCATATCGCATACAAGGATATGAACATAACATTATCTGAGGCTGTGAAGAGCTGGAAGAGTACACTTGAAAAGGTATTCCCGACAAACGTAAAAGAAAAAGAGATAAACATCGAAACATTCAGCTATGTTCCGGAAAATGTTGTTGTGGCTAAAAACAGCTTTGCAAAACCGAGAGTGTTTATGCCGGTATTCCCCGGAACAAACTGCGAATATGATACGGCACGTGCTTTTGAGCGTGCGGGGGCTCTGGTTGATATATTCGTTATAAGAAACCTTACCGGTGCGGATGTAATGGAGTCTATGGAGATTATGAAGAAAAAGATAGACGAAGCCCAGATTGTTATGATTCCGGGAGGATTCTCAGGCGGAGATGAACCGGACGGCTCGGGTAAGTTTATTGCAACAGCGTTTAGAAATCCATGGGTAAAAGACAGCGTAACAAATCTTCTTAAAAACAGAGACGGTCTTATGCTCGGAATCTGTAACGGTTTCCAGGCGCTTATAAAGCTCGGACTTGTGCCTTACGGTGAGATAATTGACTTGAAAGATGATTCGCCGACACTTACGTTTAATACCATCGGACGTCACGTTTCATGCATGGTTAATACGAGGATTGCTTCTAATAAGTCACCTTGGCTTGCCGGCGTGAATGTTGGTGATACGCATACAATTGCGGTATCACACGGCGAGGGAAGATTTATTGCAAGTGAGGATATGGTTAAGAAGCTTGCCGCAAACGGACAGATTGCTACTCAGTATGTGAATGAGTATGGAGAGGCTACTTATGACATAAGATATAATCCTAACGGTTCTGTATATGCCATAGAAGGTATAACGAGTCCGGATGGCAGAGTACTCGGCAAGATGGGACACAGTGAACGTATGGGCAGGAATGTTGCCATGAACGTTCCCGGAAACAAGGATCAGAAGATATTTATTTCGGGTGTAAAGTATTTTAAGTAAAAAAGACTTTATATAAAATCGGGCAACTGCATGAAAATATTGCAGTTGCCTGATAATTTTTAGAGAGGAGGACTTTAATGAAGCCAAAAATAGGACAAATGTTTTCACTTCTCAGCGATACTGAATTCAGTATTATAGAGATAGAAAACGCTGCAATTTCAAGGCAGAACAGGATGATTAAGCTTTGTCTTAATGAAAAGCTTGACAATGAACAGACACAGCGGTTACGTAAAATGCTGATAGAACGATATAAGCTTGCAGATGTTTTTATCTCTTTTAAAGAGGAAATAACCCGTATTGAACATAATGCGGTAGAATATATAAGCCCGACACCGGCACAGGCGCAAAGGGTTCAGAAGCAACAAACTGCGGTTGCTTTTAATTCGGCGGAGGGCGAGCTGATTTATGGCCGTAATTTCCGTGATCCGCTTACGCCTATTTCAGAGATTGATGATGAAACGGGAATAGCGACATTCAGGGGAAAGGTTTTTGAATTTGAGATAAAGGATATAACAAGTAAGAAAACGCAAAAAGAATTTCACATACTTACATTTTCACTTACCGATTATAACGACTCGATATCGGTTCAGCTTTTTATAGAGAAAAAAGAAGACGATGAGGCATATGAAAAAATAACCTCGGTTTTTAACAAGGGGAATGTAAAAAAGGGATTATTTGTAATAGTAAAGGGAAAAGCGAGCTATAATGAATATGCAAAGGAGACAATGGTTTCGGCATATTCAATAATGCGTATAAACGACTTTTTTGAAAAGCGTGTTGATGAGGCACCGGTGAAGCGTGTAGAGCTTCATATGCATACACAGATGTCGGCGATGGACGGAGTGACGGCGGCAGGCGAGCTGATTGGAAGAGCCATCGAATGGGGACACAGCGCTGTTGCAATAACCGATCACGGGGTTGTTCAGTCTTATCCGGACGGGATGAAGGCTTCGTCGAATAATGAGAAGATTAAGGTTATTTACGGCGTTGAAGGATATCTTGTAGACGACAGTCAGACCATAACATATGATATTGGCGACCACACCTATGAAAGCGAGTTTGTTGTTTTTGATATAGAGACAACGGGACTTGATAAGAATAAGGAAAAAATAACTGAAATTGGTGCTGTTAAGGTTAAAAACGGTCAGGTTATTGATAAATGGTCGACATTTGTAAATCCTGAAAAGCATATACCGGAAAAGATTACGGAGCTTACGAGCATAACAGACGAAATGGTTGCGAATGCTCCTAAGATAGAGGAAATTTTGCCTGAGTTTTTAGCGTTTTGTAAGGGATGCGTACTCGTTGCACAAAACTCAAACTTTGATACCGGATTTATAAAAAATGAGTGCAACAGACTGGGAATACCGTATGATTATCCCGCAATGGATACTCTTATACTTGCAAAATGCTTGTATCCGGAGCTTCCAAATCATAAGCTTGATACGCTTACAAAGCATTTGAATATTGTTTTGGAGCATCATCACAGAGCGGTTGACGATGCAAAGGCAACTGCTGATATATTCATAAAAATGCTTGCTGAGGTTAAGGAAAAAGGCTTTTTATTAAATGAGCTTAACGAAAAGCTTGACATAAGAGGTGCATCGAAGAAGGGTAAGGCATATCATATAATTTTGCTTGCGAAAAATCAGACGGGTATTCGTCATATATATGAGATGGTTTCTGATTCGCACCTGAAGTATTTTCATCGTACTCCAAGGATACCGAGAAGTCTTCTTGTTGAAAAAAGAGAGGGGATTATAGTAGGTTCGGCATGCGAGGCTGGCGAACTGTTTTCGGCGATAGCTTCCGGGAAAAGCGATGAAGAAATTCGTGAGATTTCAGAATTTTATGACTATCTCGAAATTCAGCCGATAGGCAATAATGCGTATATGAAAAAAAGCAGTGATTTTTCTGATATTAATACGGATGAGGATCTTAAGGCACTTAACCAAAGAGTTGTAAAGCTCGGAGATGAGACCTCAAAACCCGTTGTTGCTACATGTGATGTACATTTTATAGATCCGGAGGGGGCTAATTACAGAAAAATACTTATGCATTATAAGGGGTTTAAGGATGCTGATGATCAGGCGCCTTTGTATTTTCGGACTACGGATGAAATGCTTCGTGAGTTTGAATATCTCGGACGTGAAAAGGCATATGAGGTTGTAGTAATCAATACAAATCTTGTTGCTGATATGATAGATAATGTGAGACCTATTCCGAAGGAAAAATGTCCGCCGGAGATAGAGGGAGCACAGGAGGGTATAGTAAACGATTCTAACAATAAGGCGAAAGAAATATACGGAGATCCTCTTCCGAAGATTGTTCAGGAAAGACTTGATAAGGAGCTTTATTCCATAACAACCTACGGATTTTCGGTTATGTACCGAATAGCTCAGGAGCTTGTACGCAAATCCTTGTCAGACGGTTATCTTGTAGGCTCAAGAGGCTCTGTCGGCTCGTCGTTCGTTGCCTTTTTGTCGGATATAACGGAGGTTAATTCGCTTCCGCCGCATTATGTTTGCCCGAACTGTAAGCATTCTGAATTTATTACGGATGCAAACGGTGTGCATGGGTGCGACTTGCCTGATAAGGTATGTCCGGAGTGCGGTACAAAATACAAAAAAGACGGTCATGACATACCTTTTGAAACGTTTCTCGGATTTAAGGGCGATAAAGAGCCTGATATAGACCTTAATTTTTCGGGAAGCTATCAGCCGAGAATTCACAAATATACCGAAGAGTTTTTTGGTGAAGGATATGTTTTCAGAGCCGGTACGATAGGTACTGTTGCTGAAAAAACAGCATACGGTTATGTGAAGAAATATGAAGAGGAAAAGGGTATACAGATAAGAAATGCTGAGAAAAAACGGCTTGCGGCAGGGTGTGTTGGAGTGAAACGTACATCCGGTCAGCATCCGGGCGGAATAATAGTTGTTCCTTACAAGAATAATATACATGAGTTTTGCCCTATACAGCATCCGGCTGATGATCCTAATTCTGATATTATAACAACGCATTTTGATTACCATTCGATAGATCAGAACCTCTTAAAGCTTGATGAGCTTGGTCACGACGATCCGACTGTTATCAGAATGCTTACGGATTTAACGGGAATAGACCCTCAGACAATCCCTCTTGATGATAAAGAAACACTCAGCTTGTTTACATCGACCGATGCACTTAATATTACAGAAGACATTGGCTCTACTGTCGGAACGTATGGTGTTCCTGAGTTCGGAACGAAGTTTGTTCGTCAGATGCTTATAGATACAATGCCTACCAGGTTTTCGGAGCTTGTAAGAATATCCGGACTTTCTCATGGTACTGATGTGTGGCTCAATAATGCACAGACTCTTATTCAGGAGGGGGTTACTACACTTTCAGAGGCTATTTGTACACGTGATGATATTATGCTTTATCTCATTCATATGGGGGTAGAGCCCGGTCATGCGTTTAAGATAATGGAGAGCGTGAGAAAGGGAAAGGGTTTAACACCCGAGGATGAAGAGGCTATGCGAGCGGCCAATGTGCCGGAGTGGTACCTTACATCCTGTAAGAGAATTAAATATATGTTCCCTAAGGCTCACGCTGTTGCATACGTTACTATGGCGTTCAGAATTGCGTATTGTAAGGTACATTATCCCGAGGCGTTTTATATAGCATATTTTTCTGTTCGTGCTGATGACTTTGACGCTTCTATTATGGCAAACGGTATGCAAACGGCGCGTGCGGCGATGGAAGAGCTTCTTGAGAAAAAGAAGGACGGAACAATTTCTCCGAAAGAAGAAAATCTTATTCCTATACTTGAGATATGTATAGAGATGTATGCAAGAGGCATTAATTTTGTTAATGTTGATTTGTATAAGTCCCATGCGACAGATTTTATTCAGACACCGGAGGGGATATTGCCACCTCTTAATGCTTTGCCGAACATGGGCGAAAATGCGGCAAGAAGCATTATGGAGGAACGTGAAAAAGCTCCGTTCAAAACACGTGAGGAGCTTCGTATAAGGACAGGTGTAACAAAGACGATTATGGAAATTTTAGAACAGAATCATTGCCTTGACGGAATTTATGAAAAGGATCAGGTTACACTGTTTGATGATGTGTTTTAAAGGAGAATGACATGGAGAAATTTAAATATGCTTACAGCTATTTTAAGGCGTTTGTAAAATGGATTGTTATAGCCGGTGTCGTAGGGATTTTCGGCGGTGTGACAGGTGGTGCATTTCATTTGTTTATAGGGTATGCCACCAATCTGAGAACACAAAATCCGAATATAATATTTTTTCTGCCGGCTGTCGGTCTTATAATTGTTTTTTTGTACAGAATTTGTGGGCTCAGAAAAGATCCCGGAACAAATACGGTAATCAGTGCGGTTCGTGAAAATAACAATGTACCGGCGCTGATGGCTCCTCTTATATTTGTTTCCACTATTTTAACTCATCTGTGCGGCGGCTCTGCCGGCAGAGAGGGAGCGGCTTTGCAGCTTGGCGGTAGCATATCCGGAGTTATCGGCAGAGTGTTTAAGCTTGACGAGAAGGATCGTCATACGGTTATTCTTTGCGGTATGAGTGCGGTGTTTTCGGCTTTGTTTATAACTCCTGTTACTGCTGTTGTGTTTGCACTTGAGGTTATAAGCGTGGGTGTTATGTATTATTCCTCGCTTCTGCCTTGTGTTGTTGCATCGTTTACTGCATGTATTATAAGTACGCTTATGGGAAATGAAGAGACGTTCTATTTGCTTGGAAGTATTCCGGCGTTTGATGCGTACAGTGTTATAAGAGTTGTGGGTGTAGCGATAATATGCGGTTTGTTTAGTATAGTAATGTGCGTTACGATGAAAAAAAGTCATAAGCTGCTTGACAAGCTTTTTCCAAACGATTATATAAGGGTGATTGCGGGCGGTGCGGCTATAATACTTCTTACTTTTATAGCTGGAAACAATGATTATAACGGAGCCGGGATGGACGTTGCAGAACGCGCGTTAAACGGTGAGGCAGTGTGGTATGCGTTTATTTTAAAGCTTATATTTACAGCCATTACCATTGGCTCGGGATATAAAGGCGGCGAAATTGTACCTACGTTTTTTATAGGAGCAACGCTCGGATGTACTTTGGGACCACTGGTCGGATTGGACAACGGGTTTTGTGCCGCTGTGGGGCTTGTTGCGATGTTCTGCGGAGTGGTGAACTGCCCTGTTGCATCGGTTATTTTAAGCGTTGAGCTTTTCGGTGCAGAGGGGTTACCTCTTTTTGCGGTTGCGTGTGCGGTAAGCTATATGCTTTCCGGTAATTTCGGATTATATTCTTCTCAGAAGATAATGCATTCAAAAATAAAGAACGAACACAGCGAAGTGAATGCAAAATAAATTTAGCGGTGAGGAGGCTAATACTGTGAAACGACGATTTTCAACTAATTCTCTTATGACTTTTGAATTTGAATTAATGCTGTTTATTGCTGTTATTATAATATCGATAATAGGTTTGTTTTCAGTATACAGTGCAACAAGAAGTCTTGGAACAAATTCTAATATTATCAGTCAGTGTGTTGCGTTTGGTATCGGGCTTGCATTGATGATTTTTGCGTGTTTCTTCGATTATGAGCAGTATATTCCGCTTATTAAATATATACTTTTCGGGTGTATTGTACTGCTTATTGCGGTGCTTATTATAGGTATTGCCGGAACCTGGGGTGCAAGAAGCTGGCTTCGTGTGGGAAGTATAGGAATTCAGCCGTCGGAGCTTGCAAAGACGGGGTTTATACTCACGTTTTCTTACCATTTGTCGAAGGTGACGGAGAACATAAACAAACCGCTTATTCTTTTGGGACTGATGCTTCATTGCCTGATTCCGATTGTACTTATAATGATGCAGCCTGACCTCGGTACAACGCTTGTATTTATATTTATGTTTTTAGTGATGATGTTTACTGCGAAGATTTCATATAAATATGTAATACCGGTTGCGGCTGCCGGCGTGGTATCTGTTCCTGTTATATACTATTTTGTTCTTTCAGAGTATCAGCAAAGGCGTATACAGGTGTTTTTGGACCCGGAGCTTGATCCGTTAAAGGACGGATATAACGTGATACAGTCGAAAATTGCGGTAGGCTCGGGCGGTGTGTTTGGCGCAGGGTATCTTGAAGGATCGCAGAATCAGCTCGGTTATCTTCCTACAAAATATACTGACTTTATATTCAGTACAATAGCTGAAGAATGGGGATTTTTCGGCGCGGTTGCTGTAATTTTTCTTTTGTTTTTTATTATTGTAAAATGCTTTAGTGTGGCTAAAAAGGCTGATAATTTATTCGGCAGATATATTTGTACCGGTGTGGGGGCTATGCTTTTATTCCATACATTTGAAAATATAGGAATGTGTATGGGACTTATGCCTGTTACGGGGATTCCTTTGCCGTTTATAAGCTATGGCGGAACTTCGCTTATGACTAATATGCTGAGTATCGGGATTGTTATGAGCGTTGCATACCATAACAAGCCGCGAAGTATATTTGAAGTGTATTAAAAGACACAATCTGACTTTATTTTCATATTATATACCATACGGATAGATATGGTATACATACAAAGGTCTTATCCGAAAGCGTTAGGACCTTTGTTTTTTTATGAATGTAGAGGTGAGAATGAATGCAGAATGTTATTTTCGTTATAGGGTCGGTTACAACGGCTTCAAGGTTTAAAAGGATTTTATACAAAAGGGGCTGTTACAGTGCGGAGGTTATTCATACGCCGGGGGAGATATCGACAGGCGGATGCTCATATTCCGTAAGAGCGAAATATGAGTGCCTTGCTACCGGGTTGCAAACGGCACACGATTTTTCCGTTGGTATAAAAAAAGTTTATCGTGAGACAGGACAAAAGGAGCGGGTTTATGATGATATATCTTGATAACGCCGCTACGTCTTACAGAAAGCCTTTTTCTGTTATTTCAAGGGATGTTTATGCGACAATGTGTAACAGCGCAAATGCAGGCAGAGGAGGGCACAGACTGAGTATTGACACGATGGAAAAGGTGTATGAGGCTGCCGCTTATACGGCAGAGTTATTTAATATAGATAATCCCGAAAATATTGCATTTACAAATAATGCAACTCTTGCACTTAATATGGCAATAGGGGGTATTTTAAAAAACGGCGGTCATGCTGTAATAACACAAATGGAGCATAACAGTGTGCTTCGGCCGGTGAATTTTTACGGCAACTATACGATTGTATCGGCAGATGAAAACGGATATGTGAGCCCTGCCGATGTTGAGCTTGCTATAAAATGCGATACAAAGCTTTTAGTATGTACTCATGCATCAAACGTATGCGGCAGTATACAGTCGGTTAAGGAAATAGGCGAAATTGCCAAAAAACATGGTATAACCTTTTTAGTGGACGCTGCTCAGACGGCGGGATGCTATCCTGTTGATGTGGAGGATATGAATGCGGATTTGCTGGCTTTTTCCGGGCATAAGGGACTTATGGGACCTTTGGGAACGGGCGGGCTTTATGTGAGACCGGGGGTGGAGCTCGTTCCGATAATATCGGGCGGGACGGGGAGTAATTCCGAAAGCATGACACAGCCGCAGTTTATGCCCGATATACTTCAGAGCGGGACAATTAATGCGCCGGGGATAATAGCGTTAGGCGAGGCGTGTAAATTTATAAAAAAAATTGATGCTTTGGAAATTCACGAAAAAGAAACGGAGCTTGCACGAATACTTATCGAGGATCTGAGCATAATAAAAGGGATAAAAGTTTACGGAAGTAAAACAAAGGCAAAAAGAAACGGAACTGTTGCATTTAATGTTTCAGGTATACCGTCGACAACTGTTTCCGAAATGCTTGATACAAAATATTCCATTGCGGTAAGAGCCGGATTTCATTGCGCACCTTTAGCCCATAAGGCGCTAAGGACAGGGGCGGAGGGGTGTGTTCGCGCATCGTTTGGGTTTTTTAATAAAAAATCAGACGTGAAAAAGCTTGTGAAGGCTTTGAATTTGACGGTTTTTTAAGGGGATGGAGTGCCATCCCTGAAAAAAATGAAAAATTTTCAAAAAAATTTTAAAAAAACTATTGACAAAACAGAAAATATCTGCTATAATAGTACAAGTCGAGAGGTCGCGAAGGGCTTCTCACAGTCGATTTGCGGGTGTAGTTCAATGGTAGAATTCCAGCCTTCCAAGCTGGCCGCGTGGGTTCGATTCCCATCACTCGCTCCACTTTTCCCAAAGACATTTGCGCTGATAGCTCAGCTGGATAGAGCAACTGCCTTCTAAGCAGTAGGCCAGGGGTTCGAGTCCCTTTCAGCGCGCCATATGGTGGATGTAGCTTAGTTGGTTAAAGCGCCAGTTTGTGGCACTGGAGACCGTGGGTTCGAATCCCATCTTCCACCCCACAAACAAAAGGCTTTGGTACAAAGCCAAAGCCTTTACTAAAATTTAATATATTGGGGTGTCGTCAAGCGGTAAGACACAGCACTTTGACTGCTGCATTCGTAGGTTCGAATCCTGCCACCCCAGCCAAAAATCGACAGGTTTCGACCTGTCGATTTTTTATCCATTGCGAAAGCAATGGTATATCATCACGCGCAAGCGTGCATCTCATCACCGAAGGTGTATATCATCAGCCGCAGGCTGCATTTCTTTTCGCAATGATGATATACAAAACTTCGTTTTGATGATATGCAATTCCTGCGGAATTGATGATATACACGGCTTTCGCCGTGATTTATGTAAGAGTTCGAATTCATATGCAAAAATGCAGAATATATCTTTTTCGTAGCCCACAGTCAAATTAAAGGAATCAGCCTTTGGGTTGGTTCCTTTAATTTTGTTAAGTAAAAAAGGATTCGACAATGCAAAATAGACGATTTTTATTTTTGGTTGAAAAACTATAGGTTTTATGGCATAATGAAATAAATTAATTAAACAAGGGAAGATATATGATAATTATAATTACAGGTGCCAGTCATACGGGCAAGACGTTGTTAGCGCAAAAGCTTCTTGAAAAATATAAATATCCCTATCTTTCAATAGACCATTTAAAAATGGGGCTTATTCGAAGCGGCAATACGTCACTTACGCCTTTAAGTGATGACGAGCTTCTTACCGAATATTTGTGGCCCATAGTCTGTGAAATGATTAAAACCGCTATTGAAAATAAGCAAAATTTGATTGTTGAAGGTTGTTACGTTCCTTTTGATTATAAAAAATATTTCGGCGATGAATATTTAGAGAATATTAAATACGTTTGCCTTATTATGAGCGAGGACTATATAAACAACCATTTTGATGATATTAAAGCTAATGCAAACGCTATTGAAAACAGATTGTGTGATGATTGTTCTTTAGAAGAAATTTTGACAAATAACAATAAAAATTTAACTAAAGCGCTTGAACACGGTGTTAATTACGTTCTAATTGAAAACGATTATTTAGAAGAAATTAAAAATTTTTTGGAGGTATAATATGATAGAATTTGTTGTTGCCTTTTTTGTGGGTGTACTTTGCATTGTAATTGGTATTTTTAATATGAAAGGCAATATAGAAATGCTTCATTCATATCATAGAAAGCGTGTTAGCGAAGAAGACCGTTTGCCCTTTGGTAAATTAGTAGGCAAAGGTATGATTATTATGGGCGTTAGCATTATGATATATAGCGTACTTTCAGCTTTAACGCTTTATTTAGAAAATGATGTTTATACTATAATTGGTGTGGTAATTATGGTCGTGGGTTTTATAGTAGGACTCGGTATGGCATTTTATGCTATGATTAAATACAATAAAGGAATATTTTAAAAACTAATATTAATAAATAGCTCCCGTCTGCCTTCGCAAACGGGAGTTGTTTTATTTATCAAAACCGTATTTTTCCATAACTTTAATATACTCATTAAGATTAAAGGGTGGGTAGCCCGTTAAATAGTGGTTCCATCCCTTTTCGCCGTCGGCAGTCCACTCAAAAATAAGGAACTTCTTTTCCGAATAGTAAACGGGAATAGATGCTATTTTTTGAGTACAGTTTTCGGCTACGGTAAATTCTTTTTCGAAAATTATTTTATCTTCATTTACATCGCGAACGGTAAGGCTTACTTGTTTTTCGCATAGGGTATCGTTACAAGCAAAAATCGGTAACGACCAGTCGCCAAGCTCACCGGCTGCGACAGTAAACGGTGCTTGTGAACGTTTAATGTAGTTGTAGGCGAGCTTTTTGGAAAAGTAATAATCTACTACTGCATCAGACATTTGGGGCCAACCGTCAAGCAAATTCCACCAAATAATACCCGTCTTTTGCGGGCGACCCACGCGCATACGTTCAATAAAATACTTTTTTGCCTCTGCCTGTGAAATTTGCGAGGCGGTAATATATTCTTCGGGTGTTTTTGGCACCTCGCCAAATAATTGCATAACCTGCTTGTGCATAAGCATTACGCGGTGGTCTTTGCCCTTTTGGTTGCTTGAATGAAGAATCCATTCTTCGTTATTTTCATAAGGCCATACGTTTTTCGGTGTGATGAACTTCTTTATAGACTCAAGCGAGGGGCAACCATGATAGCCAGTTTCACTAACAAAGCAGGCGGTGTTTTGCTTGTAAAAGTCACTTTTAAAATAATCGCGCGGTCCCCAAAGATGGTCTTCTACAAGCTGGGAACCGATTACTTGCGAGCGCATACCAGCATCATATTCGGCACCTGAAATATAAGGTGAACTTGGCAAATATGGTCTGTCGGGGTCATTTTCTTTGACCGCTTTAGGTAAAAGTTCGCGAGTTAAGGTGTTTAAGTCCGGGTTATATTCTACATTTCCCGAATCACACTCGTTATCTCCCGCCCAAATAATGAGCGATGGGTGATTACGAAGGTTGCGTATAACCGACACCGCTTCACTAAATAAATTTTGTTTAAATTCTTCAGTTTCGGGGTAGCGGGTACAAGCCATTGAAAAATCTTGCCATACCATAATGCCGTGGCGGTCGCAATAATCGAAAAATGCGTGGTCTTCATAAACGCTGCCGCCCCAACAACGTAAAATATTGCAACCAATATCGCTAACTAGCGAAAGGGCTTTTTCGTAACGCTGGGCATCGCGGCTGTGAAAAGCATCAAGCGGTACCCAGTTAGATCCCTTGCACATAATTTCAACATCATTAATAAGAATTCGAAAGATGCCTTTTTTGCCGTTTAAGCGGTCTTGGCGTTCAATTTTAACCGTTCTGATTCCAAAGTGCAACTTTTCTTGGTGTACAAGCGTACCATCCTTATAAATGCGGGCAAAGCCATCGTAAATATTAGGTTTACCATAGCCGTAAGGCCACCATTTTTTAGGATTATTTACACTGAAAATTAAACTGCCCTCTGATTTTGTTACTGGTGCGCGGTGTTTAACAAAACTATCTTCGCCGCAAAATGCTTCGAGTTCAATTTCTACGTTATTTAAGTCTTTAATATCCGTCTCTAAAACATAATAAAAAACCGAGTTGTTACGAACGTGAGCTTGACTAAAATAAATGTCATCCCGTATTTCAATTCTAACGTCGCGCCAAAGGCCCGAAGTAACTGCACGCGGCATAATATCCCAACCATAAGAATGAATCGGTTTTCTCACAAAACGGGCTTCGGGATGAATGGGGTGTCCTAATAATCGTTTTGAATATTCCTTGCCTTCTGCGGCAATTATAGGTGAGGTAATATGTACTGTTAGGGTGTTTTTGCCGTCTTTTAAAGCTTGGTCAATCCTAAATTCTTGTTCAATAAAGGCGTTATTACTTTCGCCAATTTTAACACCGTTTAAGAAGTATTCGGCAAAGCAATCTACCGCACCGAAAACTAAATAAACGTTAGTCTTTTTTATAGGACAGTCAAAATTCTTTTCGTACCACCATTCGTAAAGTTCAAACTTTTCGGTTTCGCGGATATTAAGCCCCATATATAAATCTTTGGGTAAATATCCTGCTTCGGCTAAATCCAACTGAACACAACCGGGAACGCAAGCGTTTATATTAATAGAAATATCTTTTTCGTCTTTTTGTTTTTTGCCTTTTAAATTCCAAATGCCGTTAAGTGAAATTATTTCCATAATTTTGCTCCCCAAAAAACTTTTATTTTGTTATAACACATACAAAATTGCTTTTCAACAGTTATTTATTCATTTTCCTGCGTATTCGGTTAAGGTGGCGTTCGAAGGCGCCGCTATTTATAAATTCGGCTAAAATATATTGGTCCATTACGGGCACCGTGCAAGAAAATTTGCCCTGCGTTTTGGTATAGTTTTCCATAAGTTGTTGGGGTAAAATCATATATCCAAGCCTCATAGCGGGGGAAAGACTTTTTGAAAAGGTGTTAATATAAATAACGTTCTCACTGTCGTCAAGGGCGTAAAGTGACTGTATTGGGTGGCCGGGCATAAAAAATTCGCTGTTAAAATCATCCTCAATTATATAGTTGCCGGTGTTCTTTGCCCATTTTAAATATTCATATCTTTTTGAAATAGATGCCGTAACGCCCGAGGGGTAACTGTTAAACGGGGTTACGTGCAAAACGTCAAAACGATTTTCCAAAAGGGCGGTTTTTTTAATGCCGTCCTTTCCCATTTTAAGGGGGCAAACTTTAGCGCCGTTTTCGGTATACACGTCGCGGATTTTTTCATAGCAAGGGTCTTCGGTGCCGTATATTTTATCCCGCCCCAAAAGTTTAATAACGCTTTCATAAAGTTGCTCGGCACCTGAACCTATAATTATACGTTTGGGGTCGGCAGTCATATGGCGGTAGCGGTGAAGATAATCGGCAATGGCGTTGCGAAGCACCTCGCACCCCTCGTTGGGTGCTTTTAGAAACAACTTATCTCCCTTTTCTGAAATTACCTTTCTTACGGTTTTAAACCAAACGGAATATTCAAAATCTTGGGCGTTTTGGGAAGTAGGCTCATTGAGTTTTTTTGGTGGGGTAGAAGGCTTGCTTTTTGCCACAAGCTTTAAACGGTCTATTTCGTTCACAAAATATCCCCGTCTTTCAAGTGGGGTTACGTAGCCTTCGTCCTCAAGCATAAAATATGCCTTTTCAACCGTAATTAAACTAACGCCGCTTTGGTCGGCAAGTATTCGCTTTGAGGGTAGTTTGCTGCCGGAGGCATATTCGCCCGATATTATTTTTTCTTTAATTTCGTTATAAAGTGAATAGTATTTTTTTGTTTTCATCTGGTTATATATAATTTTCCTTTTTTGATTATTTACACAAGACCACAACCGTATTATAATGTAAAAAAATCCAAATGTAAAGGGGATAAATTATGGCATACCCTAAAATTTTAACTATTCAAGATATTTCCTGCGTTGGTCAGTGCTCGTTAACGGTAGCGCTTCCTATTATTTCGGCTTGCGGAATTGAAACCTGCGTGTTGCCTTCTGCCGTGCTTTCAACCCATACGGCAGGCTTTAAGGGCTTTACCTTTAGAGATTTAACCGATGATATGCCCGCTATTTGCGCACATTGGCAAAAAGAGGGTATTTCCTTTGACGCGGTTTACACAGGCTACCTTGGCAGTGCCAAGCAAATTGAATATGTAAAGGCAATAATTGCCGCTTGCAAAAAAGAGAACGCACCTGCTATTATTGATCCTGCAATGGCAGACGGTGGTAAACTTTATCCCGGTTTTGATGCGGCTTTTGTTGAAGAAATGAAAACCCTTTGCGCTAATGCCGACTACTTGTTGCCTAACATTACCGAGGCTGCTCTTTTGGCTGATGTGGAATATAAGACCGAGTACGACCGCGAGTATATCGACTTGTTGTTAGAAAAGCTTACTGCTTTGGGCACAAAGAATATTGTTTTAACGGGCGTTTCGTATAAAGAGGGCAAAACGGGTATTGTAGTGTTTGAAAATGGCGAATACAGCTATTATGAGCACGACTTTTTACCCAACAGTTGCCACGGCACAGGTGATATTTACGCTTCTGCATTTGTGGGTGCTAAGGTACTTGGCAAAACAGCTTTCTCAGCTGCCCAAATTGCCGCCGATTACACGGTAGAGTGCATTAAAGCCACAGCGGAAGAGGAAAACCATTGGTACGGCGCAAAGTTCGAGCCCGTGTTATCCTATCTTATTGAAAGACTTAAATAAAATAGTAAAGGCGCCGATTACTCGGCGCTTCTTTTAGTTGGAATCAGCCATTTTTCTGGCTTTTTCTATATATTTTTTGAAACGCTCTTCGTTGCGGACTGAATCAAACCACTCCCAACCGTGCGTTGTGGTTAAGATAAAGTATAAGTTTGCTGCGTTGTATTCCATTCCCCATTGGTTGGAAATAGGTTCTCTCGTTCCGTCGGAAAGTCGAATCACGCCGCACCCGTATTCGTATTGTGCACCGCCGAGTAAGTCTTTTTTTCCTGCATCCAAAAGATCTCCCTTTTTAAACTGTGCAATCTGCTCGCACGACTTTAACGCACGTTCAAGTTGCACGTAACCATCTTCTTTTTGATTATTACCAAATAAAGCAGCTGCAAGAACAATTGTTTTCCATCCATATACACTTTGCCATGCTGGTGGTACATCTCCGTCATTTCCCAGCAGGTGCAAAAGGTCCAAATTAAATTTATTAATTTCCACCGACCTTTGGGCGTTGTTTCGGTTGAAGCTCGGCCGTGTGAGAAAATGAAGAAGTAGATGAAAATTATTTGCACCGTTTTTTACCTGTGTGGCTTGCCATTTTCCTTGGTTCCATAGCTGCTGCTCAATCGCTTCGCCTTGAATTGCGCTGTATTGTGTAATGGGAGGCGGAACTTCACGGATACCTGTGCGGTCAGCAAATACAACGATATCACCGTCTTCATCCGCTACATAGGTATATTCCGCCGCGCCAACAAAACCGTCTGTCAGTCCAAGCGCATCATATCGACGAACAAGACCGTCAGCAAGTGGCATAAAGCCTTCCCCAACGCCCTCGTAAGAGGTGAACTCGTAAACCGCTGTTCTCGCGCCACCGCAATATTCATTCTCGGTACGAACAATTCCGATTCCTTCGGCAAAATAGTAAACCTTTTTACCGCCGCGATAAGACCAGCCACCTTCCATTCCTCCGATATCAAGGCAAAGCTTGAAGCAGTTTTCAAAAGTACCCGCCTTTGTGGTAATTGTTCCGCCATCCGCGCAGGTGATTTGTGTTTTGACGGTTCTATCCCATTTTGTATATTCAATAATGGGAGATACACCTATACACCACTCGTCCGACCAAACGCAATTTGTAGCATCCTGCAAAATTCCCAATATATCATTATAAAGAACAGGTACTTCGGCATCACCCATACTACCTATATGTTTCCATTCAAATGACCAACGGGGATTGTATTGGGTCAAATATAGAGAGTCGGATTTCTTTTGAATATAATTTCTGCCAAAGAAATTCCAATGCCCTGTAGCAGTATAATTAGGATTGAACGTTGTATCAGTAGAGAGAATTCTTCTTGCTACTGATGCAGCTGCTTTTGTATGTGCTTTTTCCATAGGACTAACTGTAAGTTGTTCTGCTCGTTCAATGGCAGGGTTGACATCGCAAATATGCTCTCTACCATCATTTTTAGTGCAGTAATAATCATTTGCGATTTCTTGTACCATATCGAACCAAGAATTTTTGTCATATCCGACTCTCTCGGTATTTTCCCAATAGGAAATGAGAATACGGTCATCATCTGCATAAGAAACTGTGATGCTCAGCTCGGATTTGATTGCATCGGGAGAGTAGGCGGTATCATAATTCCACGTATTTCCGGGGAATATAGGAAGGAGTCCACTTCCTCCTTTGATCTCATATGTACCAAGAATATGAGTATCTGTTGTTCCGTCGGTAATATGATCTTGACGAACAATACCAATGCCATCCTTATAGAATGTTCTGCATACGATTTTTTGTGTTTCGGTAAAACGTCTGACCTCCCATAGCTTACAGTTATCAAAGCTGCCCGCAGGCGTACTCACCGATTCATTATCAGAAATATAGGTAAGCCTTGTTCCATCGGAGCCTACGTATGATTCACCAAGAGAAATATCAGCAAAGAAATGTCCGTCACAACTTGAAGCATTGCGCAAGATGCGTGAACTTTTCCTATCTATTGAACCAAGATATCCTACTCCGAAACCTTCCTCTGCCCAATAGCGAGCTCTACCGTCTATCATTCGATATTCTTCAGCAGTACCTCCAATCACATAGCGATTCTTTGCGGTTTCCTTGTATCGCGCAGCCAACTCTTCTTCCATTTTCCGAGCAAAAGGCACAAGTGTACGATAAGCATCATCGTTAGAGAGAATTTCCTCAACTTTTTTGTATGCAAATTGAGCTTCTCCTATATTCTCATCTCTCATTAAATAATACCCTAACCAAAACCACTCGCGTCCAAGTGCCTTAACAAAGCCCGCCTTTTCGAGACGTGGAATTTGTTTTTCGCGGATAAAATCAATGCGCGCCCCACCATCTAACATGGAATCCTCACGAGTTACGATAAAGTTCATTACTTCTTCGTTTTTACCTTCCATGGCGGATTCAAAAATTCTGGCAAATAATGCGTCATTCTTTTTGCCGGGAATCCACCACCAACCGCGCATAAGCACATCGGCAAGGGCGTGGTGCTTTTCGGTACATTCGGGAAGTTTTTCCACTTCTTTAAGTACCTCTTTGTATATTTTTTCAAATCCGCTTTTATCGTTTTTAAGTTGCCATAATTTCAGTTCTTCAACCTTCTTCATAACACGCTGTACAAGAGTATCACTATACTTTTCATTCACAGCACAAAGCTCCTTTCTGATTCGTTTTCTTCCGTCGTGAAGCTGCCATTTTACAGTCCCCTCGGAGATGCGCATACGGTCGGCAATTTCTGCAATAGAAAGGTTTTCGAAATAATGCAGTCGAATGATTTCGCGCACCTTTTCGGGCAGTTTTTCTACACTTTCATTCACTTCGTTTCTGTTTTCGGACAATACACACAGTTCAGCGGGATTTAGTGTTCTATCATTAGAAAAATCCAAATTTTCCACTACGTCAAGGGGCAAGAAACTGCGGTATCGGTTTATCATATTAATAGCACAGTTTTTTGCAATACGGCAAACCCAAGAACCGTATTTTTTTGGTTCTTGCAAGGTATCAAGTTTCATCCAAGCTGTAACAAAAGCATCTTGTGCGGCATCTTCTGCCATAAAACGATTTTTAGTAACATACATAGCAGAATCTATAACCGCCTTTTGATATCGGGTAACCAAAATTTCATACGCGGTTTGTTCGCCCGCAAGGGTTAGCATTACTAATGTGTCGTCCGGTTCATTTATGTAGTACATATGCACTCTCCTTTCAAAAAATATTCTTGTTTTGAGCGCTCATCTTTTAGACACGAATCAACTGAAAAAGGTTGGGTAGTTTACAAAAAAATCATACCATAAATCTAAAATTTAATCTACAAGAAAAATCCACCTGTGGACAGGTGGATTTTTTATACCGTTTTAAGTCGGTTTTTAATTGAAACGCCAAAACGCTTTTTGTAAAGCTTGGAAAAGAAAACCGCATCGCAAAAACCAACCGCCTCGGCAATTTGCTCTAAATTTTGGCCTGTTTGGTATAACTGCTCGGCTTTGGCAAACCTTAATTCGTTACGGTAATCTATGGGAGAAAGCCCCATATAAGCCTTGAAGGTTTTTCTGAAATAGCTTTCGCTTAAATTGCACTTTTCGGCATATTCCTTTACGGCAAGGTTTTTTGTATAGGTTGCATTTATAAACTCTAAAGCAGGTTTTATAATTTGGTAAGCTTCGTTATGCTTCTCTTTTGAAAGGTGGGAAATAAGTTCTAAAGTTAAGGCTTTAAGCTTTGAATGTTTAAGAGGTAACTCCTTGTAAACCTTGTCGATTTCTAAAAACAACGCTCTTGTTCTATCGCCGCAGTTTTTTTGGTAAATACCATGGGGAAACAAAAGAATTTTACCGTTCTTTGTAGTTGCATCAAACGAAACGCCAATGCCCGAACATTCGGTACCGTTAAGGTTGTAGGATTTGGTAGAATATATAGTGCCGTGGGGAATAAACAAAGCGTTTTGTCCCTCGAATTCGATTTCTTCATCATTTATGTAATAGGTTCGTTTGCCCGAAAGCATTAAATGCAGCAAGTGCTGTTTGCGACCAAGTTTTGAATAATCAACCACGTAACCGTCGGCAAAAATTAAATTATGCACTTCAATGTTGTTTATATTAAAGTCGCTGAAGGCAAGGTCGGTCATATATTTATTAAAAATCGAAATCACCTACTTTTAAAAACTATATTCAATATTAACCTAAATTAAACGTAATGTCAATAAAATCGAATAATACTGTTTTATAATCAAATTATTAATGGAAATCGCCCCGACTTAAACGTATAATTAAATTAAAGTTTAGGTTGGGGCGGTATTTTTATGAAAAAACTTAAAATTTATATTTTACAAAGCTCACATTGGGATAGGGAATGGTATTCACCCTTTCAAAGCTTTCGCTATAATTTGGTGGAAATGCTTGACGCTCTTGTGGAAATTTTGGAAAAGGATAAGGACTTTGGGTTGTTTTGTACCGACGGTCAAACGGTGCTTTTAGAGGACTATGCCGAAATATGCCCCGAAAATGCGGAGAAATTAAAGAAATTTATAAGCGAGGGCAGGGTAAAGGTAGGCCCTTGGTACGTTATGCCCGATGAATTTTTGCTTTCGGGGGAGAGTTTAATCAGAAACTTGGCATACGGTCATAAACTTGCAAAAAAATGGGGCGGAAAGCCGTGGAAATTCGGTTACGTTAACGATATTTTCGGCCATATTGCCCAAATGCCACAAATTTTTAAAGGTTTTGGAATAGACGGCGCCTACACAAGCAGAGGTACAGGAAATACCTCAAAAAACCAGCTTGTTTGGGTATCTCCCGACGGAAGTGAATGTCTTTTAACAGTGGGACCCTATTCCGAGTTTGCTTTCGGCTATAAAAAGCGACGCGGCACACCCGAGGCAGACGAATTTTTAAAGAAATGGGTAGACGCGGTAATAGAGCGCACCCCCGCGCCGGTGATTTTCTTGTCCTACACCCACGACCACGCAAGAGCCGATAAAAATTCGGGGCAGTTAATAGCCGATTTAAAGCGCCTTTATCCTGATGCCGAGGTGGGCTTTTTTAACCTTGAGGAAATGGTTGAGGAGTTAAAGCCTTATAAGGCCGAATTCCCCGTAATAGAGGGTGAGCTTAACAAGCCTTTGGACGTAAGAGGCGGTATGATCGATAATTACCCAACCCTATTTGGTGCTATTTCAAGCTATTATCCCTTAAAATATTTAAACGATAACTGCCAAAATATTTTAGAAAAGCGTATCGAACCTATGACGGCAATTATGAATATCGAGGGTTCGCCCCTTAACCGTCGCTACGTTGAGTTGGCTTATGAATATTTAATGAAAAATCATCCTCACGATTCTATTTGCGGTTGTTCCGTTGATCAGGTTCATAAGGATATGCTTTACCGCTACGATCAAGTGGATGAAATTGCCCACAGACTTTATAGGCAGTTTTTATTTGAAAACAAAAACTGTGCCGATGCCGTTGCCGATAACGGTTTGAAAATCAGACTTTATAATTTAACACCCTATGAATTTAAGGGCATTCGCCGTGTAGATATTGAGTTTTTCGAATACTACCCCGAAAAACGCACGGGAGTTGCTTATTACGACCCCGTTAACAACTTTAAAATTTTGAACACTAAAGGGGAAGAGGTCGAATACCAAATAATTGATATTAAGCGGGGTGTAGAGGTACAAGCAACCCCTTATACCGAGGCGGTTCGAATTAAGGATATTTATACTATAAGCCTTGAAGCCGAAATTGTCCCCTTTGGTTTTAGTGAATATACCGTTTGCCCTTGTGAAGAAAGAAAAACATCACGAAAAACCCTTACTTTCGGCACGAACTTTGCCGAAAATGACCTTGTGCGACTTGATATTAAGGAAAACGGACGCCTTAATATTACCGATAAAGCAACAGGTAAAATCTATAGCGATTTAAACGGATATATTGACGACGGCGAGGTTGGTGATGGCTGGCGCCATCAAGACCTAAAGCTTGATACAGTTATAACCGATTTTGGAAACGGCGCTCAAATATCTGTTGTAAGCGGCGGTATTAACGAGGTTGTATTTAAGGTTGAAAAGGAAATGCTGCTTCCCACCCACCTTAACGGTACAACCTTTAAGAGAAGCGAAGAAAAAGCGCCCCTTAAAATTAAAACGTTTGTTACATTAAAACGAAACGATGCCGCAGTTACGGTTGAAACCGAAATTGAAAATAATATTAAAGACCACCGCCTGCGCGTAACCTTCCCAACTGATATTAAGGGAGAAAATTATTTCGCGTCCCAAGCCTTTTGCTTTGTAGAAAGAAAAGTTGGTGTGGATAATTCTACTGACAGTTGGGTAGAGCCTTACAATTTAGAGCAAAACACTGCGGGAATTGTTGGCAAGCGCAATAATATGGGTGAGGGACTTGCAGTAGTATCCCCCTTTGGTATTCACGAGTGCAGTTGTAACGACGATTACCGCTCTACCTTATCATTCACTTTGCTTCGTTCCTTTGACCGTGTGCGTTTGCAAAAAGGCTCTAAGGCGGCTCAAATTCAACAAACACTTAAATACAAGTATGCTATTATGCCTTTAAGTAAAGAGGTAAGTTACAGTGATTTGTTGCGTTTAGGCAATAACATTGATAATACAAGTATGGCGTTTTCTATTCCTTCGCTCACAAACGAAGCGGCTTTGGAAAAATGTTATTTCAAGATAGATAATAAAGACGTAATGCTAAGTATCTTTAAGTGCGCCGAAGATAAAAACGGATATATTTTAAGATTATATAACGTTTCGGACGGCTCGAATACAGCAACTGTTACTTTCGGCACGGAAATTAAACAAATGTTTGAATGTAACCTTAACGAAGAAAATATCGGCGAATGTAAGGTTGAAAAGAATTGCGCCGAAATCAGTTTTGGCAAATGGCAAATTAAAACCTTTAGGGTGATTTTATGATATTAAAATTTAAAGAAAACAGAGTTTGGCGCGCTTATACTGGCGGCAAGCGAATTGATGAATTTAAGGGTAAAGCGGTTTGTGAAAACGGCCGTTTGCCTGAAGAATGGTTGGCTTCAACCGTTACGGCCTTTAACCCCGATAGGCCTTTAGAAAACGAAGGGTTAAGCATTTGCGAAAACGGTGAGTTTTTTAAAGACGTTATAGCCGAAAATCCTGCCGAAATTTTAGGCAAGGGTGGGGAAAACCTGTTCATTCTTGTAAAGCTTTTAGATTCGGCCGAGCGTTTGGCTATTCAGTGCCACCCTACAATTCCTTTTGCTAAAGAGTTTTTTGGATCTGATTTTGGCAAAACAGAGTGTTGGTATTTTTTAGAAAGCGATGCCGACGCCCACGTTTATTTAGGCTTTAAAGAAGGTATAACCAAAGAAAAATGGCGAGATTTATTTGAGCGCCAAGATATTGAAGGTATGCTTAATTGCCTTCATAAATTCCCTGTGAATAAGGGGGATTTATGGTTTGTTGCAGGGGGAGTGCCACATGCCATTGGTGGTGGCAGTTTAATGATAGAACTGCAAGAGCCAAGCGATTTAATGGTAATTCCCGAACGTGTAACTCCTGCCGGAATTAAGCTAAACGACCAAAAACTTCACGGCGGTCTTGGCTTTGAAAATATGTTCGACTGCTTTGTTTATAACGGATTGAACGAAGCTGAAACAAGAAGCAAATATTACCGCCAAACAAGCTTTATTGAAAACGATTTAACTCCAGTTGTAGACACTACCTTGACCGACTGCTTTACAATGTATAATTTAAAGGTTGAAAATGCTTGTGAGGTTGATTTTAACGGTCGCTATGCCGTTGGCGTTGTTATTGAGGGCGGAGTGAAAATAAGCGACGATTCAGGCAGTAGGGAATTTAAAAAAGGCGATAGCTTTTTCTCAACCGCCAATAGCGGAAAAATTATTTTAAACGGTAACGGCAAGGTGGTATTTTGTTCTACCAAAAAATAAAATAGCATAACCTTTATTGGTGGTGTTATTATGCTTAAAAGATTTATGTCGGTTGTTTGTTTGCTTTTAATTATTTGCGTTTCTGTGTTTTTGGGCAAACAATCAACCGATATTTTTGTTTATTCTACCGCTACCGAAAAGTCGCAAAAGACAGTAATTTTAGATGCAGGCCACGGCGGGTTTGACGGTGGAGCGGTAGGTGCCGACGGTACGGCCGAAAAGGATATAAATTTAAACATAGCTTTAACGGTTGCGAATATTTTGCGGCAAGAAGGTTACCGCGTAGTGTTAACTCGCGAGGCCGACGTTTCAACCGACGACGTAGAAACCGAGCAAATAGCCCTTCGTAAAAAGAGCGATTTGCGAAACCGCTTATCGCTTATGAAGGATTATCCCAATGCATTATTTGTAAGCGTTCACCTAAACAAGTTTACTACCACCGCCGCCAACGGTTCGCAGGTGTTTTACAGCCCCAAAACCGAAGGCTCTAAGAAATTAAGCGAGAATATACAAAGTTCTATTATAAGCCTTTTGCAACCTAGCAACACACGGGTTTGCAAAAAGGCTACAAGCAGCACCTATATTCTTTATAATGCTACAATTCCCGCGGTGCTTGTAGAGTGTGGTTTTTTAAGCAATAAGGCTGAGCTTGAAAAGCTAAAGCAGCCCGATTACCAAGCGAATCTTGCTTTTTGTATTGCGAAAGGAATAAACGATTTTTATAAAACTTAAAACTTTGTCAATTCTTGACAAAGTATTTTAATGGGGGTATAATAAAGTATCCGTATATTAAGGGTGCGGAATTTTTAAAAATAAGGGAATGGGGTAAAAAGGTATGGCATTATTTAAAGAAATTTACTGTGCTGATTGCGGCGCAAAAACTAAAATGCTTTTTAGAACAAAGCTACAAGACGGTCAATATTTATGCTCGAAGTGTATGAAAAAGGTTCCTTATTATATGATAAGCACCTTTGACAGTAGTTACACATTTGAGGATTATAATGCTTTTAAGGATTATATTGATTATTCCGAAACAAATTTAAGACCAGTGTTTAACGAAACTCACAGTTTTCACGACGTTCATATTGACGCTGTTAATAAGATTTTCTATATCGGTTCTTACGGTGTAAGCAAGGAAACTATTTTCTTAAGATTTGCAAATCTTGCTGATTTTGATATGCTTTTCCAACCCGAAGAGTTTAAAGAGGGTCTTATCGGCAGCAAGGTAACAGGTGATATTTTACTTTCGGTTTCAATGACACAACCATATTTCCAATATGAAACTAAAATGGTATTAGGTGCTAAAGCCAAAGCCAAAAAGGCCTTTTTCGGAAACAAAATTAAGTATGAAAACCCAAGAGGAATGGACGAATTTATTGAAGCCTTTGCAACCACTTGGTCTGCCGCTATAGAAGAAGCTTCACAGCAATATTATTCATATAATCAAAGTGAGCCTGTTGTTAATTCTACACCTTCTGAATTACAACAAGCAATGGCGTTATTTATGATTGACGATTTGGACGACGTAACCTTAAGCAGTCTTAAATTACATAGAAATCGTTTAATGCAAACCTTCCACCCCGATACCGGTTCGGCTGATGATACTAAATACGCTCAAAAAATAAACAACGCTTACGAAGTTTTAAAGAAAACCTTAAGCGAAGCACAACAATAAAAACAAAAACACCGACTATGCGTTGTACCTTAAGTATACAACGGCGCGATATAAATCCCTTACGGGATTTGCGATATACCTAATGGTGCGATATAAGGCTACGCCTTTCGATATGTCCTTCGGACAAGATGGGATTTATATCATATCGCGTTTACTGATAAGTAAACATATCGAATTTTACGAAGTAAAATATATCGAATTGCAAAGCAATATATCGCGAATTACAATTCTCAAAAATTTAATATATTCTCTGTGAGACAGTGAAAAAAAGGAATCACGAAAATTTCGTGATTCCTTTTAATTTTGTCTCATACCATAACAAGCAGGACATTTAGGCACCCAAATGTCACTTGTTAGGAGAACCTAAAACAATTTTCAAGACAAACATCATCTATTCGATAGATTTGAATGGCTTACTTCTTGTCTTTTCGAATTCTTAAAAAACCGATTGCAAATAAAACGACACTGATAAACAGCATTGCTGTTATAACAATCAAGTGGACATTTCCCGTAACACACTGTGTCCAGTTGTGAAAATCCACTTCATAATGGGTTTCATTCAGTCCAAACAGTGCGTTTGTGGCATACCCCATACAGTAATATACACAAGACGCCACAACCATGCAAATGCCTGCCTTAAAAAACCCGTCAAAATGAAACAAACAAATCACAGCGCTGAAAATCACGGGAATGTACGCATAAATCGTTATGAGAATTGCCGACCCAAGCATAAAGGGTTTCCAACTATAAACACACAAAAGAAGCAGTATTGTCAGCGCCAAAACCGATGTAAAAACTATGACAAATTTTAAATGTGACAGCTTTGTTCCGGATAGCAAAATTGTTCCAAAAACCAATGTATACCCCATTAGTGTGCCGATGCAGGCCACAGGAAACCAATATAGCCCGCCCGTATACACCGCCCAGGTAAATAAAAGTAACCAAATTGAAGAAAAACTTGTTACAGTAAAAACAAGCAATTTTTTCGACTTAAAAAACGATGTAAAGGTCGGGATAAATGAGTAGG
>JAZTZP010000088.1:0-50872 GCA_045637525.1 Clostridia bacterium | reverse complement strand
TTATCTGCGATAAAGTAGTAGGATTCCGATGCCGCTTTGCAAGCCTCCCTTGCCTAAAGCAATGCTGTCAACTTAAGAAATTTAAATTTGAAATCGCTTGCGATTTCTACCAAAACCTGTCGCTATGCGACAGATTTCACCTATGCGAAGCGTGGATTTCACTCAAACAACATGTGTGAATTTCACATTTTACCGCAGGTAAAATATTTCACTGCAAGACTGTAAACGTTAAGTTGACAGTCTTGCCCGGAGGGAGTGAGCTTATTATAAAGTGAGAAGGTTGACAAAAAACGCAATTTCGGTAATGTGTACTGCGTGTGTTGTTTGCGGAGCCGCACTATGCATTGGGATGGCAGAGCGTAAAAGACCTGATATAATACTTGAAGATTATACTTCATCTCTGATAACTGCTTATACCACTACTGAAGATAAGCCTGTGGTTTATAAGGGCGGAGAATATAAGTCGCTTATTAATATAAACACAGCATCGGAAAGCGAGCTTAAACATATTAAGGGCGTTGGTGATAAGCTGGCTCAGCAGATTATACAGTACCGGAAGAAAAACAACGGATTTAAACGTATTGAGGATATTAAAAAGGTATCCGGTATAGGGGAAAAAATGTTTCAGAAGATAAAAGACAGTATATGTGTTGAATAAAGGAAAGGAGTAAATGATTAAGGCTATGAAAATACTTGTTGTTGATGATGAAAAACTCATAGTGAAGGGACTTAAGTTTAATCTTGAGCAGGAGGGTTATACGGTTGTTACGGCGTTTGACGGTGAGGAGGCTTTGCATCTTGCGCATGATGAGAGTATAGACCTCATCTTGCTCGATCTGATGCTGCCGAAGATGGACGGGCTGTCTGTATGCCGTGCTGTAAGAGCGTTTTCGGATGTGCCTATAATAATGCTTACAGCTAAAAATGATGATATTGATAAAATTCTCGGTCTTGAGTATGGTGCGGATGATTATATAACAAAGCCTTTTGTTGTGCGTGAGGTGACTGCACGTATAAAGGCCATTTTCAGACGTGTGAAGAGTGAGAAGAAAAAGCCGAAGGATCGTGTTATAAAATCAGGCGATATAGTTCTTGACTATAACTATAAAAAGCTTACTGTACGTGATGAGACGGTAGAGCTTACGGGCAAGGAATTTGATTTGCTTGAGCTGTTTGTAAGTAATCCCGGCAAGGTTTATACCCGTGATAATCTGCTTGATATTGCGTGGGGATTCGGTTATCCGGGCGATGCACGTACTGTTGATGTGCATATAAGACGTCTGAGGGAAAAGATAGAGAAAAATCCGGCGGAACCGGAATATATAAAGACAAAATGGGGTGTTGGATATTACTATAAGAAAGATTGATTTTAAAAAAATCTTAGCAGTTTTCACGACTATGCGCTTCAGAATTGCCGTGACTTGCTTTTTAATCATTCTATGTGCGTTGTTTTTTATGAGCGTATATGTTATCAATATGGTAAAAAGCAGTTTGCTTGATGATGAGAAGACGGATATGTTTATGAAAGCAAACATAATATCCGCACTGATAAGCGAAAAAGTTAACGGTGATGCTAAAGAGTATGAGATGGAAGCTGTTATTACGGAGAATTTGTCCGGGACGGGTATACGTGCTGTTGTAGTTAACGGGGCGTATAAGGTTATATATGACAGCAACAGCGATAATAATGCGGACGGCCTGTTTGTAAGAGGGATAGTTCATGACGCTGTAACCGGAATGCAGAACTCTGATATAAAGAACATAACTCTCTCCGTTGCAGTTCCGATAAACGACGGTGGGGCGGTTTATCTTGAACAGGATATTGACGGAATTGAGCGTATGGTCGGCAATGTACAGATAAGTCTTATAATGTTTTCTGTTATTATATGTATTTTTGTAACGATATTCAGTATGGCAACGAGCTATCTTATAACGTCACCGCTGAAGGTGTTTATAGATACAGCCGGGGAAATATCAAAGGGTAATTTTAAAACCCGTATTAAAATAAACGGTACAAATGAAATAACAGAGCTTGCCGAGACGATGAATTATATGTGTGCCGAGCTTGAACATATTGACGAAAAAAGACGTAAATTTGTGTCGGATGCATCACATGAGCTTAAAACTCCCATGGCGACGATAAAGCTCATATGCGATACGATTGTAAGCGCTGAAAAACCCGATATGGAGATGGTACGTGACTTTTTAAATGATTTAAGTGAGGAAATAGACCGCTTAACACGAATTGTTGAAAGACTTTTAAAGCTTACGAAGATTGAATCGGGAAAAGAGGAGCTTACACCGGAGCTTGCGGATTACGGTATGCTCCTAAAGCGTATTGAAAATAAAATTCAGCCCGGCGCGACAGGCAAAAACATAACGATAAGCTCCGATGTTATGACAGAAGATATGCAGCCGGTGTTTATTGATTATGATAAAATCTGGGAAGCAGTATATAACATAGTTGATAATGCTGTAAAGTATTCTAAGCCGGGCGGTGTAGTCCGCATAGAAGCATATGTTTCAGGTAAAGAGCTTGTTACCCGGATTACGGACGAGGGACCGGGTATTCCCGATGAGTATAAGGAAAGAATATTTGAAAGATTTTACCGTGTAGACGATTCCCGTGCAAGAAATACGGGCGGAACGGGACTTGGTCTTGCTATTACAAAGGAAATAATACTTATGCATGGTGGCAGTGTTTCGGTACATGATGCGGAAAATGAGGGCAGTGTGTTTGAGATAATCCTGCCGTACAGAACTGCGTCCGATATACAGACCGAGGTTACGGACACAAAACCCGATACGGAGGTGGAGATATGAAAAAACGGATAATTATAATATCTGCCTCAGCCGGGTTGGTTCTGGTTATACTTTCAATAGTTTTTGGTGTGATTTTCGGTCGCAGAGAAAAGAGAGAGCATGGAGTTCTTACAACTTTGTATTTTCTCAATGAGGACAGAAGCTCTATTGAAGAGGATGAAAGAGTTATGAACTATGCAACTCCCGATGATCTGGCAAAACAGATAATAGAAGAGCTTAAAAGAGCCGACGCAAACAGGACAATAAACGAAAAGACAAAGGTAAACTCTATAATCAGAAATGCAGATAATACTATGATTATTGATTTGAGCAGGGACTATATTACCGATAATATTGACGGTAACACGCTTACGACATATGCACTCGTTAAGTCGGTATGTGCTGCCGGAAGTGTTATTGACGTCAGCGGTGTTAAGGTGACGGTAGACGGAAGCAATATTTTAGCCGGTGACGGTGAGATAATAGATTATCTTTATGCCGGAGACGTTAATCTGCATTCGGATATGGCGGAGATAAGTGACAGCGTAATAGCTCTTTATCATCTTGCAGATGAAAACAGGCTTAAGCGTGAGACGTATTCGGTTGCAGTGAGCGGTAAGCTCAGTACGGAGCGGTTTATTCTTGAAAGGTTAGCTATGAAGCCCGATAATGAGGCATATGAAAGCGCGTATATTAATAATGACGGTTTTATTGGGGTTGAAACACGGGGTGGAATCTGTTTTGTTAATCTGAAGAATACCTTTTTGCAGGATAATACGGGCGATGACGAAAAGGAACAGGCGGTTATCTATTCTATGGTTAATTCCCTGACTGAGCTCAGCGATGTAGACGGTGTAATGTTTCTGATTAACGGAAAAAGAGTGAAGAATTTCGGCTCGGTTGATATAAGCGGAATACTTACCGCAAATACCGGTATTGTTGTTAAAAATTAAAGAAGAAATTTATATTTTGGAGGAAGGATTTATGAGATATGCAAAGATAGTCCCGGCAATAGCCGTTGTTGTGAGCAGTTTATTGTTTTCGGGGTGTATGAAGAAAATAACTGATGAGTTTGTGCCGATAGACAATGTTATTAAAACGGAAGAACCGGATAAGACTGTTGAACCGACGGAGAAGGCTTCTTTTAACTATGATGAATGCTTAGGCACATGGTATGCATATGCGAATGCGGAGGAGTCGCTTCCGCTTGTTAAAATGGTATTCGGTGCCGGTGAAACAAATATCATTACGGTTGAAACAACACCGGTAAACGATAACCCTGATTTCAGTTCATTTAAGAGTGCTGAGTTTATATCGGATACACTGGCGGTATGTTCGGACGGCGAATGGCTCGGAACACCGGTGAGATTTAAGCTTAACTTCAATAAAGAAGATAACACATGCACACTTGAAACGATAGAGGCTGCAACAAATACGAAAATGCTTGAAAATCTGTATCTTTATCGGGTGGCTGAAAGAGCGAAGGCATCAACTCCGGCACCAACTCAAAAACCGGTGGCAACCAAAGCACCGGCTGTGACGCAGACGAAGAGAAACGAATTTGAGCGGAAGGCGGAGGCGATAGAGAGCTATGCGAAAACCTATCTTGATGATGCACCTAATCAGCACGAAATAAACAGGCAGTCGGGACTTGTATATACAAAGTGGGACGATCTTTTAAACGAGGTTTATCAATATCTTAAAAAGACAATGCCGTCGGGCGAATTTTCAAAGCTAAATAAAGATGAAAAGGCATGGATAACCAAAAAGGAAAAAGCGATAGATGCGGCAGAGGCTGAATGGGGAGGCGGCTCCGGTGCGGCTATGGCAAGAAATTACGAGGGAATAAGGCAGACTCGTGAAAGATGCTATTATTTGATTTCATTGGTGGAACAACAGTAAAAATTGCAAGTCATATAAAGGAAATGGAGAATTTTAAGATATGAAAAGAATTAGTGTAATATTTTTATGCCTTTTTATTATCTGTTATGTAAATATCGGAGCTTTGGCCGCATATCAGTATCCTGCCGAGTTCTGGGATTTGAATGCGAAATATGAGAGTGCACTGGAAAAAGGATATAGCAGAAGTATTGCCACATACGGTGAACAGATTATTGATCTGATGAAAAACAGACCTAACGCAAAGGAAAAGCGACTTGTTTTAGCTTCGAGGTACCGGGAGGTAGCTGTTGCATATCTAAAACTGGGTTTTTACGAAACAAGTGCGAAATATTTTAACCTTCTTAAGGAGCTGGTAGACAAGTATCCGGGAGAATTGAATGAGTGGGTTGAAATTGCGGATAAGGCAACAACTCAGATGAATAAAGAAATTAAATTGTATACAGACAGAGGTACACCGGTATATTACGGTGCTAAAAATGAAAAAAGAAACGGAGTTTTGTTTGGTACAAACGTAGACGGTGAGGTGCGTAACAGCGGGGTTCTGGATAATGAATCCATGACTATTATATATCAGGAGTTCGGAAATTCATTGCTGCCGTATAATGTAAATGAATTTAAGAAAGCATCCGAAAGTGGACTTGCGGTTGAATTTGCACTTAATTGCCCTAATGAAGCCGGGGATATAAGAAATGTAAAAAATATGACTTCATATTTAGCTGAAATTTCTGATTTATTCAGTGAATATCCTGATACTCCCGTTTATCTCAGATTCGCTGCTGAATTTGATTCTTCATGGGAAAATAAACCGAATATGAGTGAGTTTAAAAGTGCATTTAAGTTTGTGTCGGAGTATTTTAAAAGCAGAAACTCAAATGTTGCAATGGTATGGAGTCCTACTCAGGCAGCGAGCTATGATGTGAATGTTTCTTCTTACTATCCGGGTGATGAGTATGTCGACTGGATTGGCTTATCTTCATATGCATCAATGTACACAAAAGACGGGAAGAATGCTGATGAGCTTGAAGAGATGTGGTTTAAAAAAGGCAACAACTCAGCTCCGGTAGTTGCTGTGAAGGATTTTATAGAAGAATACGGAAATCGTAAGCCTATAATGCTTTCGGAATCGGGGAGTGCACACTATCTTTTTGGCGGTCTGAACATTGATACAACGGACTTTGCATTGAAAAGAATGCGGGAATATTATACATATCTGCCGATGATATATCCTCAGATAAAGCTGATAGCTCATTTTGATAACCGCTTAAATGGCGAGTTTGAGGACTTCAGGTTAGCAAGTAATCAAAAAATAAAGGATGAATATTTAAGTCTTACAAAAGGACAGCGGTTCATTCAGGACGGATATAACGGCGACAGTGGCTACTGTTATCGTGAGATAGGCAACGGAACAGAGGTGAACGGTGTATTTGAGGTTTCATGCTATGCTCATCTTTATGGTCGCAATATAAAGCGTGTTATATACTACATAGATGACAAATATGCCGGCGAGTCGAATAAAATACCTTTTACAGCGATGTTAGATGCGAGTGCATATAACGGAAAGCATACGCTTAAGGCTGTTGTTGAGGTAGAAGGCAGAGAATCTGAAACAGTTAGTTCGCAGATAAACATATATTCCGATAACAAGCCAATAACGGTAAAAATATCGGGTAATAAAATTGAGTTCGATCAGGAGCCTGTTTTGTACAATGACAGAACGATGGTTCCGATGAGGAAAATATTCGAAACACTTGGTGCCCAGGTGAGCTGGGACGATAATACGAGTACCGCCATCGGTGAGAAAGACGGTAAAAGAATAGAGGTTACAATCGGGCGGAATATTATGTATATAAATAATAAGAAAATACAGCTTGATGCTCCTGCTATTGAACTCTCGGGCAGAACTCTTGTGCCGGTACGTGCTATTGCTGAAGGTCTGGGGTGTGATGTCGGTTGGGACGATAAAAACTATTTCGTGTTAATAACTCCTGAGAATAATCAGTCTTATGATAGTAATGATGATGAGGCTTATCGCAGTGATGATTCGGAAGAAGAGCAGGAAGAAGAGGAAGAGTACTACGAAGAAGAGGAAGAATACGACGAAGAAGAATACGACGAAGAAGAATACGAATGGTCGGAATGGACAAGAAATTTGCCGGATCATGTAGATGAAGATGACTATCGTATACAGGAGAAGGTCATGTACTCCTACCGCGAAAAGAAATATTATATAACCGATGAAGAGGAGGAGGACAATGAAGATTACCTTGACGATATAGATAAGGAATACGGTGAATGGAGTGACTGGGATGATGAATATATAGAAGAAGATGACTGGACTGATGTTCAGGTAAAAACTGTTGAAGGTGAAACAGAATATTTCTATGGTCACTACTGTACGGAAGAAACATCTGACGGTGAGGATGAATATGAGTGCCGTGATGATGAGTTCCATGATGAGTGTGATTATCATAAGATAGGCTGGCTCGACTATGAGCTTGAGGCGATAGATGAGGATGAGACAGAGTTCATTTATTTTGATGATGACGGAGAACTTTACGAATGCAAAAATGGTCATTTCGTATGGTATTTGCTGGATGAATCGGAGGATGAAAAGGAGATGTATCGCCAAAGAGACATTGA
Source organism: Clostridia bacterium (assembly GCA_045637525.1). Taxonomy (GTDB): domain Bacteria; phylum Bacillota; class Clostridia; order UBA1381; family UBA1381; genus JAZTZP01. Next base: position 43,528 of record JAZTZP010000088.1, on the reverse strand, counting down.
ATATATCTACACTTATTGGCGATGGGGCGATTGGTCGGATTTTGATGAAGATGATCCGTATGAGGAATTTGACGAGGATGAGATAGACGTGAGAGAAAGGGTATACTACAGGTATAAGAGAAGGTAGGGTTAAATAATTATAAAATGATTTCAGCACTTTATCAAAATTTGCGATAAAGTGCTGAATTTATTCTTAGCTAAACGGTAATAACAAAAGGAGAAGCCGGGATGTTTGTGTTGTTTGTAAGTGTTATTCCGAGTGTTTTTGCTGAGGTCATATTTATATAGCCGTATCTTACTGTGTGAATGTCTTTTGCATTTTCTATTGTTATTGTGTTTTCTGAAGATATTTTTCCTTCGAGCCATTCGGAGAAGAAAAAGTTTCCTGCAAAGCATTCAAAATTTACAGGGGAATCGGATTTTAAACCGCTGCCTGTATGGTCAAATTTTAAGATTATACGGCTGTCTTGTTTCTCGGCGCTTGAAATAATCGGTCCGCTCCATTCTCCCGGAAAGTTATATACAGCACCGAGTGCAGCATCTGCACAGCGTTCGCCTATTGGTGTTTTATATTTGGGATGTATGGGAGTCTCGCCGTCGGCGCCGGTTGGTCCGCAATCACTTGTAGTTACGAGATGTATGAACTCATCCTCAAGCGAAAGGTCAAGCTGAAACTGGCGTATTACTTTAAAATCAAACGGATCGGCTTCAAATGGACATAGCTGAACAACTATTACAGGCAGACTTTCATCATGAAGATTGGTACGCCATTGGTAAAGTAAGCTTTTCATCAGTTTTTTATATATATCGGGTCTTAAATATGCTGAATCGGTTTCGCCCTGATACCACAAAATTCCTCTGTAAGAAAATGCTTCTACCGGAGCGGTCATTGCATTGTAAAATCCGGACGGAATCATTGACCATGCACTTTTAAGCTCATTTTTTCCTTTCAAAAATTGCTCAGTTAGAAAGTCATAGCCTGAATTTCTGATGTTTTCTTCGGAAAGGAAAGTTATAACAGAATTTCCGCCTCTGTAATTTTTTACGAGGCCTATCGGAATATCAAGTTTTTCAGCAAGTCTGCAGGCAAAGATACAAGAAACTGTACTTAAAGTCAGAGCAGAGTTTTTGTTTAGTTTAAGCCATCTTGCATTTTTCAGTTCTGCTTGCTTTTCAAAACTTATGTCTTGTTCAATATCCAAAAATCTTATATCATAGTTGCCGATAATATCAAGATAATGTTCGGCACCGGAACAATAGTCGAATCCGCATTCAATATTTGATTGTCCGCTCATGAGCCAAACTTCACCGCAAGCAACATTTTTTAAAGTTATTTTTTCATCATTTGCGCTGATTTCAATTTCGATATTCTTTTTTATTCCTAAAGGAGAAAAACATATTTCCCATATGCAGTTTGAGGCGTAAGTAGTATTTTCAGCAATTTTACAACCGTTTTCGAGTATTTGTACCCAAATAGGATAAGAGCCGTCATAATAACCACGGATAAATATTTCTTTGTCGTGCTGAAATATCATGTTATCAGTATAAATGTTTGATGTTTTTAGCATTATTCGTTTCCACTTTTTGCATTATTAAGTATTGTTGCAAAAACCTTTCTTATATTTTCAAGTGCAGAGTTCTGATTTTGTGTGCTAATCCAGTCATTAATTTTAGAAATTATTTCGCTTTTACGTGAAGAACTTTTTGCTATTTTAAGCAGTGCTTCAATAGCAAGTGATACGAAATTGCACTCAAAATCTGCTTTTGTTTTATAATATTCTCCCGGTTTGAGATTATCGGAATAGGTTGTTCCGTTTGAGGCGACAATATCAAGAAGCTTATCAATGGACTGTTCGTCGCCAAGTCTTCCTGCGATTACTATTGCTTTTGAAAAATCAACATAGAATCTTGCAGAATAAATTTTTTTCGGCATTTTTGGCGGAGAGTTAAGTATTTTTCTTATTATATCTGTACCGTCCGCATTGTTTAACATTCCAAGCGCAATTGCACTGTTTGTCGAAAGTGTTTCATTCTTTTCCGATAAGTATTCTTTAAGCTTAGGAATAATCATATTTTTATCAATAGTTCTTATTTTCCAAAAAGCTGTACCGGGATTATCGGATGCGAGGATTGCCTTTATGTCTTCTATGGTTTCGGGAAGCACCGGATTTGGATATGATCCGTCGGTTGCATTTCTTAACCGATGTAGTCCTGAGTTGTTTTTTTCATCAAAGCAGCCTGTTTCTCTGAGGCGGTTTATAATTTGCCCATACGGTACTTTGCGTGTTGGAATATTGTTAAGTGCGGAATATGTCGCTATTGCAGCAGCAGCTTCGCCGCATTTTTCCATATCCTTTTTCATGCGTAAAAGTCCGCTCATGTCATGCCCTATTCCCATTCCTTTTGCCGCAATCAACAGCCCGTCAAATCCTTTTGGAATAAGCATATCTCGTGAAACTCCGACAGAAAAACCATAGTCTGCCATGGAACTGAAAATAAACCAGTCTTTATGTTCATCTGATTCAAACACTACATCGTGGTTTGTGTTATCCATAGGTGCAAATGCGTAAAAGAGACAGTCTTTTATCTGTTTTCCGTTTATGTAGTCGCTGAATGTAAAGGTTTCTTCTGTTATAACACAAAAAGACTCTCTCATTCCTATATGACTGCTTTCATAAAGAACACGGTTATTATTTGTGTAAGCATCACGAAGAGCGACCGGAATACTCATGCTTTCCAGTGCTTTTTGAGAATATTTAAATGCATCTGTTAAATCAGTAAAGTCGTAATTTTGCCAGATACTTACAAGATAGTCGTCGTAAAACATACCAACCGGCTTTGAAAAACGCATAAGCTGATTATCAAACGGCCGTCCGGGCATCATTTCACAGCCGCACATACGGCAGATAAATGCTTCTCCGGTACAGTCTATAACAACCTTAGCACCGATATTATAAAAACCGCCGTTTTTGAAAATTTGTACGCCAACAATTTTTTTATCAATGGTAAATACGCCTGTTATGCTTATATCATAATAAAGCAGGCAACCACTTTCGATAGCATGTTTTTCAAGAACAGCCGATTTAACACATCCCGGAAGGGAAGCTTTGTTTTCGAAGCGGTCTGTACTCATGTATCCGCATTTTACCATTTCAAAGCATTCTTCGTTAATTTCTTCAAATAAGCCGCCGCTGTTTCCGAAGAAATAGTCGTAAACACCGCCGTTTGTTCCGGCTCCTCCCATGGAGCTGAGTTTTTCTAATCCTATAACTGAAGCGCCGTTTTTTGCAGCGGCAATTGCCGCAAATGATCCTGCTGTTCCGAGACCGGCAACACATACATCGAAAGAAACATCAAATTCACCATTAAATTTAGTAGTGGTGTGTTTTTTATCAGACAAATAATTCAGAAGCATAGATACCCTCCTCAAATGCCTCTCCGAGATTTTTTTGTGATGCGGAGGGCTTAAATAAATAATTTGTGTCTATGTAAAATTCTACAGGTGAGTCAAAAATATAAGCAAATTGCGGTGCAATTGCCGTGAGTTCAAAGTTTTTTAAATCATTTTCCGAAAGCTTTTGCCAGTTTTTATGCAAAAGATTTACTGCCTCGCTGTAGGATATATTTTTATCAACAGGGACAGAGTAAACAAACTCATTTTCAAAACGACCTTTAAACAGTATGCTGTTGCAGTTGCAACTGCCGTATATTGCGGCATTTAAATATTTCTTAAAATCAAGCTCATCAGCATTTATTCCCAATATTCCTGTTGCGGTGGTGTCTATGATGTGTTCGGCGCTGATCACGGTAAAGCCGTCAATATTAAAAAGCGTAATTTCATATGCATCGTTTTTTCGTTCAACAGATATTACATCGGTAGACAACAAGGTATTGCCTTTTAAAAAACGCTTTGCACATATTCCGGCAATGGGAAAAACATGAACTTTACCGGTTTCATCAATCAGGTTTCTTGTGGTAATATCTTTTAAAAAATTTTTCGTCTGCTCGGTTTTGCACTCACGGATTTCAGAAAGCGGCATATTTATACAGCTTGTGTAATCAATGGCGACTGATTCGCTTTTTTCGATAATTATTGCGCTGTCTCCGAGCATTTCTGCAATTCCGGCAGCAAGTACTGTTGCACCGAAAACTGCTGTTTTATAATGTTTCATAATAATATCATTCCTTTCAGAATTTTTTTGCCGGAAGATGTAAAGTAACGCAGGTGTTGCCCGGTACAGATTGGATAGACACGCCATATTGTGTACCGAAAATTAATTTAATGCGGTTGTTTACATTGGTAATCCCTATATGCGAGGAAGGAAGCATATCATCTGAATCAAGAAGTGCAGAAATTTTTTGAAGCTTATTCGTCTCGAAACCGGCGCCTGAGTCGCTAACGCTTACAAAAAAGTCACTACCCTGCATATAGGAAGATATTTTTATGGTTCCTGTGCAAGTCGGAGTTTTTAATATTCCGTGATTTATAGCGTTCTCCACAATTGGCTGCAGCATAAATTTTACGCTGCATAAAGGTATTGTGTTCTCATCAATATCATATATAAATTCAAAGCTGTTATCATATTTAATATTTTCGATGGTGCAGTATTGTTTTAGGTATTCAAGCTCTTCATTAAATGGAAGAGTGTACTGGTCAGATTTTTTTACAGCGCGTAAAATATCCGACAAAAGCTTTATTATAATTGAAATTTTACTGTCGCCTTTATGTTCTTCAATATCGATAAGACTTATAAGATTAAGCGTATTAAGAATAAAATGGGGACTTATCTGGTCCTGAAGTACATTAATGTGAAGTTTACGCAGCTTAGTGGCGTTTGCGACTAATTCTTCTTCTATAAGATTCTGGTTTGAATGAAGTGCCAGAATGCTGTTGCTTATGTATTCCAGTTCATTATTTACAGGGGTTAAAACTAATGACCGTGAAGCGTTATTGGTCTGCAGAATATCTATAATATTATAGATAGATTTATAATACTGCTTACTGACTATATAGGCGATAAAAACACTGGCCAAGAAAATTAAAATAAAAATACACATGAATATGTAAAAGTAACTTCTTAGTTTTAAAGTATATATTTCATTTGAAATACTTACAGAAACGCTGTACCCGGTGTTTTCGCATAAATATCCTGAAATTCCGTCTGAAAAGTCTGCATTGGCAGTATTTGATAAGAGTAAACTGTTATTATTATAAACAGCGAAATTTTTTATGTTGCTTGTGTCGGCAAGCATGGATATAAGATCTTCAGTGCTTATATTAAAAACAATATAGGCTAATGTATCGGTTGCACCGGGGAATTTATAAATAAATGATAAAAATTCTTCTTCTCCTTTTCCCATATCAACATTTCGTGAAAGTGAAATCTGATCAAAGGTACTGTTTTTTGCCGTATAATACCAGTCGGTGTCATAGAACTCATCAAAAAAAGAGGAGCTATGTGAAGCAAAGATATAATCCTGAGCAGTGTTATAAATATAAATACTTTTAATATACGGCTGAAAAAGAATAATTTCAGAAAATATATTATTTATTTCAGCGGCGTTATGTGTTAGTCTCGGAGAATATATGTATTTATCACTGTAGATGTATGACAGTACCGTCGGACTTGAAATCAGCTTGGAGTAGTATGAGTTAATATAGTCTACAGTTCTGTCGAATTTTGATGCAATATTTTTACATGCGAGCGTTGTTTCGTTTTTGCGGTTCGTATCAAGATTATGACTCATAGTATATAATAAAACACTACCGAATATAAGTGCCGGGATGAGTATAACCGATACCGAAATTACAAAGTATTTAACAAAAAGACTGTTTGAACGGTATTTCTTTATTGTGTTGAGAAATAATATGTTTTTCATGGTTTAATTCTCCGTAGTGCTGTTTAATTCTCTGAATTCACCGGGAGTAAGTCCGGTGTATGTTTTAAATATTTTGAAAAAATAATTTCCTTTATTAATTCCTACCAATGGGTATATTTCAGCTATTTTCAGGTTAGTTTCCAGCAGAAGTTTTTTTGCGTGCTCCATTCTTACCTGTGTTATGTAAGAAGTCAGGTTGAGTCCTTTATCATTTTTAAATTGTTTGCAAAAATAATAAGGTGACAGACCAACAATATCGGCAATATCATATACCGACAAATCCTTCATATAGTTTTTGTTGATAAATTCCACAGCAAGTGTTATTTTATCAACGTTATATGCCGGATTTTTATAATTATTTCCGGAAGTATTTTTAAATTCCTCAAGATTATTGTAAAACATAGAATCTTTGATTGTAATTGACACTTTTAAAATTTCATGGCAAAAGCTTTTTAAATTATTATAAAGTTCTAAAAGACGCTGTTTGAAATCCGCGGAAGAGTCTTCGGAATAAAAGCTTATAATACTGATGTTTCCGAAACTGCAGGTTAATGGAAAAGACATAACATCAGCTGCTGAAAGCTCGTTGAAAAGACAATTATAAAAGCGGTCTACTCCGTGTTTCCAGGTGTATTGGATATACTCTGAAAAAACTTCTATTTCCAGATTTGTTATACCTATAAGACATGAAGAAAGTCTTTTTTTAAACTTACCGCCTGATAAAAATTCATCAAGCTGAACGGTTGTAACAGGTGATTTGTTATAAAGGTAATCCTCAAGTATCTGTTGATTTCTGAGAAAAGAAATATCTATATCGGTAATCGAATCATACATTGATGCAAGTGTTTCCTGAATTTTACGGCAAACACTGTCAAGCTGGTGATAAGTTACAGGTTTTAATATGTAGTCTAAAAAGCCGTGACCTATTGCGGTACGGGCATATTCAAAATCTGCGTATGCAGAAATTAACACAATAATTATATCAGGAAATTCTTTTTTTATTTGTCTGCAAAGCTCAAGACCATCCATCTGCGGCATTTTAATATCAGAAAAAACAACATCTATATAGTTGTTTCTCAGATATGGAATAACCTCGTTTGGATTATTAAAAATTCTTGCAAGATTTAAATTATAGCTGTTCCAGTCAATTGCTTTTGAAATACAGCGTGCTTCGAATATTTCGTCATCTACAATAATTGCATTAAACATAAATTTATCACCTCATCCGGATATTTCTTTTCGAATTTTGATTGTGTTAACTCTAATATAACATAAAAAAACGTAATTGTCAATTGAAAAAAAACGGATAATTAAATTTTGGAGTTAATTGACGAAAATTTGGAGTTTACAATGGCCAAATTCCATGTTACAATAAATGTAAAGAGAAATTAAAGACAGGAGAGGTTGTCATATGCGTACAAAAGTCAGTACAAAGCCTGAAAAAGTAAAATCACATTTAAAGTCAAAACAAATGCAGACCCTGCAATTATATTCGCTCGGACTGATACCGCTTTGTCTTATAATACTATTTAATTATGTGCCGATGTTCGGAGTTATAATTGCCTTTAAGAACTACAGGTTTGACGGCGGAATTTTCGGAAGCCCGTGGGTGGGGCTGGATAATTTCGAAGTGTTTTTGAAATCAAAGGATTTTCTGAAGATTACATGGAACACGATTTATCTGAATTTCATATTTATAGTAGCCGGTATGATAGCGGCGATACTTCTTGCGGTTATATTGTATGAGGTAACAAGCAGAAAAGCAACAAAGGTATATCAGACGGTTTTTCTTACTCCGCATTTTCTTTCATGGGTTGTTGTTTCATATATGGTATATGCGATATTGCATCCGCAAAACGGAACATTAAATATTCTTCTTGCAAAAATAGGTGCCGAAAAAACAGACTGGTATTCAACGCCATCTGCCTGGCCGGGGATTCTTACAATAACGTCGATATGGAAACACGTCGGAATGGATTCAATAATGTATTATGCGGCACTCATGGGAATAGACAACAGTTTGTTTGAAGTGGCACAGATTGAAGGTGCAAACTGGAGACAAAAAATGCGTTATGTGATTATACCGTGCTTAAAGCCGTTAATTACGCTATTACTTATAATGAAAATAGGCGGAATATTCAGAGCCGACTTCGGGCTGTTCTATCAGGTCACAAGAAACATAGGAAAGCTTTACGATGTAACGGATGTCCTTGATACATACATATTCAGAACGATGCGCGTTATAGGCGATATGGGAATTTCTTCCGCAGCGGGATTTCTGCAGTCTGTTGTAGGACTTGTTCTTGTTATGATAACAAACGGCATTATAAGAAAGATTGAGCCGGATAATGCGTTGTTTTAAACCGAAAGGAGAATTAATAAGATAATATGAAAAAAAGTTATATAATAAAACAAATCGGATTAAATTTATTGCTTTCAATACTTGCGGTTTTGGTAATATATCCGTTTGTCCTTGTTGTGAGTGTATCTCTTTCAAATGAAATAGATATTATGAATTTCGGATACAGACTTATACCGGTAAAATTTGATACAGCAGCATATAAATATATATTTTCAAATCCCGGAGAAGTAATAAATGCGTATAAGGTTACCGGAATTTTTTCAGTAGTATCAACAGCCCTTTCGGTTTTTCTGATGTCATGCATGGCCTATATGCTGTCGAAAAGAGATCTGAAGGGAAAGGCAGTGATATCTTTTCTGATTTATTTTACAACATTGTTCAGCGGTGGTCTTGTACCGACATACATATTAAACACTCAATATCTTCATCTTGGAGACACAATGTGGATTTATATTATTCCGGGTCTTATATCACCGTTTTATGTGTTCATGATGAGGAGCTTTATTCAGGACATCCCATATGAAATAACGGAATCGGCGGTTATAGACGGGGCAAATGAATATATGATTTATTTCAGAATGATACTGCCTCTTATTAAACCGGCACTTGCAACGGTTGCTCTTATGACATTTCTTGCGAAGTGGAACGACTGGTACACGTCAATGCTTTATATAAACAATCAGGATCTTATATCGCTTCAATATCTTTTACAGAAGATGATGATGAATATAGAGCTTATTAGGAACAATTCCGAAACACTCAATTTCGATATAGGAGCTGCCGATATTCCGGCAGAAACAGCGAGAATGGCAATGGTTGTAATTGTTGCCGGACCGGCGCTTGTAGTATTTCCGTTTTTTCAGAAATACTTTGCAAAAGGTTTAACCGTAGGTTCAGTCAAAGGCTAAGTTGTTAATTAAACGTTTAAAACGTTCAAATTAAAAAATAAGGAGGAAACAAGAAATGAAAAAAAGAAAAATTTTATCAGCAATTCTTGCAGCTGTAAGCTTAGTATCATTTACGGCATGCAACAAGGAGAAGGAAACGGCGGGGGGCGATAAGCCTCAGCTTATATGGATGCTGCCCGGAAACAAACAGGCAGATGTAGAGAGTATAAACGCAGAGGCAAGCCGTATTATGCAGGAAAACGGAATAAACGCTGAGCTAAAGCTTGAGTTTATTGATAACGCTGCGTATAATGAGAGAATGACTATGAATATGGCGAGCGGTCAGAACTTTGATTTGTGTTTTACAGGTTATATCAACAAGTATGAAACAGCCGTAGATAAAGGAGGTTTTTATGAGCTTGACAAGTTCCTTGAAACTTCAAATATAACGGATGAAATTCCGCAAAAGATACTTGACAGTGCAGCCGGATACCGCGGTCATTATTACGCCATACCTAATATACAGGCAGTGGCAACACAGACAGGACTTTATGTTTTAAAAGACCTTGCCGAAGAGTATGGACTTAACATGGATGAAATAAAATACGGTAATGATATTGAGCCGTTCCTTAAATGGGTAAAGGAAACACATCCGGAAAAATATCCGTTCAGAAAAGGTTATGGCGGCGGTTTAAAAGGTAATGTCATAACAGATACAATTGCCCGTTGCGTTCATGTTGTAACATCTGAAGACGGTAGCTATAACATTTATACAAAGCCGGATTCACCTGATGCATTTTTCGATGAAATGTTAATGGCAGACTGGTTCGAAAAGGGATATATACGTTCTGACGTTGCAACGGTTCAGGATGATAATCTTGAATTGGCTAAGGGTAAATATGCTGCATGGAGAGGTTCGTACACTCCCGGCGGAGTTGCAGAGCATAATCAGAAAAACAAGGATGCACAGGCGATTGGTGTGCCGATTGGTGTAAGGTATATGAGCGCCGGTGCGGGTTCTACAGCGATGACTGCAATAAGTGCAAAGTCAAAAAATCCGGAGCTTGCTTTTAAAGTAATAGAGCTTGCAAATCTTAATAAAGAGTTTTACAGAGTACTTTGCTACGGCATAGAGGGTAAGCATTATACAGTAGATGAAAATAATGTTGTTACATTTATTGAAAACTCCGGTTATTATATGGAAAATGCGAACTGGAAAATAGCTTCTGTATTTAATTCTTACATTTTACCCGGACAGTCTCCGACAATATGGGAGGAAACAAAAGCATACAACGAGGCTGCGACTCCTTCCGCAATTTCTGGATTCAGATTTGATACAACGCCTGTAAGAACAGAAATAGCACAGATTGAGGCCGTGGTAGCAAAATATTCAAACCTGTATGATCCGGTTGAGACATATAAGGATCAATATATAAAGGAGCTTGAAGACGCCGGAATGAACGAAATAAAGGCAGAGGCTGAAAAGCAGTTGGCAGAATGGGAGGCTTTGAAATAAAAAGCCTTTGAGAAAAATAATAAAGAAAGGTAGATTTATATGAGACTTGCAAAAAGACTGATATGCGTTATACTTTCAGGTGCATTTATGACGGGTGCATTTCAAATACCGGCATTTGCGGCTGAGAAAAAAACGATTATCTTTGTAGCACCGGATGGGAACGATGACAATCCGGGTACAAAAGAAAGTCCGTTAAAAACGCCGGAAGCTGCAAGGGATAAGCTGAGGGAAATAAGAGCTGCCGGAGAGATAGGATCTGAGGGAGCGGTAGTATATTTCCGCGAAGGCGTTTATAATATGCTTAAAATATTTAAGCTGGAAGAGCAGGATTCAGGAGTGTGTTACAGAGCATATCGTGATGAAGAGGTTGAGTTTGCTGGCGGAATGTATCTTGACGCAGACGATTTTATATCGGCAGACGACAGCGTAAAGGAAAAACTTATTAATGAAAATGCCCGTGACAGACTGCTTCAGTTTGATTTAAAGAATATCGGTATCGAGGAAATAGGCGATCCCGAATGGATTGGCGCATACTCAAGATATCCGGCGGCGAGATTTTTGACTACCGGAGTGTATGGAGATACAGCTGCAGGACCTGAGCTTTTTATTGATGATAAAGTTATGCAGGTATCAAGATATCCTAATGATGGTTATCTCAACGTAAGTGAGGTAATAGAAGCGGGAAGCAAAGCGGCGGACTGGTGGTTTACAGATCCTGAAACAGGCGAACAGCATGGAGATAAGTCGAAAGCGATACCGTTTACAGTTAAGCTTGATACCGACAGAATGAAGTACTGGAAAGATGCAAAATATGCATTGCTATATGGAAGATATTGGTTTGACTGGGCAGACCAGACTGTAGGTCTTGGAGCCGTTGATGAATTTGAACAAACCATTACATCGGCACAGGCAAGTATGTATAGCGTAAAGAAAGACAGACCTTTTTACATATATAATCTTGTTGAGGAAATAGATACTCCGGGAGAATATTATATTGACAAGGACACGCTTATGCTATACTTATATCCGCCGCAGGACGGACTGGGGAAAATATTACTCACAGCAAATGAGGTTGATATAATTCAGATTAATAAAGCGTCTGATATTACAATCAAAAATATTAATTTCAAAGGCGGATGCGGAAGAGCGATGTGTATAAGCAATTCTGAAAACTGCGTAATTGACGGCTGTGAAATATCTTATTTTATGCTCTGGAATGTTCTTATATCAGGCGGAAAGAATAATGGTCTTAAAAATTGTATAATTCATGATAACAACGGCGGAGTCGACCTTTACGGTGGCGACAGAATTACTCTTGAGGAAAGCGGAAATTACGTTGAAAACTGTGAATTTTATGCAAACGACCGTAAAACAAAAACATATTGCCCGTCTTTAAAGCTTAGAGGGTGTGGGCAGCGTGCTTCATATAATAAGTTCCATAAGTCGGAGCATGACATGATTGAATATCAGGGAAATAATCATATTATCGAATACAATGAGTTTTTTGATTGCGTTAATAGTACAGATGACATGGGAGCCATTTATAATCACGGAAACTTAACATATCAGGGGAATGAAATTAGATATAATTATTTTCATGATGTAGGAACAAAGGAAAAAACGGCCGGTGCCGGTACACAGGGAATATTTTTAGACGGATTCTCAGCCGCAACTACAATATATGGCAATGTGTTTGAAAATATGTACGGTGCACCGATAAAGTTTGCAGGCTCGGATAATAAGGTTTTGAATAACATTTTTATAAACAATACATCTGAAAATGTAACAGAAAGCGTGGAGGCAATGAATGCAGCAGCGTATGGGGCAGCATTTGATCCTTCGCCATATCTCAGGGGCTTGAGAGAGGTTTCGTATATGAGTGAAATATGGCTGGAACAATATCCGTGGATGGAGGGATATATAAAGCCTGACGGCTCGGTGAAAATAGGCGAGGATTTTGTGATTGCACATAATCTTTTTGTTAATTCACCTGATGTAAGGGTTGCGACGGAATTTCAATCAACAGCGAAGATTGAGGATAATTATATAACAAGTGTAGATCCGGGATTTTATGACTATAAAAAAGGCAATTATCTTTTAAGAGAAGACGCTGCCGTGTATGGTATAATGCAGGACTTTAAGCCGATACCGTTTACAAGAATGGGAATGTACAGCGAAAGGGCGGTTAAGCGTATAGCTGAGGGAGCCGCATTTACGGATGATTCGTCTTATGCTTATCTTTTGGGTAAAAGAAAGCCTTTAAGCGAGGACTATTCAGCAAGAACGTTTAAAGAAGATGACACATTATATGTACCATTGAGGTTTGTATGTGAAGGACTGGAAGCGGCTGTTGAATATAATGAAGCAACAGGAGAAATTTCGGTTACAGATTCTTCCGGAACATTTGTTATATCGCCCGACCTTGAAAACATAACGGATTCATACGGAAGCTCGGTTGTGCCGGAAAAAATGCTTAAAAAGATTGACGACCGGGTGTATATATCGGTTGATGATTTGGCAGAACTGATGGCGATGGAAGTGTATAAGGGAGATATAACTGTAATGAGTTATACAAAAGATATCTTTACAGATGCTGATACAAATATTGTTTCATATCTGAAAGGACAGCTTTCGGAGGATTAATATGACAAGATTAAAAAGATTGAATGTATTAATTCTTGCAGTCGTAATTTCCTGTACCGGAGTAACATTTTGGGAGACGAAAGCAAAAGCAGAGGTTGCATATATAATAAACGACACTTTTGATACCGGGAATAATAATTGGAAGCCGGGAGGGACAAATGATGGTTTTTCAGCCGCTGTCGAAGCAAAAAACGGAGCGTTATCTGTTAGTTTCCCGGAAGGAAACAGCTCGGCAAACGGTAATGCGTCATGTATTGTAAGAAATCTCGAAACGCCGGTTGATTTAACAAAAGGGCTTGTTGCTGTTGAAGCGGATATAAGAGTACCTCAGAAGTCTTATAAGAAAATAGACTTTAAGTATAACCGTCCGGATGATATATCAGATCTTCCTTATTCAACGGAAGCAAGAGGGTTATATAAGCTTTTTGGAATAAGCGCAAATTCTGTAATAGTAGTAAAGGGAGTTGCCGATGACAAGATAAGCACAAAAACATCCGGCAGCTGGAATGGAACCTATTTTAAACACAATAATAATGAGCTTTTAAAAATAAAGATCATTTTTGATAATGCGAATGCACGTTTTTATTACACCATGACAGACGGTTCGGGAAATAATCATAAGGGCTGGGATGATGAGCGGATGTATCGCCCGGTTAAAACCGGCGAAAACGGCAATGAAACGCTTAGTTATTCCGACGACTTAAACGGTGACGGAGTAGCAGATGTTCTTAACAGCTTTTCGATAGTGTCTTACGGTGAATCAACTGATATTTCCCTTGAGGCGGTAAGAGTTTATTATGTAAATTCGCTTACAGCTGAAATGAAAGAGTACAGAAGTGACGAACCGATAACAATAAAGTTTGAAAGTGAAAATTTCGGAAACTCTGATTTATCGGAGTGTGCAAAGCTTTATGATCCGTCGGGGAATGTAATACAAACACAAAACAGCTTCAGCGATGGAGTGCTTAAGCTTAGTCCGACTGCAACGTTGGATTTGCCCGGAGATTATCGGGTAAAGCTTGATAAAACAGCAATAGAAGATATGGGTTTTCGATATACATCTCCTGAAGAATTTGAATTTTCGGTTATGTATGCTGAAAATGCAGCATTTTATTTCGACGGAACAGACGGATTTGGCGGCGTTACCGTATATAATAAAAGCGGTATGATGCGAAACATATCGGCAATTGTTTCAGAAAAAGATGCAACCGGAAAATTACTGTCATGCAGAATTTACAGTAAGGATATAGATGATAATTCTTCATATGAATATCAGTTTGACCAGCAGATAAAAAATGAAGAAAATGAGTTTAATCTCTATATCTGGCAGTCGGATAATATTTTACCGGTTACAAATAAAATGACAGTTGGTAAAATGACAAGACTTTACGTTGCACCGGAACCGGACGGAAATGATGATAACTCCGGAACAAAAGAAGCTCCTTTTGCAACTCTTGAAAGAGCAAGGGATGAAATCCGAAAAACAAAGGATGAAATCGGCGACAGGGGTGTGACTGTATATTTCAGAGCGGGAGAGTACTTTTTTGACACTCATGTGCGGATAGACGAAGTCGATTCGGGAAAAGCTAATGCACCTGTTGTATATCGTGCGTATCCGGGTGAAGAGGTTATTTTTACCGGAGGATACAGGCTTGATGAAAACAGTTTTTCAAAAGCGGAAATCACCGATACACTTATTGATGAAGAGATAAAGGATAAGCTGGTCATGATAGAGATTCCCGAAGTTATCGGTCTGGATAACGAATTCTGGAGAGGGGAATACAGCTATTATCCTGTAATGAAAGAAATAACCGGAGTGACAGGCACTTTACCGACAGAGCTTTTTATAAACGATAAGGCGATGACGGTAGCACGGTATCCGAACGAGGGGTATTTATATACCGGCACAGTTTGGGAGACCGGAGCAAAACCGGGGAATTGGAGTATTACAGATACTTCAAAAGCTGACTATGTTGCACCGGAAGACAGAATTCCTGCTCCGTTTACGGTTAATGTGAGTGATGAAAGAGTACAGCGTTGGGTGAATGCTGAAAACGCACTGCTTTACGGAAAATGGAGCGAGGACTGGCTTGATCAGACAGTTCCGCTTGCATCGGTTGATATAAATGAAAATACAATTACATCAAAATATCCGGTTTATTACGGAGCAGAGGAAAACAGACCGTTTTATGTGTATAATCTTTTAGAGGAGCTTGACAGTCCGGGAGAATATTACATAGACAGGGAAACGAGGATTTTATATTTATATCCGCCGGAGGAGTTTAAAGATGTTTATATTTCGATGCATAAATCAAGCGGATTTTTAAGCATGTATTATGCCTCGAATGTGCAGATTAAGGATATAACCATGAAATGCGGAAGATACAGAGCCGTTACTATAAGCGGCGGCGAAAATAATCTGGTTGAAAACTGTGAAATATATAATTTTGCAGGCCCTGCTGTTTATATCGGTGGCGGAACAAACAACGGTGTAAAAAACTGTATTATTCATGATAATAACAGCGGTGTGTATCTGTCGGGCGGAGACAGACAAACGCTTACTTTCGGAAAAAATTATGTAACAGACTGTGACATTTATTCAAATGACAGACTTTCGAAAACATATTCGCCGGGAGTTGAGGTGTATGGTGTCGGAAACATAGTCTCTCATAATAAAATTCATGATGCAGAACATGACCTGCTTGAATTTTCAGGAAATGAACATATCATAGAGTACAATGAAATCTATAACGGAGTTAATGATTCCGATGACGCCGGAGCTGTATATACTTGGGGCAGTGCCACGTACAGAGGAAATAAAATCAGATACAATTATTTCCATGATATAGGAAACGGCGAAAGCGGAAGAATTGGCAGAAACGCTGTGTTCTTAGATGGTTTTATGAGTGCCGCTCATATTTACGGAAACGTATTTCATAAAATAGGCGGAGCTCCTGTGAAGCTTGCCGGAAGTGATAATATTGTTGAGAATAACATTATTGTCGATTGCCCGGCTGCGCCCGGAGCGGCGGATATTAGAGTAACTTTTTATCCGGAGGTTCATGGAACGCAAACACTTCTGGAGTCTCTTGAAGCTGTGCCGTATCAGGGGGAAATATGGAGCAAAGAATATCCGGAGCTGTTAAATTATATAAACTCCGACGGTTCACTTACTACCGGAAGTAATATAGTTTTTAAGAATAATATTTTGTGCAACACGAAAAAAATTCTCGTGAGTTCGTCTATACGTGAAAGAGGTACTTTTGAAAATAACGTTATTTTTGAAGATGATCCGGGATTTACTGACTATGATAACGGTGATTTTTCATTAAAAGATAATGCGGAAGCGTTTAATAAGCTTCCGGAATTTAAAAATATTCCGTTTAAGGAAATTGGAATAAGATAGAAAGGTAAGGTAATTAACATGAAAACAAATTTAAAAAAATTAACAGCATTTGCTGCTGCGGCAGCGCTTCTGGCTCAGTCTGCAGTTCTGACTGCTATGGCAACAGAGGAAACAGCGGACAGTATCAATTATATTGTAAATGATACCTTTGATAAACTGGAAGTAAATGAGGAAAGTAAATATTTTGATGATTGCGGCTGGACTATCGGTGCAACGTCAGATGATACGGTTTATAAAGTGAATACCGCTTTCGGCACAAAGCCGGCGCAGGCTGATATGGCATATTTCACATTTACACCGGGTACTGTAACAAACGGTCAGCAGGCAAATATAAGAAAAGACCTTGAGACACCTATCGATGTAACGAAAGGCAAGGTTGTTTTGGAAACCAAAATGGCAGTTGATTCAGGTATTTATGGGTATGGGGTTATTTTTGAGCTGAACAGACCGGCGGCAGTCGCAGATTTAGCTGAGAGTGCATATGACAATAATACATATAAATTATTCAACTTTGGTCATTGGACAGAAAATAGCCTGACGAAATCATCTGTATACGTAAGAAATAAAAGCGGCACAACAAATTATCTGGATGGTTACACTCAGCCGGAGGGTTCATCATTTTCAAGACCGGTATTGGAATATGGACAGGCTGTTACAATAAAAGCAGTAATCGATTATGCAAATAATCATGTTGATTATTATGTAACATATCCGGACGGAAATACATATACAAGGACAGATGGAACATTAGCCTCTCATGATTTGGCAACATCAAAAGAGATTAACAGCATTTCTGTTGCTTCATTCGGTAAGGGAAATTCAAGCGGTCAGGTTAATTTCTGGATTGACTATGTTAAAGCATATCAGATTTTGGATACATCAGCTTCAATTTCAACAGACAGACGAGTTGATTCTGATATAAAAGTTACATTTGACAATGCTGAAAGCTTTACAACAATAGATTTTTCAAAATATGTTTCGTTAAAGACATCAGAAGAGGCAGATGTTGCGGCTCTGATATCATATGCAGACGGAGTTGTTACAATAAATCCGGATGATTCACTTGCAGGAAGTACTGAATATAAGGTAGTAGTAGATAAAGATGCATTATCAGCTCTTGCATGCACATATACAGGAACTGACTTTACATTTACAACACTTGCTGAAAATGAATATTTAAATGATACTTTAACAAAAACAGATGCAAGCGGCTGGACAGGAAATTCATATGCTAACTTCCCGAGTGATCACTGGGCAGGAGGCGATTCAGCTTGTGTTCAATATACACAGGCAGACGGACAAACAACAATTTCGCCTTATTCAGTACAGAAAAATCTTGAAAATCCGATAAATCTTACAGAAGGTAAGGTTATGATTGAAGTTGATATGATGTCAGATACTACAAGTAACCTTGAAATAAATTTCAATATTAATAAAGATGACAGCACAACCGATAATGATGCAATATTCAGAGTGTCCGGTAAAGGTGCTGGAAGTACTGTGCTTGTTCGTGGTAATAACGGCACATTATCAAATGCATATAATCCGAATATGACGGTAGGTGAGGTTAGTGACGGCGGTCGTCCTACATTTGCGTTTGCAGAAAAAATCAATGTGAAAGCAATACTTGATTATGCTGAGAATACAATAAAATATTATATTACATTTACAATCGGTGATGTTGTAAGAACATATACAAGAGACGGCTGGGGAGATAAGAATAATATGACTCTTTCAGGCGGACTTCCAACTGAGATTGATAATCTTGCATTTACTGCAAGCGGAGTTGCTTCAAAATTCTGGATTGACAGCGTAAAGATTACAAAGGCAGATGAGGTTTCAGCTTCAGTTTCAGCATGCGACGTAGAAGGTGTAACGCTTGCGTTTGAAGGCACAGCAACAGATTACAGCGAGTATGTAGATATTTATGATGCAAATGGAGCGGTTGTAGCTTCAGAGAAAGAATATAGCGAGGCTACAAATGAACTTCAGTTAAAAGCCGCATTAAATCATGGAGAAACATATTATGTTAATACTTCAAATGTTGCATTAATAAAAGATACAGGCATATTCTACAGCGGAAATACATCTATCGGATTTGTTCCTACAACTTCAGGATATATGCTTACGGGAATTGATTCAAACAGAGGAAACGGTGCATATATCAGAGGAGCAATAAAAAATAATAATGAGGAACAAAAGACAGTTTTAGCAATAATTGCAGAAAAGAATGCATCAGGTGTTATAGAGAAAGTATTTATAGATACAATTGAGCTTGACGCTGGTGAATCCGAAGAGTTTGAGGCTAATTTCCTAAGCATTAATGCATCAAATGTTATAGAAGCATTTATCTGGGAAGGAGAAAGCTTAAGACCGTTAATTCAGAAGGTGACGGTTGAACATAAGTAAACACATCCTTAGCTTAAATAAACCTATCAAATCCGGCAATGTAAACTGAAATTTCAGATTTTGCATTGCCGGGTGGAAGAAATACAACAGGAGGGATCTATAGTGAATGGTGCATTAAATAGGATTATTTCCGGAATACAGATTTTTACATTTGCTTTTAGTGCTATATCGTTTGTTATGCCGGCTTCAGTTATGGCGGAAGATAATAACAAATACGTTTTGTATGACACTTTTGATAAACGGGCAGACGGAAAATTTGATACCTGCGGCTGGGAAATCGGAGAATCAAATGACGGATATTCGGCGGTTTTTCCGGCATCTCACTGGGCAGAGCCGGATATGGTGCTGGTAACTGTTCCGCGAGGCGGAAATTCGACAAACGGAAATCAGTCGGTTATAAGAAAAGACCTTGAAACACCGATAGACCTTACAAAAAACAGAGCTGTTTTAGAGGTTGTTATGTCTACGGACACGACTGCAGGGCTTAATATTGATTTTGGATATAACAGACCAAAGGAGATTTCAGAGCTTTTTGCGGGTGAGTTTGAAAATAAGGCTCATACCATTTTCCGCTTGTCGGCTTCAGGAAATAAAAATTCGGCAGGGCAGAATGTTGCAAATATTAATCTTCTTAATCCGTCTCACGGCCTTACATCTGCCACAAACTTTGCAGCGGCAACAGGAACTCCGTCGGCTACTGACGGTAAACCCGGGGCAGTTTTTCAGGATGATATTAAGGTTAAAGTGATATTTGATTATGAAAATGAACTTATCAGCTATTATATAACCATGCCGGATGGTGGCACTTATACAAGAGACGGCTGGGATGATAGAGGTAATATGAGAGTTAATGGCGAATGTCCGAAAACCATTGAAAGCCTTGACATCAGTTCATGGTGTTCAAACGGTTCAAAATTCTGGATTGATTCTGTAAAGTTATATACTCTTGATCCGGTTATGAATGAGACTCCGGTAGACGGGAATGCGGCTGATTTTTCAGACGGATATAAGATAAATAAGAGCGCAAGTACGGTAATAGAGGCTGAATTTGAAACAAGTGATGCTGTAGATGATGCGACTATGGTTGTTAATTATCATGCGGCAGGAGCTGTTGAGAAAAATAATGTAAATATACCGCTTGAGAATATTCAGTCAAATACGGCGTATTCTGTAAAAATCACGACAGATAATATAGAGGGCACTGCCGTCTATGACATTTATCAAAGTGGTGAAGAGACACCTGTTAATTCTGATCCTATAGAAATAACAGGTATAGACTTTACAAAGTTTGATATTGTAGACAGCATAAGTGCAGAAAATATATCACTTCAAAATGTTTTAAAGATATATAATCAAAAAGCTGTTGTAAATGCCGGACTTTATAAAAAGAACGGTGAATATATTTATCATCTCGGAGATATAATCAAGCTTTCATTTGATGCTCCGATTGATGAAACAAAGGTGACTGATTTTATTGAATTTTATTGCGGAAGCAACAAGCAGGATGTTTTAGGTGATTATGATAAGACGACAGGTGAATATTCGTTCAGTCTTGACGGCTATTCAAGCGGAAACTGGAATATTATCTTAAATAATGAGCTTATTTATAATAATGAAAATGCTGATATGAGCTTTTTACAAAACATTATGGAGTTTCGCTATATTGGCTCTACAAAGCCGGAGGTCCGGAATGTAAGAATAAGCGGACAGGTTAATGAAAATTCAGAGATTATTCCATCATATGAATATATTCAGGCTGAAGATGTTTCAGAAGGTGATTCAATTCATGAATGGTATATGAGTGATACTTTTGATGGTACTTATGAAAAAATAGAGGAAGAAACAAATAAAACTCTTACAGTAAAATCTTATATGGCAGGGAAGTATATTAAGTATTCAATAACGCCTGTAACAGAAGATGGTGCTGTTGGTGAAAGAGTTTACAGCGAAAATGTTATTGCTCCACCGGTACCACCGTTTGCAACCAATGAAGCTATAAAAGGAACTCCGGCTGTTGGAGCTACACTGACTTTAGACTATGATTTTAATGATGCAAATGAAGATGAGGAAGGTAGTTCTGAGTATCAATGGTATATTTCAGATAGTCCGGACGGAGATTTTACACCGATAGACGGAGCGGACAGAAAAAACTATCGTGTTTCTGCGGAAGCAGAAGGAAAGTATATAATGGCATCTGTTGTGCCTAAAAGCAGTATTGATCCGAAATGCGGAGAAATAGCTTATACCGATCCGACCGGAAAAATAGGAAAACTTGATGAAATGACAAATCTTGTTCAGAATGCAGATTTTGAAAAGGGAAACATTACAGGCTGGTCAATATTTAATTTTGCAAGCGGTGACGGAGTGTTTCTTGCACGTGCCGAGGATTCAGAGCCGGCTATCGGAAATTATTCCATGTTTGTAAAAGGGAAAACATCTGCGAGCCATACGTATATCAGTCCGTCTTTTACGTTAAAAGGCGGAAAGACATATATTGCAGGCGGAAAAGTTTATCCGACAAACGGTACTATGTCCAATATTTATGCCAGAACAAATACTCTTACCGGAGTTACTCTTAAAACACCATTTAAAACCACAGAAAGTGTGAGTGCTGCGGCAAATAAATGGACTCCGGCATATACAACATGGGTTGCGGAAGGGTCGGTATGTTCTGATTCAAGAGTAATGCTGCAGTCTGATACATATACAGAAAATTTTTATGTGGATGATGTTTATGTAGGAGAACTTGAAATTTCTGATATACAGGCAAGCTTTGATAAAACAGAGATTGCTGTTCCCAAAAACGGAGCGGATGAAATTACAATCAGTAACGTACAGGTAATAAATCAGATAGGAACGACCAACGGACTTACGGAAGAGGTTGTTTACTGGGAGCTTGCAGATGATTATCCGGGAGTAAGCATAGACGGTGAAAAAATAATTATAAGCGACAGGGCGACTGCCGGAGATATTGCAGTTTTAGCGGTATGCGAACCGCAGTTTATCGGTCACAATGCCGAAAGAGTTGAATGTGAATATACAATTAAGCTCTTGCCTCATGATGACACACTGCCGAAAGTAACTGACGTTACGGTAACAGGTGCTTCGGAGCTTAATGAAACAATAAAAGGTTCATATGATTTTTATCAGGTAAACGGATATGCTGATGCTTCGATATATAAGTGGATGGTTAGCGATACAGAGGATGGTGTATATACCGAAATTCCGGGAGAAAATGATATAAACTACACCGTAACAGCTGCAACTGCCGGAAAATATATAAAGCTTATTGTAACTCCGTACTGTGCTGAGGGAATAACAGGAGTTCCGACACAAAGTAATATTGCGTGTGCAAGAATAGCACCCGAAGCGAGAAATTTGGCCGTTGAGGGTGAACATACTGTTGGAAGTAAGATCATCGGCAGATATGATTTCTTTGACGCCAATATGGATAAAGAGGGAACTTCGGTTTACAGATGGCTTGTAAGTGATGAACCGGACGGAACATATACACCGATTGAAAATGCTGTATCATCAGAATATACGCTTACAAAAGATGAAGCGAATAAGTATGTAAAATTCGAGGTTACACCTGTATCGGAAAATATTCCTTATGCAGGAAAAGCATATCTTAGTCAGCCGTTTGCAGGGCCAAAAACGCCGGAGGCAAGAAACGTTAAGATAACAGCAAACGGTGCAAGGCTTACAGGAAGCTATGAATATTATCATGAATACAGCGTTCCTGAGGGAAATTCAAAGTATGAATGGATTTTAAACGGAAGAGTTATTTCTAATGAAATAAGTATTCTTGCAAACTTTAGCGGAACTGTTACGTTTAAGGTGGCGCCGGTTGCCGCAAGCGAACCGAATGAGGGTGAGTCTGTGAGCGTTTCAAGAAGTGTTTCTGTCGGAGGTAGTGGAAGCAGCTCCGGAGGCTCCGGCGGAGGCGGTGGCGGCGGAAGCAGCAGAGGAGACACGATTTTAAGTGTTGAAGGAAAGCTTCCGAATTCAGGACCTGTAATAGACGAAAGTGCAGCTCAGAAGTCTTATGCGGTTGATTTAAATAATCATTGGTCGAAGGAATATGCTGAAAATATGATTTCAGCCGGAATTATGGCAAATGACAGCTTAAATACATTTAATCCTGAAAGAATCGCTACAAGAGCTGAGATTATAACATGGTTTGCAAAGAGCGCAGGGATTGAACCGGTTGAGTACACCAATGAATTTAACGATGTTTCGGTAAATGATGATTTTGCAAAATATCTTCAGGCTATGGTAAATGAAGGAATTATCAGCCATGATACAAATTTCAGACCAAATGATAATATTACACGTGAAGAGCTTTGTAAAGTTCTTTATATAACTATCAATAACAGAGGAAAACTTGCTGTAAACGATGATGTTGATATTTCAAAATTTGCGGATAAGGCAGATATATCAGAGTGGGCAGTAAATTATGTTGACGGAATTTTAGATTCAGGGCTGATGATCGGAACATCAGATACAGAGTTTACACCGAGCGGAATTTGTACTAAAGCGCAGCTTGCTGTGGTGCTTACAAGATTGAAGACTTTACTGGGAGAGTGATAATGCTATGAAAAAAATAATAAAATTTATAAGTTGTTTAACGGTACTGTCGCTGTTCTTTTCAGTCGGAAGTGTGTTTGCAGCAGTAGAAAATATCAAAGGCGTAGATTACATGGAGGATGTTTACAGATTTGATGTTGAAGGTGTGGCGTCTGTCACTAATGTAAAATACAATCTTATATTGAAGTTAGGGATTTTACAAAGTACAGATGCCGGAGCTTTCCTTAAAATATCGGATTACAAAAACGCTGTGGAAGTTCTTATGGGAGGAACAAATATTTACGCTGAGGAGAAAGGAAAAGTAAATCTTCGTACTGCTTTAAAGGGGCTGATTGAAGCTTTAGGTTATCCGCAGGAGCTTGCAAAGGTTTCAGATAATGACGCAGGAATACGCACAGTTGCTTCAAGGATAGGTCTGTTAAAAGGTATTGAACTTAAAATGACGGATTATATTACAAATGAGCAGTTTGCGGACATACTCTTTAATGCGTTAAATGCTGAAATAGGATATTTGCCCGGACTGGTAATTTCAGGGCCGGTATCAGACAATACACCACTTGGAGATATTTTTAATACAGTTGAAATTAAAGGTACTGTAAATGCAATAGAAGGCATAAATCTTTACGGAACAAATGCGATAAGTAAAGGATTTGTGCAGATAGACAGAACTGATTACTTAATAGGTGATACTGCAGTTGAGAACTACCTCGGTTGTCGGATAAAGGGTTATGCCCGGTATTCAGAGGATAGCGGTGAATTTACACTTCTTCATGTAGAAAAAGAGGACGAAGAAAATTCGCTCGTAATAAATTTTGATGATATAGTTTCCTTTAATTCTACACGGCTTACATATACAAATGCTGAGGGAAATGAAAAGAGTGTAAACATATCCGGTATTACGAGTATAGTTTACAACGGTAAGTATATGACCGGAGTCAATCTCTCAGAGGTGTTATCAGATGCTGACGGAAGAGTTGAACTTCAGTCTGTAACGGGTAACGGAAGCTTTGAGATGGCAGTAGTATGGACATACAGATATTATGTTGTTGATACTGTTGATGTTGATGAGGAAGTTATAAGATTAAAGTATAATGCGCTTTATAATGATGAGAATTATATTCCGATAGATACGAATGCAAGAATCAGGGTTTTCATGAACGGAGGAGTATTTAACTGGAATGAACTATTAACCAATAATGTCATAAGAGTATTATCAACATATGACGGAAGTTATATGGAAATAGATACTTCAAGTTCAACGCTTCGCGGAAGCGTAAATGAAACGTCTGAAGAGGATAACACAGTTATAATAGGCAGTAATACTTATACTATATCAAATGATTATCATAAATGTGTTAAAGATACTCAGTCAGGTCTGAAAAAAATCGAGGCCGGTATGCAGGGAACGTTTTACATTTCATCTGATGATAAAATTGTAGGTTTCAAGGCAGGCAGTCAATACAGTTTCGGGTATCTTAAGAATGTCATTTATGATGAGGATAATGAGATATATAAAATCAAGTATTTATCCGAGGACGGCGAGTGGCGTATTACAAAGTTTTCTGATTATCTTATAGTAGACGGAAAAAGAATGACAGCAGAAGATGCCGGAAAATATCTTGTTGCAAATAAGAGTGATATTACAGAGAATATATGCAGATACAAGAGTAATGGCGTGGATATGGCTAATCAGGGCGATTCATTGGTTTTCATTGATACGATGGTTGATGCAGCCGAAGAACAGACCGATACCGACAGGATGAGGCATTGCGGTTCGTTTGAGCAATATATGAATTTCCGGTGTATCTATCTGATAGGCAGTAATTATCAGTTGTCGAAAGACACAGTAATATTCAGAGTGCCTGATAATCTCAGCAAGGAAGATGACTTTGATGTTATGATGAACACACAGCTTCCATGGGGAGATGAGGACATAAAAGTTCCGCTTGAGCTTTATAATCCTAACAGATATTACCTGATAGGAGCGGCAATATATAAAGGCGGAGAAGATGCTGTCGGTCAGGAGGGCTTTATACTTATAAAAAATATTTTCTCAGCTTTTGATGAAGAGGAAGAGGAAATAGTGTATAAGGTTAAAGGCATATATTTAAACGGTGCCGCTAATGAGGAAAGGGAATACATTGTTACTCAGGATGTAGCTGAGAAGCTCGCTTCGTTTAAAGAGGGAGATATTCATCGTTATGCGGTAAACGGAGATAAGATTTCGGGAATAATGGATTATTTCAGCTCCGGCTGGACACTACCGGAGCCTA
Source organism: Clostridia bacterium (assembly GCA_045637525.1). GTDB lineage: Bacteria > Bacillota > Clostridia > UBA1381 > UBA1381 > JAZTZP01. The sequence goes on along the minus strand of JAZTZP010000088.1, from coordinate 17,562 downwards.
AAAGTATTTACAGGTATCATGATTATCACTATATCTCAGGAACCGTAAAAGACAGAGACCCGGAGAATAAACTTCTGGTTGTTGATTACGGAAATTCAAATATTGCACTTACAAGAATAGAAAAGAAGGTTGTTGTCATAGACAAAACCGACGGAAAGCCTGAGGTGAGGGTTGCGGATTATTCGGCAATACAAACCGGGGATAAGGTGTTTTTCTATGATATTTATGCCTATTCTGACTGGTGCGTAGTATTGAAAGAATAGCCTCTTTCATATACGATGAAAGAGAGGTGTGGTTTAAAACGCAAAAGATTATTTCTAAACGGTAACAAGTAAACTGTTATAGCTTTAAAGCACACTTGCTGAATAAGCCGTAGGCGAAAAGCCTGCGGCTTTTTTAAATGCTCTTGAAAAGGTATGTATGGAAGAATAACCCAGCATATCGGAAATCTCGGTAACGGAATAATTTTTTTCGCGGAGTAGCGTCTTTGCTTCAGCTATTTTAAGCTCCTGATAGTATGACATCGGGCTTTGACCGGTTGCTTCATTAAAAATTTTGCAAATCTGAGTTTTTCCCATTAAAAAGTGACTGCATAAATCCTTAAGTGTAAGATTTGAATAGACATTATCTGTTAAATATTGTGTGATAAGCTCATTCATTGAATTTGTTGCCATGTCACGGGTTTCTTTATTCGATAGAATTTCTTCGCCGAGTGAGCTTTCGCTTCTTATAAGCCGGATAAGAAATTCGGTGAAATAGCTTTGTAAAAGCTGCTGAGCACCGAATACTGAAGACTGAAAACTCAGTTTTTCTTTGTTTTCGTAATCGTTCGGGATTTCGCCCAACACATTTTTTGCCTCGCGCAGAAAAAATGACAGCAGGGTTTTTGCTGTTTTATCAAGTGTAAATGTTTTACCTCTTAAAAATCGCATGCTTTTACTGTGCGTTGTAAAAGAAACAACAACCATATTGTTTGCAACATGCTTATCGGAAACGTGAGCATGTATTTCAGACGGCTCATGAAAAATCGCCTGACCTCTTTTAAGGATGCAGCCTATTCCGTTTGAGATTGCATTAATGCGGCCGTTATCAACATAAACCATTTCCCAGAAGTCATGTTTTTCGGGTGAATGTGAAAAATTCTTGCCAAATTCAAAGTAGTATATACTGTTAAATCCCTCAATATCCAGGTCGTGTTTTATACTTTGCATTTCAAACATAATTTACTTCCTCCGGACAAAATGCTAAAAAAAGTGAAAGTATTGTCAAAGACATATTCTTATATATATTATATAATAAAATAAACTGAAAGTCAAGAGAAAACTTGAAAATATAGGAGGAAATAAAAATGAATGTGTTAGCAATAGGTTGTCATCCGGATGATATTGAGGTTTCGTGTTGCGGAACTCTTGCTAAATGCGTGAAACGCGGAGATAATGTGGTAGTGTGCCATGTTACAAACGGAAATATGGGACATGAGATAATAAAGCCTGATGAACTCAGAAAAATCCGTATTGGTGAAGCGAAAAAAGCAGGAGAGCTTGCAGGTATTTCTGTTGTTACATTGGATATAGGTGATCTTCTTCCTAATGGCAGCGATATAACTCAAAGAGACAGAGTTGCAGAGCTTATCAGAAGTGTTCAGCCTGATTTTATTATAACTCACAGTCCCGATGACTATATGCCGGATCACAGAGAGGTATCAAAGCTCGTTTTTGATGCGTCGTTTACGGCAAGTGTGCCGCAGTACGGGAACGGGGGAAAGGCGGCTGTTACTCCGATATACTATATGGATAATCTTGCAGGAATGAACTTTACACCTACCGAATACGTTGATATAACCGATGAAATAGATTTGAAAATTGAGATGCTTGAATGTCATGAAAGTCAGCTTAAATGGATGAGAGACCATGATAACATTGATTTTGCGGAATTTGTTCGTACCTGTTCGCGTTTTAGGGGTTTTCAATGTAATTCCGAATATGCCGAGGCATTCCGTCAGGAGCTTGTATGGCCTAAGGTTGTTGCAAAGAGGTTGTTGCCATGAAAAAAGTTGCATGTGTAGGAATTTTAGTAGCTGACGTAATTGTAGAACCGGTAGACGTTTATCCGGGAAAGGGAGTTTTGGAACAGGTAAATTCCATTACAATGCATAACGGAGGAAATGCCATGACTGCGGCAGTTAATCTGAGAAAGCTCGGCATACCTTCTGTAATGGTCGGCATGGTTGGTAATGATATGTTTGGTAGTTTTTTAAAGGGCAAGCTTTCAGATGCGGGAGTTGATGTAAGCGGATTAAAAATTTGTGATGATGTACAAACCTCGGCATCCGTTCTGATGATAGACTCCGGCGGAGAACGTTCGTTCTTTCACTGTACCGGAACAAATGCGGTATTTTCTGAGGCTGATATTGATTATAATGCGGTTTATGAGTGTGATATGGTTTTTGTAACCGGAAGCTTTCTTATGGATAATTTTGACGGCGAGGGAACTATGAATTTCCTGAAAAAATGCAAGGAAAACGGAAAAACTACTTTCCTTGATGTCTGCTGGGATTCAAAAGGAAAGTGGGGTGAGCTTCTTGATATGTCTATGCCGTATATAGATTATTTTATGCCGAGTATTGATGAGGCGGTGTGTATTGCCGGCGAAGAAGATACGGAGAAAATTGCGGATGTTTTTGCTTCAAAGGGCGTTAAAAACGTAATTATAAAATTAGGCTCAAAAGGGAGTTATTTGCGGTGCGAGGGGGAAAGCACGGGAAGAATTTTTTCACCGTTTTATGTGGAAAATCCGGTGGATACTACCGGCGCCGGTGACAGCTTTTGTTCGGGATTTTTAGCGGCATATGCTTCCGGTAAGAGCGTTGATGAATGTATGGTCTTTGCAAATGCAACCGGGGCTCAATGCGTTATGAAAAAAGGTGCAACCGAGGGGATAAATTCTTTTGGTGACACTGTGGAATTTATAAACAAAAGGAATGGAGAGTAACTGAATATGCTTGTAACTTTAGAGGAAATATTAAAAGATGCTGAAGAAAAAAAATATGGTGTCGGACTTTTTAATATGTTAAATCTTGAAATGGCACGCGGAATTATTGAGGCTGCCGAAAAAGAACGTTCGCCGCTTATATTGGGAGTTGCGGAGGTTCATCTTCCGTATATTCCGTTTGAATATGCAAGTCTGATTATGACTAAAATTGCAAGAGATACAGATATTCCTGTATGTCTGCATTTTGATCATGGTACTGATTATTCAAAGATTTTGAGTGCAATAAAGGCAGGGTTTACGTCGGTTATGTATGACGGTTCTGCACTTCCTTACGAGGAGAACATAAGAAATACAAGAGAGATAAGTAGGGTTGCACATGCATTGGGCTGCAGTGTTGAAGCGGAGCTTGGTCATGTAGGCGGAGCTGAGGGCGGTGCTGATGACGGACACGAAGCGCAATATACAAACGTAGACCAGGTAAATGATTTTATAAGACGTGCCGATATTGATGCTTTAGCCGTTGCTATCGGAACGGCGCATGGTCAGTACAAGAGTAAGCCGAAGCTTGATATAGGCAGGCTTAAGGATATTTATAATATATCGGAAAAACCGCTTGTTCTGCATGGCGGGAGCGGACTTTCTGATGATGACTTTAAAAACACTATTGCCAACGGTATAAGAAAAGTTAACATATGTACAGAAATGTGTATTGCGGCACATAAAGCATATACTGTTGCACTTGAACAAAATACCGGCTTTGAAATTGCACTTGAGGTTGCAAGAAACACGGTTACAGAGGTTGTAAGAGAAAAGATGAGACTGTTTGGAAGCAGTAACAAAGCTTAAATATATAGGAGGAATTTAAAATGGATTTTTTAAGTACAGTAAACGGAAGTCTTTTGGACGGATTTTATCCGAAGGGCTGGGATTTGAAGAAAATAGATGAATGCTGTGAGAAGGGGGTTGTGCGTGAGGATTTCTGGAATAAGGATTTTAATCCGGTAGAGTGTGAAAATATTTATGAATTTGATACTTTAATGGGACATGAGATTGCATTGCAGATAAAAAAATCACGTGATAACGGCGAAAAGCTTGCAATGATACTTCCTGTGGGACCGATGGGAATGTATCGCTGGGCGGTTTATTTCCTTAAGGAATGGAACGTGAAATGTGACCATGTTTATACATTTAACATGGACGAATGGGCAGACTGTGACGGAAACACGCTTCCAAACGACAATCCTGCATCATTTGAATACAGTATGAAACAGGCGTTTTTTGATAAGCTCGGCGAAAATACCGTTCCGCCGTCTCAGCGTAATTTTGCAACGAAAGAAAATCTTCCTACATACGCAGAAAAAATAAGCAAGCTAAAGGCTGAGGGGGCTAAGCTTCTTCTGGTATTCGGTATAGGCAGAATGTGTCATATTGCATTCTGGGAACCGCAGTTTGCTGAGGAGTTTTCTTCTGTTGAGGAGTGGAAGAAACAGACACACAGAATAGGAGCAAAGCTTCATCCGCTGACAATTGAGCAAAATGCCATTACAAGCTTTAAGAGCCGTACAACTCTTGTACCATGTACAGCAAACACCATAGGCCCGGGATTATTCCTTCAGGCTGACTATATAATCGGCGGATGCGACGGATCACTGGGGCGCGGCATGGGCTGGCAGGGAATGAGCTTTCTCACGACACTTCATTATGGTCCTGATATGCATATTACGTCAACATTTATGCCGACGCTTCCGGGTAAGCTGTTCTATTTAAAAGAGCTTGCCGGTCCGCTTGTTGCAGAGTGTAATTAATAAAGCATAATAAGAGGCGTTTCAACCGAAACGCCTCTTATTATGCTTTATTCAATTTCAAGAACTTTAAACGGAAGCTCTGTAAATTCGTTTATTGCCTCTACTTCTTCTTCGATTTCTCCGAAGCCGTATGCGGCGTGGATAAATTCCACTCCGGCTTTTTCGGCTGCGAGCTTATCTTTTATTGTATCACCCAAATAGACAGGACGCTTAAGCGAATTTCTTTCGCATACGAGTTTTATGTTTTCCCATTTATCCTTATTTGTGTTCCCGATACATTCTGTGTCGTGGAAATAACTGCGCATATTGTAGTAGTCGAGAAATGCGTTCAGATACTGAACTTCACAATTACTTACTATAAAAGTCTTGTATCTTTCCCTTAAGGTGCGGATTGTTTGTTTGAGCTCCGGATAGAGTGTTCCGCCGAGGTCGGAAAGATAGATAAATTCTTTTATGGTTGCGGATTTTAATATTTCCTGTTTTGTTTCGGGGTCAGCCTCCGGGAAGAATTTATCGGCGATTTCATCAAGCGTAAAGCCCATTACGCTTTTCATATCCTGTTGTGTTATTTCACGCTCAATCCCATGCTCATGCATAGCCTCATTCCATGGGATTACTAAATTTTCCGTGCAGTCCCAGAGAGTGCCGTCGAGGTCGAATATTATGCCGTCGATGTGGATAAGCGGCTTTTTCTTTTTGAGAAGTATGATGCCGGCTGTACATGCAATAACAAGTATTGCCGCAAATATCTGCGAAATTTCCACGCCTTCAAAAGCATAGAGTATATATTCCGGCTGTCTCATTCCTTCAAGGAAAAATCTTCCGAAGGAGTACCAGAGTATATAGCCGAGGAATACCTGGCCGTGAGCTTTTTTCTTGTCACGGAATGCAAGTATCAGTATGAGTCCGAGCAGGTTCCATAATGATTCATACAGAAACAGCGGATGAACCGGGTCGGCGCCGTTTATGGACATTCCCCACGGAAGCGAGGTGGCGTAGCCGTAAACCTCGGCGTTGAAAAAGTTTCCGTAGCGGCCTATTGCCTGACCGAGAATCATGCCGGGAGCGGCGATGTCTGCGATTTTAAGAAAGTTAATCTTTTTAACCTTACAGTATATAAATGCTGCGGTGACAGCACCGATTATACCGCCGTAAATAGCGAGCCCGCCTTCCCATATTTTAAATATGTCGGCAAGATTATCTTTGAAGCTGTTAAAATCAAATATTACATAGTAGGCACGGGCACCGACGATTGCCGCAAGGAGTCCGTATATGCATACGTCGTAAACATTATCGGGGTTAATTCCTCTTTTTTTTGACGAGCATACAGATACAGCCAGTCCGGCGAGAACACCTGTAAGTATTATTATGGCATACCAGTATATAGGTCGGATGCCGATTGAAAATGCCACCGGATCAATATTCATACTGATACCGAGCTTTGGAAATGATATAACATTCATATTTTTAAATCCTTTCTGAAATAAGACTAAAACCTCATGGTAAGAGAAATTCTGTTTTTCGGTACATCAACGTCGAGTATCTTTACATTTACCACGTCGCCTACGCTTAAGACATCTGTCGGATGCTTTATATACTTATCACAGATTTGTGATATATGAACAAGACCATCCTGATGAACGCCTATGTCTACAAATGCACCGAAATCAATAACGTTTCTGACAGTTCCGGAAAATGTCATGCCGGGCTTTAAGTCTTCCATGCTCATAACATCTGCACGAAGCACCGGCTGTGGCAATTCTTCACGCGGGTCACGACCTTTTTTTAAGAGACTGTCTACAATATCGCAGATAGTCGGAACACCGGCATCAAGCTCCTTGGCAAGCTTCTCCGGGGTTTCTTTTTTCAGCTTCTTCGTAATACCGTCAAGCTGTCCTGTTTGTACGTCATCTGATGTGTAACCAAGCCTTTCCAAAAGCTGTTTTGCAAGCAGATAGCTTTCGGGATGAACCGATGTATTATCAAAAATTTCGTCTCCGTCTGTAATTCTTAAAAATCCGGCACATTGTAAAAATGCTTTTTCTCCGAGCTTAGGCACTTTCATAAGCTGTTTTCTTGTCTTGAATTTACCGTTTTCTTCTCTGTATACGGTGATGTTTTTCGCTATGGTTTTGTTTATTCCCGATATATATGATAAAAGCGACGGGGAGGCTGTGTTTAAATCAACACCTACACTGTTTACACAGTCTTCTACTACTCCGCCTAAAGCCTCGCCGAGATTTTTCTGGTTCATATCATGCTGATACTGTCCTACTCCGATTGCTTTCGGGTCTATCTTTACAAGCTCTGCGAGCGGATCCTGCAGACGGCGTGCTATTGAAACAGCACTTCTTAAAGACACGTCATAATCCGGAAATTCTTCCGTTGCAAGCTTTGATGCGGAATAAACCGATGCACCGGCTTCGTTTGTCATGACATAATAAATAGTACGCGGAATTTCCTTTATAAGGTCGCTTATAAAAATTTCAGATTCCTTTGAAGCTGTTCCGTTTCCTATTGATACAAGCTCTACGTTGTGCTTTTCGATAAGTGATCTGATTTTCGCTTTAGAAAGCTCCTTATCATGGTGCGGGAGAGTGAAATAAGCAACTCCTGTGTCTAAAACCTTACCTGTTTCATCAACTACTGCAAGCTTACATCCTGTTCTGTAACCGGGGTCGACGCCGAGGACGGTCTTTCCTTTGACAGGAGGCTGAAGCAGTAATCCTGCAAGGTTTTTGCGGAATACCTTTATTGAAGCTTCTTCAGCAGATTCTGTTATGAGATTTCTTATTTCCGTTGCAATTGACGGCGCGATAAGGCGCTTGTAGCTGTCGTGAGCCGCATCAAGTACAATACCCGTAGTAACAGACGGTGTCTTTGCCGATACCTTTCTGTCGAGATAGTTTGCGATTATTGCTTCGTCCATTTCAAGCTTAACCGATAAAAAGCCCTCTTTTTCGCCTCTGTTTACTGCTAAGAGTCTGTGGCTCGGTATCTTTGAAACAGGCTCGGAAAAGTCGTAATAGAGTCTGTATACGCTGTCTTCTTCCTTTGCCGCTTTTGAAACAAGAATGGCATTATGGAATGTAAGCTGACGGATTGTACTTCTGTATTCGGGATTATCCGATATGTCCTCCGCAATTATATCCATTGCGCCTGCAAGAGCATCTTCTATGCTGTTTACTTCTTTTTCGGCGTTTATAAAAGGTGCTGCAAGGTCCTCCGGAGTTCCTTCGTATATTTCCTGACCGAATATAATTTCTGCAAGCGGAGCAAGACCTTTTTCTCTTGCAACAGATGCTCGTGTACGCCTTTTCGGTCTGAACGGACGGTATATATCTTCAAGCTCTGTCATTGTAACAGCGCTGTCAAGAGCTTTTGAAATTTCATCCGTAAGCTGACCTTGTTCTTCGATAAGTCTCTTATATTCCGCACGTTTTTCGCTTAAGTTTGTAAGATACGTGAAGCGTGTATAAAATTCACGAAGTGTTTCATCTGACAATTCGCCGGTAGCTTCTTTTCTGTATCTGGCGATAAAAGGTATGGTATTTCCTTCGTCAAGTAGCTTGATAACGTTGTCTGTCTGCCATTTCTGAATGCCGAATTCTGATGTGAGTTGTAAAATAATTGCTTCCAATTTAGTATATCCTCCAAAAGTTTTGAATTTTTTTGAGTAAATTTTGTAACACAATTGCAAAAAAAAATTAAAAAAAGTCTTCACAAAATGAAAAAAATATGTTACAATAGTAGTAGAGCACAATATATTGTGTTATGTAAAAGAAAAAAATACCACATGTATTAGTGCACAGTTAATATTATATAATATTTTTTTAACAATTACAAGTATTAATTGAAAAAAAAACAAAAATTTAAAAAAATTTTCAAAAAAGATATTGCGTTTTTCGGAAAAATAGGTTAAAATATATGTAGTGGGAGCAAAATGGAGCATTTGGGAGGGGCTTGGTGCGAAAGCCCTGAATGCTTTCAGGCTCGGAATACCATGTAGTTTATGCGGAAAGGCGGGATTGATGTTGAGTATGTTTTTTGTTGATGAGTTTGACAGACAGCTGGACGAACGGGGCAGAATTATTCTGCCGTCACGTATCAGGGAAAAGCTTATGCCTTGCGTATACATAACACGGTCCCCGTCGGAGAAGTGTCTTCATATATATACTGTGGACGAATGGCAGGTAATGAGCGACAAGCTGAGAGCTTTGCCTACGTCTACCGATGAAATGGCGGCAGCTTTTGTAAGATTGTTTTTCGGAAAGGCAACCGGATGCGAAATTGACAAGCAGGGACGTATAACTGTTTCAAAACGGCTTATGGAATACGCAGAGCTTAAAAAGGATATTGTGCTGGTAGGAGCGAATACCCGTATGGAGATATGGGATAAGGACATATGGGCGCTGTATCAGAACAGGATCGATGACAAGCTGCTTGTTTCGGGCATGAATAAGTTCGGTTTTAATATCTGAAAGGAAAGGCAGAACAGATTTAATGGAATTTAAACATATTTCTGTATTATTTGAAGAGTCTGTGAAATTACTTGATATTAAAGACAACGGTGTTTACGCAGACGGAACTTTAGGCGGCGGAGGTCATTCGGAGGGAATATTAAAGGCTTCGGATACAGTTCGTCTTATCGGTATTGATCAGGATGGTGCCGCAATAGACGCCGCCGGTAAAAGACTTGAACCGTTCGGAGAAAGATTTACATCCGTACGTGATAATTTTAAAAATATAAAGAATATATTAAATAAGCTCGGAGTTGATAAGTTAGACGGAGCTGTGCTTGATTTAGGCGTTAGCTCGCATCAGCTTGATGAGGCTGACAGAGGCTTTTCATATATGCACGATGCACCGCTTGATATGCGCATGGATATAAGAAATGATTTTAGCGCATACGATGTTGTCAATGATTACAGCTGTGAGGAGCTTACACGTATTTTTTATGAGTACGGTGAGGAAAAATGGTCTAAGCGTATAGCGGAGTTTATATGTAAAAGCCGTGAAACAGCACCTGTAAAAACAACAGGAGAGCTTTCCGATATAGTAAAATCAGCGATACCTAAGTCTGCACGCGCAGATGGCGGCCATCCGGCAAAACGTATTTTTCAGGCAATAAGAATAGAAGTCAACGGAGAACTTAAAATATTAGACGGCGCATTGCGTGATTTTGTGTCTGTGTTAAAGCCCGGCGGAAGACTTGCTGTTATAACCTTTCATTCGCTCGAAGACAGGATAACAAAAAATGTGTTCCGTGATTTGTGTACGGGGTGTGTGTGCCCGAAAGAGTTCCCGGTTTGCGTATGCGGTCATACGCCGGAGGCGAAGAAGGTTACTAAAAAGCCTGTGTTGCCCGGGAAAACTGAGCTTGAAAATAATTCAAGGTCAAAGAGTGCAAAGCTCAGGGTGATAGAAAAGCTGTGATTTGAAAGGAATATAAATATGAGATACGACAGTAATCTTGCATATGATTACGATTATTATAATGATTATGATGATTATAACTACCAAAGAGAAAGGGTTTCTGAAGTGAAAAAGACCGGAAAAAGAAAAAAGAGGATTTCAAATGAAGAGAAACTCCTGATGCAGTTGAAACGTCAGCGTGCGGCCAAAAGATGGAGTCTTTTGAAAAAGACTGCTTATGTGGTTGTTTTGTGTGCGTCCGCTTCCTTTATGATAACGAAGTATGTGGAGCTTGATGCGATAGATAAGCGGGTGAGAACCTTAAAAAATGAGGTTGAAACCATGCGTTCCTCAACAAGTCAGAAAATTATCGAAATGGAGCAGGGTATAGACCTTGATTACATAGAGAAGCAGGCAACCGATAAGCTTGGCATGAAACGGCCTGAAAAATATCAGCAGATTTATGTTGATGTTAAGCGTGATGATGTAACCGAGCTTACTGCGCGCGAAGCCGAGGGTTTTACCCGGAGAATGGCGGAAACTATCGATTCAATCAAAAGGAATATAGTGGACCATTTCAGCATAAGATAACGTATAAATGCGATATGCACGCACATATCACCACTTTGGTGAGTTCGACGTACACTGAGTACGACTTCACTCACCAAAGCGGCAATCTGCACGCACCTATCGCATTTATACAGACATAGAACTTCGGGCTCGCTGCCCTTGGCATCTCGCTTTTGTATGCTTGGGCTCGCTGCCTTTGGCATCTCGCCTTTTGTATGCTTGGGCTCGATGTCGGTTTAAGAAATTTAAATTTGAAATCGCTTGCGATTTCTACCGAAACCTGTCGTTATACGACAGATTTCACCCACGCGAAGCGTGGATTTCACTCACACAAAATGTGTGAATTTCACATTTTACCGCAGGTAAAATATTTCACTGCAATACTGTAAACGTAAGTTGACAGTATTGCTATGCCTGTTACTTTGACTGAACGGAGAAGAATATATCATGGGAATGTCATTGAATATAATAAAAAAGAGAATGCGTGTTTTATTCACGTTGTTTATAATAATTCTTTGCGGTCTTATTTTGCGTGTGGCTTACTGGCAGATTATACGCGGTGATGATATGCGTAGTGCGGCGGAGAATCAGCAGACTGCTAAGAGTACCATAATAGCGTCACGCGGGACTATTTATGACCGTAACGGAAAAGCGCTTGCTGAGAGTGCTACTGTTAATACTCTTGTTTGTAATCCGCAGGATGTGAACAAAAAAGAGGAGGGTGAGAAGGAGTCTAAGTATCCGCCTATGGTTGCTGAGAAGTTGTCGGTAATACTTAATATGGATTATGACCGCATAATGACGCTTCTTACAAAAAGCAACAGATATCAGGTAATTAAAAAGCGTCTTACGATAGAAGAAGCAAATCAGATAAAGAAGATTAAAAATTCTGAGGCAGAAGAAGATGCAGAGCTTAAAAAAGCGTTTAAAGGCGTATATTTTGAGGAGGACACCAAGCGATACTATTCATATAATGTTGCACCTCATCTTATAGGCTTTACCGGGTATGATAATACGGGACTTTTAGGCATAGAGCTTACCTTTGACAAGGAGCTCAGCGGAAAACCGGGTGCGGTTAAAAACTCACAGAGTGCGTCGGGAACTGTTATCGACGAAATGGAATATGAAGATTATACAGCGGCGGAGCGTGGAGCTGACGTCGTTACAACAATAGATGAAACAATACAGCATATACTTGAAAACCATCTTGAAAATGCCGTGAGTGATTCAAGACTCAAAGACGGTGCGGCCGGTATTATAATGGACCCTAAAACGGGTGAGATTCTGGCTATGGCGACAAAGCCGGACTTTGACTGTAATGATCCGTATAATATTGCAAAATTTGATGAAGCGGCAATTGATTTTGAGTTTGAATCGAAAACACTCGGAAGAGTTGTTGATAAATATGACGGGCTTACTGAAAAGGACAGACAAAGCGCAATAAATTATCCGACCCTGCCGCCGGAATATGATACGCCTGCGGAGGCGGCCGCAGCAGCTGCTGCTATGGCAGAAGCTGAGGCGAACGAGAAGAAGTATGAGGATCTTACCGCTGAAGAACAGGAAACTGTAATGGAAGAACGTATTGCAGCGATGAGAAACAAGATGTGGAGAAATAAAGCCATATCCGATTCATATGAACCGGGGTCTACGTTTAAGATAATAACGGGTGCGTCGGCTCTTGAAGAAGGCGTTGTTGATATGCATTCTCCGTTTGACTGCCCGGGATATAAAATAGTACTTGGTCAGCGTATAGGCTGTCATTCTTCAAGGGGTCACGGTGCTCAGACTTTTCTCCAGGGAGTTCAGAACTCCTGCAATCCTGTTTTTATGCAGACGGGAATAAGTCTTGGTGCTGAGAGATTTATGGAGTATTTCTCGGCATTCGGGCTGACTGAAAAGACAGGTATCGAGCTTATAGGAGAATCGGACAGTATTTATTACAGAGATACAAATATGACGGATCTTGATATTGCGACAAGTGCGTTCGGTCAGGGCTTTAATGTAACGCCCATACAGCTTATAACGGCTATATCGGCGGTTGTAAACGGCGGTAATCTTATGAAGCCGCAGATAGTAAAGGAAATAAGGAATGAGTATGGAGTTTTAAAGAATTATCAGCCGGAGATTGTTAATAAGGTTATATCGGCAGAGACTTCAAAGCTTATGCGTGAGGCACTTGAATCGGTTGTTTCAAGTCCTACGGGAACAGGAAAAAATGCGTATATAAAGGGTTATAGCTTAGGTGGAAAAACAGGTACATCGGAAAAAGGAAAACGTACCGAAAGAAAGCGTATAGCGTCGTTTGTAGGGTTTGCACCGGCTGATGATCCGCAGGTAGTTTGTCTTGTACTTTTAGATGAGCCGCAGTCGGGAAGCTATTTCGGCGGAACCATAGCAGCACCTCTTGTAGGCTCGGTAATCGGAGAAACGCTTGAATATTTAGGCGTGGAAAAGAAATTTGCTCCCGGTGAGACGGGCGACCGTGATACTGAGGTTAAGGATGTAAGAGGTTTGGAGCTCCAAGAAGCACAGAATATTATAACATCAGGCGGATTGATGGTGAAGATTGAGGGCGAGGGAACTGAAGTTGTTGATCAGCTTCCCAAACCGGGTGTGAGACTTTCAAAAGATTCGTTGGTTATACTGTATACTGAAAATAATTCAAAGAAAAAGACAGTAAAGGTTCCATCTGTTTCAGGACTTAGCGTTGATGAGGCAAAGGCAAAGATAAACGCGGCAGGACTGAATTTTGAAACAGTAGGAGCCGGTCAGGCAGGAACAGAGGGAGCGTATGCCGTAAAACAGAGTATCCGTTCGGGAAGATCTGTTTCGGCAGGAACAATAATCGGAGTTGAGTTCAGAACAAAATCAAGCGACTGATTTTTAAAAGGTTGGTTACATAAGAAAGGATGAGGTGTGATATGAAAGCCTGCGAATTGTTTGGCGATAGCCGGAATTTTGATGATCTGGAAATAACAGGAATAGCATATGATTCGAGAAAGGTAGAGCCGGGGAATGTGTTTGTGTGCGTAAGAGGTTTTGAAACGGACGGTCACAAATATGCTGATAAAGCTGTGGAAAACGGTGCGGCGGTTATTGTTGCGGAAGAAGAAATGCCGCATATTACGGATGCTGTTGTTTTAGTGTATCCTGATACAAGACGTGCTTTAGCGGAGCTTGCATGCAAGTTTTATAATTATCCGTCAGAGAAGTTTGAGCTTATCGGTATAACCGGAACAAACGGAAAAACAACAATAACATACCTCTTAAAGAGTATAATGGAGACTGCCGGAAAATGCGTCGGGGTAATAGGTACAAATCAGAATATAATAGGCGATAAGGTTTTGGTGACTCAGACTACAACGCCGACTACTCCGAACTCTTTGGAGCTTCAGCAGATGTTTGATGAGATGCAAAAATGCGGAGCGGACTGCGTTATTATGGAGGTTTCGAGCCATGCATTGGAGCTTGACAGAGTTTACGGCTGTAAATTCAGGGCAGGTGCTTTTACAAATCTTACTCAGGACCATCTTGATTTTCATATAACAATGGAAAACTATATGAAGGCTAAGGCAAAGCTTTTTGATATAAGCGAGTGCGGTGCGATTAATACGGATGATGAGTACGGAAAGCGTATAATGGATATGCATAGCGACAAGGGGTTGTTGTCTTACGGAGTGGAAAATGATGCAGATGTTACGGCGGGTAATATCAGCATAACCGCAAGAGGAACAGATTTTGACCTGACATATAACGGTGTTTCACGTCGTGTTCATATTGTAATACCCGGTAAATTCAGCGTATATAATGCACTTACTGCGGCGGCGGTTGCTTTTTCTGCCGGAGTTGATATGGATACAGTAGTAAAAGGTCTTGAAAATGCAAGAGGTGTTTTAGGTCGTGTTGAGGTTGTGCCTACGGATACTGATTACACTGTGATAATTGATTATGCACACACACCTGACGGGCTTGAGAACATTATAAAAGCGGTACAGGAATTTGCAAAAGGCAGGGTTATAACGCTTTTCGGATGCGGCGGCGACAGAGATAACACCAAAAGAGCAGTTATGGGTGAGATAGCAGGAAAGTTATCGGATTTTACGATTATAACTTCAGATAATCCGAGGACTGAAGAGCCTGAGAAAATCGTTGCTATGATTGAAGAGGGCATGAAACGCACCGACGGTGAGTATAAGGTTATAGTAAACAGACGTGAGGCTATTGCCTGGGCACTTGGGTTTGCGAAAAAAGACGATGTAATTATTCTTGCCGGAAAAGGTCAGGAGACATATCAGATTATAGGCAGGGAAAAATATGATTTTGATGAAAGAGTTGTAGTTTACAGCGCATTGAATGAACAAAATAAATAATGCGTAATGGAGGAGAACATGAGTTTTACAGATTGTATTGTATTAGGGATATTTCCGTTTTTGTGTGCGTTTATAATAACCGCCGTTTCAGGGCCGGTTTTTATACCGTTTCTTCACAGATTGAAGTTCGGACAGGAAATAAGAGATGAGGGGCCCGAGTGGCACAAGAAGAAAACAGGTACACCTACAATGGGCGGAGTGATGTTTATAATCGGTATTGCAATTTCGGTTATTGCATCATACATAATGGCGGCAGCAAAGGGGAATGCGGATAATTCTTTGCTTTTAATGCTTGCAATATCTGTCGGTTTCGGAATTGTCGGATTTATTGATGATTATATAAAGGTAGTTAAAAAACGCAATCTCGGACTTCGTGCATGGCAGAAGATGTCTTTGCAAATTCTGTTCTCCGTTATTTATATAGTAGTATCGGGGGCTATGGGTGATTTTAACGGGAATATACTGATACCGTTTACAGGCATTGCTGTTTCAATTCCGATGCCGGTTTATGTTGCATTTGTATTGTTCGTTATCACGGGTACTGTGAATGCGGTGAATTTAACAGACGGACTGGATGGTCTGGCGACGAGTGTAACGTTTGTTGTGATGGCTTTCTTTTGTGTTTGTTATTCGCTCAAAGGTATTTTGGGCGGTGCTGTATTTGCGGCGGCTGTTGCCGGTGCGATGATTGGGTTTTTATTATTTAATAAATATCCTGCAAAGGTATTTATGGGCGACACGGGTTCGTTGTTTTTAGGTGGTGCGGTATCGGTGCTTGCACTCAGCCTTGAAATGCCGTTGTTTCTGATTATTGCCGGGTTTATATATTTTGCGGAGACCTTATCGGTAATAATACAGGTGGCTTCATTTAAGCTTACGGGAAAAAGGGTTTTTAAGATGAGCCCTATACATCATCATTTTGAAATGTGCGGCTGGAGCGAGGTTAAAATAGTAACGGTATTTACATCTGTTACTTTGGTTTTATGTGCAGCTGCATTGGCAGGTTTTTGGCAGTTTATATGATCAGTCAGTCGCTTGACGGCTTTTCAATTGAGATACGAGGAGATTTTATTTAATGTCAGTTTTAGAAAAGAAAAAGGAGAAAACTAAAAAGAGTGTTGATTCTGATAAAAAAGTTTCTGACACCGGCGTATATAATAAACATGAAATAGACTATACCTTTTTATTTTTTATAGTTTTGCTTACGTGTGCAGGGTTGGTTATGCTTTTATCGGCATCAACGCCGACGGCAAATTCGAAGTTTGATAATTCATATTACTTTTTCCTTCGTCAGTTGGCATACGTTGTTGTCGGTTTTGGCGGAATGTTTGTTATTTCAAATATAAATTATAATTTGTATAAGAAGTTTGCTGTGCCTATGATGGGTGTGTGTCTTTTGCTTCTTATACTTGTTGCAATTCCGGGAATAGGAAAGCTCTATAACGGTTCAAGACGCTGGCTTGAGCTTGGACCTGTACAAATACAGCCGTCGGAGTTTATGAAGCCTGTTGTTGCCATGTATTTTGCATATTTACTGGAACGTGAGAAACATGGTTTGGATACATGGGGAAAGAGTGCGAAGTACATAATAATACTTGCAATTCTTCTCGTGCTTATGATGTTGGAACCGCATCTTTCGGGTGCTATTGTTATATGCGGTATCGGTGCAGTTGTAATGGTTATTGCAGGTTTTAGAATAAAGCCTGTAGTTTTAGCAGGATTAGTAGTTGCGCCGGTGGGTTGTGTGATTTTATACTTTTTCGACAAGGTTCGTTGGGCGAGAATATCAAGCTTTATAGATCCGTTTCATGACTTGCAGGGTAAGAGTTATCAGATTGCTCAGTCGCTGTATTCGATAGGTTCGGGAGGGATTTTTGGTAAAGGTCTCGGTCAGAGTATGCAAAAATACAGCTTTTTGCCTGAGCCTTATAACGATTTTATATTTGCTGTTGTGTGTGAAGAGCTTGGTCTGATTGGTGCGGCGGCTATTATTATTTTGTTTGCGTTGTTTATATTCAGAGGAATAAAAATAGCAATGGAAGCACCTGACTTTTTCAGTACGATTGTGGTATCAGGAATTGTTGCACAGGTTTCTATACAAACTATTTTAAATATTGCCGTTGCAACATCAAGCGTACCGTGTACAGGTGTGTCGCTGCCGTTTTTCAGCTACGGAGGTACGGCGATATGTATTCTTTTGTTTGAAATGGGAATAGTCCTTAATATATCGAAGTTTACAAACCGGAGAGGAAATGTTTTTTCGCATTTTGATAAGAAGAATAAGGAGTAAATTATAGTTTATCTGCGATAAACTATAATTTACAGTGAAATTTTTTGCCACAGGCAAAAAGTGAAATCCAACCATATGGTTGGGTGAAATTCGCATAAATGCGAGTGAAATTTGCGGC
>JAZTZP010000087.1:0-24826 GCA_045637525.1 Clostridia bacterium | reverse complement strand
TTTACCGGTTTATTAGCAGATGTATCATTCAGAAAAAAAGGCGTGCTTTGCTAAAGGGGTTTCCAAAGGGGAAAATCCCCTTTGGGGTTTTGGTGCCGCTTTTGACGTAAAAGCGGCGTATGCTTGCGCAAATCGATAAGTAATCGCTATAATACATAGATAATCTTAAAATTACAAATAAAAATAGGTCGCAGGGAAATTTCATTTCCCCGATAAACTATAATTTACTTTACAACTACGAGGATCTATATCATGAAAAACTTTATGGAATATAATTTTGACATAAAAAACATTGTACTTGCCTGCTATGTAGTCGCCGGAAAAGGTGATGCTGTCCACAACAACCGGCCAAGTCACGGTCTGGCTCTGCATCTTGCCGGAGACAAAGAATATGTCTTTTCCGACAAAACCATTCTTCATGTTCACAAAAACGATATAATATACCTGCCGAAGCATTCTTATTATTCAGTAAAAAGCAACTTGTCCGGTGATTGTTACGCCATAAATTTTGATACTTTACAAAACCTGAATTTCCGTCCGTTTACATTCCGGATAAAAAACACACATGAATTTCTTAATGCTTTCAAAACTGCCGAACACATCTGGAAAACAAAGAATTTCGGATTTGAAATGAAATGCAAATCCGAGCTTTATAACATTTTATATAATATGCAAAAGGAATTCCGCATAGAATACATTTCATCGGACAAATTCAGCATTATCCACCCGGCAGTTGATTATATTCATAAAAATTTCACTTCGGAGCTGCTCAACATTTCAGACCTTGCCGCAATGTGTGACATCACTCCTGAATATTTCAGAAGTATATTTAAAAGCTTTTACGGCACTTCTCCGGTTAAATATATAAATGACCTTAAAATAACCCACGCAAAAGAGCTTATATCCTCCGGAATGTATTCATTAAGCGACTGTGCAGAGCTTTCAGGCTACACCGATATGAGTCACTTCAGCCGTGAATTTAAAAAGAAAACGGGTATATGCCCGTCAGAATATAATAAGTAACCACTAAAAAAAGAAGGTGCCGACACCTTCTTTTAAAATTAAATAAAACGACCTTTTCTGAGTGCTCTTACAACAGGCTTATATATAAGCAACGTGATAATTGAATTAATTATTCCCTTCATCAGATTAAACGGCAAAAAGACAGGTATAAGCATTAATGCAATTTCTTCTCTCGACCTCCCCATATACAAAGGAGTTATAAGATAGTTCCATAGAAGCATTAAGCACGTCATAACTATAACACCCGATATAAGAGATAAAACTGCACCTTTAAACGTATGTACTCTTTTATAAATCAGCCCTGCCGTAACAGCGAATCCAACCGAAGATATTATATTCATGGCAAACCCAATAAGTCCGGTATCACTTATGGATATATACTCAATAAGCGCTGTCACCAAAGTAATTGTTGCAGCAGCCAAAGGGCCTAACATAAAGCCGGAAATTACTATAACAACATCTTTCGGCTCGTATTTTAAAAACGCAAACGGCGTAGGTATACGACATAAAGCCACAGCGGCAAAAGCAACAGCACACAGCACACCAATTAAAACCATTCTTTTTGTATTATTTTTCATACTTCATCAGACCTTTCAAAAACAAAAATCAGCATCCAAAGCAAATACTCCGGGCGCTGATTTTCGTATAAAACCACATACAAATCAATCAATCTTCTTTCATCCGGACTTTAACCGTCGGTTTCGGAATTTCACCGAATCAGCATAAATGCTCGCGGACTATACCGCCGGTAGGGACTCACACCCTGCCCTGAAGATATTATTAATGCTATGCTATATATTATAGCATATATTTTTTTTCGTGTCAAGTATTTTTAATTATTTATTCCGTCAACAAGCGATTTAATTTTTTGTACAGGATTTAAAAGTCCGCTTATAGTATCGTCATGATTTAAAGTATTTATGAGAAGTGACACATATTTCGCCATATTAACTTCACAGTACCAATCGCGTTCTGCAAGTCCCGGCTGTCTGTATACAAGATTTGTTGTAAACACCTTATCAATCTTCTTATCCTCATAAGCCTTATCAAAAACTTCAAGTCCGTTTACAAACAATCCAAAGCTTGCAAATACAAAAATTCTCTTCGCTCCTCTTTCCTTGAGCTTTCCGGCAACATCTATAACAGATTCGCCGCTTGCTATCATATCGTCTACTATAATAACATCTTTTCCGCTTACATCACGGCCTAAATATTCATGAGCTTCAATAGGATTTTTTCCGTCTATAATAACGCTGTAATTTCTTCTCTTATAAAACATTCCAAGATCAAGACTAAGT
This sequence comes from Clostridia bacterium, assembly GCA_045637525.1. Lineage (GTDB taxonomy): Bacteria > Bacillota > Clostridia > UBA1381 > UBA1381 > JAZTZP01. Next base: position 22,505 of record JAZTZP010000087.1, on the reverse strand, counting down.
ACCGATGAATAGTACATAGAACGTGACATACCGCCCTCATCCGGCGAGATAACCACGGTATTCTCTTTGTTAAGCTTAATATCAGGAATAGCTCTTACCAACGCCTTTAACATCTGATAAGTAGGCTGAACGTTATCAAAACCGCCTAAAGGAATAGCGTTTGAAATTCTCGGATCGTGCGCGTCAAATGTAATGATATTGGTAACACCCATGCTGCAAAGCTCCTGAAGCATCATAGCGCAGTCTAAAGACTCACGGCTGCTTCTTCTGTGCTGTCTGCCCTCATAAAGCATAGGCATAATAACCGTTATACGGCGTGCTTTTCCTCCCATAGCTGAAATTACACGCTTTAAATCCTGATAATGATCATCCGGGCTCATGCGATTTTCAACATTGTACATCTTATATGTAACTCCATAGTTGAAAATATCACAAAGAATATATACATCATGACCTCTTACTGTCTCATTAACTACGCATTTTGCCTCACCGGTACCGAAACGAGGGCAAACTACGTCTACAAAATAAGACGTCTCATCCTCATAATTACGGAATGTTTTAAGATAGTAGTCTATCGCCTTTGCAATTTCTTCCGTACCGCGCATACTGATAATACTAAGCTTACCCGTAATATTTTTTTCCTCACTTGAACTCATAAGACTTTTCTCCTTTATGTTGTTTATATTTATAAAATCGCCCTGCATTATTAAATAAAGCTTTTACAAAATGCAACGATTTTACTCCTGATTTGATTATACCATAAAATCTGACATTTTTCAATAAAAATTTTATACTTATATATACAAAACTAACGGGGAAATTTTATGCATTTTTATTAAAAACAGTCTTACACAACTATTCCGATATTAAAATTCCCATAATTTTTGCATATTATGTCATACAGGCACAGAAATTTATACTCCTGTGCCTGTATAATCTTTAGTTAATACGTGTAACTGTTATTGTGCCGTTTCCGCCCGGAATTGTAACGGACATAACTCCGTCCTCTGTGTAAGCGTCTTTTTCCGCTCCGTCAACCACAGCCTCTGCATTGTTCCAGCCATCCGGTAATTCTATGTTAACCGTAAGCTCTGCATCATACAAAGTATCATCAGATGTATTTGTAATCTGTACTACAAGTTCCTCCTCTGTTTCAGATACTATCGTAATTCTCGACTTTAATCTTTGCAGCGAATAAATAATCATTTCATTCCAGTCAGCAACCCATATATCATCTTTTTTGTCAGCAATATATTCAAAATGCGCTGTCGCCACGTCTTTTGAAGGCGGTTCCCATCCCTCGCCGTCCACACCGTGCCACATTTCCATAAGCCACTTGTTTTCAGCAATTGCACTGTCTACCCAGCCGTTCATTTCTTCTATTGTTGTAGTTGAGCCGGTGACCGTTTTAAAACCGACGCTGTAAAGCGACTCTTCAGTTGCTGGCAGATCATTATAATGACTGCCTCTGCGCAGAGAAAGATGTCTTTGCTTTGTTACCGATGTAACCTCATCATTTACATAGTTTCCGGGAGCACAAACGCCCAATATTTTCTGATCCGGAAATTCTTCGTTTAATTTTTCAAGAGCAGAATTAATCTGATATTCATAAACAGATCTCTCCTGTCCTGAGAAAGACGGGTGATTTCTTGTATGATTAGCTATTGTAAAATAACCCTCTCCAATCAGCTCACGCCATTCGTCCCATGAACCGTAGTCCCAGCCCTGACCGGTACCCGGAGTTTCAATCCAGTCTGTTACCATAGCAACAGTACCTCTTAACCCCAGCCTTTTAAACTCGTCATTAAAGAAGCTTACCGAAGAATAAAGACCGTCATCAGAAACAAAGGTATAAACTGCCTTTTTATTATCCTTTACGGGTGCAATACTGATACTGTCATCCGTTAATGGCGAATACAGCTTAAACGTCATATCCGGCTGTCCCGGTACGCTGACTTTTAGTACCGTATAGTCATTTAAAAGTGCCTCTTTCGGAGCAATCATTCCGTATTCATCCATAACAGCCGCATTAGTGTCCATTAAAGTAAATGTTGCCTTCTTACCGCATAACGGAGAAACTACCGGCATTACAGAATCCTCGGTTAAATATATATCCGCTCCGTCCTCATAATGAACGATACCTTTTGGTGTAATCAGATTAATTCCGTCTGCACGCACACCTCCGTTTAAATAAGCAAGCATAGAAAGCGCCGCCTGTCTTCCGAACTCATTATGAGCCTCCTGTCTGTAATGCAGCTTATCGGTATTTAAAACCTCTGCCATTGTGAGAGGCATGGTATCTCCTTCATATTCTCTGTTACGATACTCATTTTTAAACCATTTCTTTACCGCTTCATCACTATACCAGTGCTCGGTTGCGTCAGATACAATCTGTAAATCATCTCTTGATGCGGCAAGACTGTAATGTGCTATTCTCGGCCCCGTAAAACCAAGATTTGCCGGATACCCCTCTGATTCTTTTGCACGTATCGGAAGAATGCCTCCGCACGTTAATTTAGCATCATCGCTTCCGAAATCATTTAAAAATCCGTTATGCATCTTTAAAAACGGCTCACTATATTGCTCCACAGTATATTCTTTATTTCTTTCAAGCTCGCCCTGCAACCAGAAATAAACACAATTGCCTAATTTATACTCCGGATTAGCTTTAACCGACTCAATTGCAGCCTGATATAAGCTCTTTGCTTCATCATAGCAATCTCGCTGACTTCCGCCCTCATAATCAACATTCCAGTATCCGTAGCTGTTTTCGGCAAAACCTGTTCCTCCCCATGCCGCTTTGACAATAAGTACAGTATGCCCCGTTTCTTCATGCCACGTTTTTCCGAGTGCTCCTGCCCAGCCGATTTCACCTTTTGTTGAAAGATGATTGTTTCCCATCGTTTTAAAATATACAGTATCAGGTTCAGGTCTTATACTGTCCGATGCATCCGCATATTGTCCCAAAGCATTAGACTGCCCGGCAATCAACAGCACATCAACTGTTTTTGAAGCCTCTTCATAGCCTATCTGCTTTTTATAATATACCGACTGCCCGTCATTGATTTCAAATACAAGCACATCACCTGCTATTGCATTTGTATTCTCATATGTAATTGATACCTCAGCAATTCCGTTCTCATCAAATGATATTTCACCGTCATCGGAGAAAATCTCCTCACCACTGCGTACAAGCTTTAAATAAGCCGTAAGATTTTCCGGCGTAACGCTTGCACTCAGCTTCGCCCTTGCCGTAATAATCGTGTGACCTTCAACAGAAGCTACATCGTTTCCGCTGTTATCATAAAATCCGCCCGTAATACTAAGAGGTCTCGCCTGCGGTTCCCAGTCCGCAGACCTTGAATAAACCGTAGTTGCAAATTTTGGAGACATTGATGCAATATTCCAGAAGAAATATTTCACTTTCTCTGTATCATCCGAAACATAAGTAGTTATCTGTCCCAAATCCTCAAGAGCATAAACATCGCATTTATTAAGCACATCACCTGTGTACTGAGCAACTATAATACTCTCACTGCCTGTATTTTTCGACTCATACTCAAAATTTAATACAAAAATGTCATCAAGATTTTCAAAAGCATTTCCCTGTTCGTCTGTAAAAGACGCATTGTAAACAGCTATCGGCGTAGCTGATGCCGTAAATACAAAGCTGCCGCTATGCTCTGATTTATCATCTGTTTTAATAACTCCTGCATACTCAACAGTGTATTCACCGTCGCTTTTCAGCCCGTACGGAAAAGCCAAAGAAGCAGTCTGACCATCAATCGTCTCAAGGACCGCAAACGCACGATTTCCGTTTAAATCCGATACAACAAATTCAGCTGATGAAATATCCACATCTGTATTGAATGTGAAATCCACAGTATTTGCATCTGAATTAAATTCATCTGCCGTGACTTCCATTTCAAACACAGGTATCTCTTCTTCATTAAATGTTATGCTGTAAAGATTTGCAGCTTTTGATGTTGCAACAAAAACCCTGTTTTTTCCGGTAATTTCTTTATTAACCGGTACTGTTATCGTATGAACATTACTAAATCCGTCTAAATTTAAGCTCGTAGCCGGTATTGCCGCAACGCTGTATTGATTTGTTATGTTACTGCCGTTATTATCATATAACGCAGAATAAGCCGCATAGTATTCCGAGCTGTCCACAGAATCATCTACCACCCAGACACTTATTCCCGCCGGCTGACTTATATCGCCGGCATATTTAACAGTTACGGTTTTCGGTGACTCATCACCGAAATCAAGCATATTACTCTTCACATATGCTCCGCCGACCCAGCCACCGATAAAATCACCTTTAACGGTATATTTATACAGTGTAAAAATCCCGCTGTTTACAAAGCTCAGTTCATTAAATGCATTTACCGGCAAAAATTTCATACTGTACAGATTTGCCGCATTTGATGTAGATACAAAAATTCTGCTCTTTCCGGTAATTCCCTTTGAGAGTGTGTATGTTACAGAATGCATATTGCTGAATCCATCCAAAGTTAAACTCGCCCCCGGTATAACAGCCACCTGATACGTATCAGTAACATTTGCACCATTGCTGTCATATAAAGCTCCGTTTACAGCATAATATCCGCTGCTGTCAACAGAACTGTCCACAGCCCATACATATATGTTCGGCACAAGATTAGAAGCTCCCGAATAATTAATTGTTACAGAATCAGGTGTTTCTGTGCCAAAATCAAGCATACAGCTTTTAACATAATCACCACGATTCCAGCCGCCTATATAGCCGGCTGAATTTATACTATATCCAACTGCCTCAAAAAACTCAGTATTCGTAAAACTCATTTCACTAAATACATCAATCGGCGAAAATTTTATGCTGTATAAATCCAGTGCATTTGATGTCGATATAAAAATTCTGTTTTCTCCGGTAACATTCGCCGAAAGAGGCACCGTTATCGAATGCATATTGCCAAACCCGTCCAGAGTTAAACTTGAACTCGGAATTGATGCAATACGATATAAACCGGAAATATTATTTCCTGCATTATCATACAGATTACTAAAAGATGCACTGTACTCCGAGCTGTCAACAGAGCTGTCCACCGCCCAGACGTTTATTCCGGCAGGATTTGTTGTTGACCCCGCATAATTAATAGTTACAGAATAAGGCGTTTGTTCACCAAAATCAAGCATACTGCTTTTCACATAAGATGCACCGCCCCAGCCGCCTATGCTGTTTGCATTTATCTTATAATTGATTGGCGTAAAAATATTCGAATCAGTAAAACTCATTTCACTGAACACATCTGCGTCCGATACATTCTCTGCTGATGCACAAAAAACCGGAACACCAAAACCGATATTTAAAATCAGCTGAATAACCAACACAAAACTCAAAGTCTTTTTCGTGATTTTTTTCATAAATAAAATCCTTCCTTCTTCATATAAAATTCAAACACTGCCATATAAAACCAAAACAGCATCTCATGATTTTATTTTACCATGTTTTACACTAATAATCAATTTAAATATTTCAATATTAGTTTAAAAATTTAAATATATCCGAAAAATCAATAAATAAAACTTAAGACGATATTTAAAAAACTAAACATTTCCGATATAAAAAGAAAGATTTAAATACAAAAACCACTGTTTTTGCACAAAACCTAAATAAATCGCATTGATAAATTATAGTTTATCTTCGATAAAGTAGTAGGAGTTGGGTGACGCTTTGCAAGCCTCCCTTGCCTAAAGGGAGGGGGACCGCTTGCGGTGGAGGGATATTAATTTTTCTATGTTTTTACTATATATCCCTCCGTCACAGCTTACGCTGTGCCACCTCCCTGAAGGTGAATTGACTTCGTCAAGAGAAGCCACCCTGGGGTGTTAGGCAAGAGAGGCTTTAGCAAAGCGTACCGAATGCAGACTGTAAACAGGCCGCTAAACTATAATTTATATTTTTGTTAACAATTTGTTTACTCATTCAAAAACCGTGACTCAAAAAATCTTTCTATTGACATTACCATATTTCTATGATATAATTATTAAGTAAAACAATAAAGGAGCAACTGTCTATGAAAACATTTGATACACATTCAGTTATATCCGCAGTGGATATTCTGTCCGAACAACATACGCTTGATGACAATACCCTTTCATTTTTAACAGAAGAAGAAACTGCAAACGAATACCTTGCAAAAAAGGCCGATGAAACAAGACGCCGGATTTACGGCGACGAAGTATATATACGAGGACTTATCGAAATATCAAACTACTGTAAAAACAACTGTTTTTACTGTGGCATAAGAAAAGACAATAAAAACGCCGTACGTTACAGACTCAGTAAAGATGAAATACTCTCCTGCTGTAACGAAGGGTACAGCTTAGGATTTCGCACATTTGTTATGCAGGGCGGCGAAGATGACTACTATTCAGACGATATAATCTGCGATATAGTATCCTCCATCCGAAAAACCTACCCCGACTGTGCTATCACGCTTTCACTCGGTGAAAAAAGCCGTGACAGCTATCAGGCATATTTCGATGCCGGAGCAAACCGATATCTTCTAAGACACGAAACCGCAAACAGCACTCATTACAGCCGTATGCATCCAAAAAGCATGAGCCTTAAAACACGAAAAAAATGTTTATTCGATTTAAAAGAAATAGGCTATCAGACCGGTTCGGGTTTTATGGTCGGCTCCCCGTTTCAGACAACAGAAAACATCATAGAAGACCTTCGTTTTTTACAGGAGTTAAAACCCGATATGATAGGAATAGGCCCATATATAACCCACACAGAAACGCCATTTTGCAAGTTCGAAAGCGGAAGCTTAACAAAAACACTTCGTCTTATTTCGATACTCAGGCTTATGTTCCCTTATGCGCTTATTCCATCAACGACAGCTCTCGGCTCAATCCATCCCGAAGGGCGTGAGCTGGGACTTAAAGCCGGAGCTAATGTTGTAATGCCTAACCTTTCACCGGTAAGTGTTAGAAAATTATACGATCTTTATGAAAATAAAATTTGTACAGGCGAAGAAGCGGCTCAGTGCAGAGGCTGTTTAGAACAGCGTGTTAAATCCGCCGGATACAGAATTGTTACCGATATAGGAAATGCAAAATCCGAATAAATTCACAGGAGGAAAACCATGAAAAAAAGTGCTGTTATTGCAATGAGCGGCGGTGTTGATTCAAGTGTTGCCGCATTTATTATAAAAAACGCCGGATATGACTGTATAGGCGCAACAATGAAGCTTTTTGAAGCTGATAATGCCGGAGCTGATGATTCAAAAATCTGCGGTTCATCGCAGGATATTGAAGATGCAAAAAATATCGCTTCAAAGCTCGGTATGAATCACCTCATATTTGATTTTTCGAATCATTTTCATAAAGAGGTTATCGACAGATTTATTAAAGCCTACGAAACGGGAATAACACCAAATCCATGCATTACATGCAACAGATATCTAAAATTTGAAAAGCTGTTTTTAAAGGCTAAAGAACTCGGATATGAATATATCGTAACAGGTCACTATGCCGGGATTGAGTTTAATGAAAAAACCGGCAGATACAACTTAAAAAAATCAGTTGATAACACAAAAGACCAGAGCTATTTTCTTTATTCGCTTACCCAGGAACAGCTGGCCCACACTCTTTTTCCGCTCGGAGGTATGACAAAGCCGGAGGTAAGAGAAATCGCTGAAAAACAAGGCTTTATAAATGCCCGAAAACACGACAGTCAGGATATATGCTTTGTTCCGGATGGCAACTATGCGGCTTTTATCGAAAAAAACACAGGTAAATCATACGCCGAAGGTAATTTTATTGATAGCAAGGGAAATATAATGGGCAGACATAAAGGCATAATAAGATATACAATAGGCCAGCGTAAAGGTCTTGGTATTTCTTATTCAGAACCTTTGTTTGTTTCCGATATAAACGTTTCCGCTAACACAGTTACTCTTTGCACCGGCCCGGAATTATTTTCAGATACCGTTTATGCAAACGATATAAACCTGATTTCGGTATCACAAATAACCGAACCAATGAGAGTTAAAGCAAGAATACGCTACCGCCAGACCGAACAGCCGGCAATAGCAATCCAGACAGACGAGAATATATTAAAAGTAATATTCGATGAACCACAGCGTGCCATAACAAAAGGACAAGCCGTAGTACTGTACGACGGTGACACAGTAATCGGCGGCGGTACTATAATTTAAAGTTAAACTTTTGGAGATCCTAAATATGAAAAATAAAATTTTAAGCTTTGTTTTATCTCTATGTGTTTTTGCCGTTTTAATCATCTATCCGGTATCAGCATCAACTGATTTAACCGAATACACAGAGAAATATTATTCATATACAGTTTCCGGCAACGAAGCCACAATTACCGCTTGCTCTGAAAGAATTAAAGGTAATATTACCATTCCGTCAACACTCGGAGGATATCCTGTAATTGCCATTGGTCATCGTGCCTTTAAAGGCTGTTATAAAATTACAGGTGTATCTTTCCCTGATGGACTTAAAGAAATTGGCAATGATGCTTTTTCTTCTTGTTCACGTCTTTCAGAAATAAATATTCCCGACAGTGTTATAAGTATTGGTCTAAATGCTTTTAATGGTACAAAGTACGTTCGTGATTTTTCTAACTGGGCACCCGATACAGGTGTATATATTGATAATTATCTTATACAAGTGGCAACAAAAGCCGCCAAATTTGAAATAAAACCCGGTACTGTGTGCATCGCCGATGGGGTTTTTTCCGACTGCAAATCACTTTCAAGCGTAACAATTCCGGATAGTGTTATATATATAGGTAAATACGCATTTGATGATTGTTCACTGCTTTATAATATGATAATTCCCCAAAGCGTTACAAATATTGGAGATTATGCATTTTGTGATTGCTCAAACCTTACGACTATTAAAATGCCTCAAAGCATCAGATACATAGGCAAATATGCATTTTTAAATTGCACAAACCTATTGGATTTTGATATTCCGAAAAATATTACATGTATAGGTGAGGGTGCTTTTTCAAATTGTGACCGACTTACAGACATATATATTCCTGAAAGTACAATGTATATCGGCAATAGTGCCTTTTCTAAAAGTCGCCTCATAAAGAAAATAACTGTTTCTGAAAACAACGAGAATTATTCATCTCAAGACGGAGTGTTATTTAGCAAAGATAAAACCATCCTGATCCAATATCCCGCCAATATGGACAACATTTCATATGTAGTACCAGATACAGTCAAAACTATCGGAGCATATGCATTTTCAGACTGCATACGACTTATAAATATTTTAATTCCGGATAATGTTACTCTTATCGGCGATGGTGCTTTCTATGCCTGTCTGACACTTGGAAACTTAAAAATCCCCGACAGCGTTACACATGTTGGAAATGATGCATTTAAATATGCTTCAATAAAAAGTCTGATAATTCCGGAAGGAATAAAACAATGAATTACTAATAAAAAAGTTTCCTTAGCCCTTATGATTGGTGGATACAAGGGGTTGAAGTTTTTATCAAAAGCTTTTTATATCTGTCTTTTTAAGAGTCTTAAAACATACTCTACATATTCCAGATGTGTCTTGTTAACTCAAACGAAAGCTTCAGATACTCCGGAAGTAATTCCGGCGGAATATTGCCGTGAGCATATTCTATACTCATAACTCCCCCGTAACCGATCTCTTTTAATGCCATTATTGTTTCATTCCAGTCTATTTTCCCCGTCATGGGAAGCTGATGCGAATCCATGCCTGTATTATCATGTACATGAGTACACTGTATAAGAGAACCAAACTTCTTTATCCATTCAGCCGCCGTCTTCGGAAAAGAAACATTTGCATGTCCGAAATCCCAGCAGCATACCGCATCACCGCCAAATGATAAAACAAGACCAAGCAGTTCATCCGGATTTGAAGTAAATCTTTTTTCTTTCATACTTCTTTCCTGAAAAACCGTTTCAAATGCAAGCTTAAATCCGTTTTTCCTACCAAATTCTATGTATGGCTCAAAATAGTCATGATTATAGTTAAGTGCAGCTTCATCGGAATAGGTTAAATTTTCAAAATCAAACTCATCTCCATGAACAGCTATGAATTTTGCACCCATAAAAGCAGTTGCTTCCATCGCCCGTTCAACATAAATCTTGTGTTTATCGCCGTATCTGCCATACCTGTTAAAAGGCGAATGAGTCTGATGAACGCAAAGACCGTTCGCTTCGAAAATCTTCATATCCTCCTTCATTACACATTCCCAATTGTCTTCAGTTATCGGCGGTGTGTAATCAACACACTCAAAACCCGCAGCCGCAACATATTCAGCAGCCTTTTCCATTCCTGTATATCTTGAAAAATGCCCTAAATTAATTCCATACTGCATTTTTTATACCTCATTTCTTATTTATTATCTATATATTCCTCCAGAATTTCAGCGGCAATCCCAACCATCTCACCGCACGGACGTTTTTTATAAAATTCATTTGTTCTCGGTGTCGGGTCAGGCTCTGTATTTTCTTTCTTTTCAAGACCTAAAAGCTCACAGCATATTATAGAACCATTCTGCTGCTTAAACTTTTCAGCAAGCTTCTGAATTCTTGCATAATGTTCTTTTTTCTCAGCATCCGCCTCAGGATCACCATACCCGAAAAGCATACCTGCAACCATAAACATACCGCTTACAGCTCCGCATACTTCACGCATTCTGCCCATTCCGCCGCCGAATGATGACGCTAACCTTGCCGCCATTTCTTCATCCATGTTCATTTCATCACAAAACGCAATAAAAACAGCCTGCGCACAGTTATATCCCTGTTTAAATAACATTTCAGCCTTTTCTCTGCGGTTCATTTTCCCTACCGTCCTTTATATATTTTTATATCATCTGCCAATATCATAAACGCTCATTATTTTCAACGATTTTTTCAGTTCTTCTACCGTGTAATCTGTTTTTGATTTTACAGTATATACATCGGTATTAGTTAAATCAAAGAAATTATCAGAAAGTATGCAATCATATCCATCGAAATCAATATTAACCCCTTTTGCAAAAACATTACTCGATACTGCAATTTCAACTCCGTCATCGCAATCTGAAATATTAACCTCAAATTCCGGCTTATTCCAATTAAAATATTTAGGTTCGGCAAAAAGCTGTGTCTGTCTGGACACGAACTTTCCTTCATTATCATATAAATCAACATACACAAACTCATCATATTGATTTTCAGGATTAATTTTTACAGTGAAAACATCACTACTGCTAAGCTTATCTACATTAACCTTGCAGCTATATGCATTTTTCTCCTCAAGTCTTGAATTACATACGCATACCCGTATCTCCCCATTAAAATCAAAAGTAGTTTCATTTGATATATTAACAGTTAAATTATCTTTTTCAAGAAAAAGACCCATTGCAACAGGAGCATAGAATTTCTTTGCAGCATAATGCAGTGCCTTGTATCTCAAATGACTGTCAACGCTTGACCATGATGCAACCGGCCAACAATCATTAAACTGCCAGTATATCGACCCCATACAGTAACCTCTGTTACGTCTGAAATGTTCTACACCGTATTTGATAGCATCTGCCTGCAAAAGCTGCGAAGCATATACCATAGTTTCAAAGGTAAAAGGATAAAGATAGTTATCTGCCATATACATAAGGATCTTTTTGTTACCGCCTTTGCACTTCTGATGATTTTCCATTACTCTCGAAAAACAGTTCATATCCGCCTTTTCGCAAAATGATTCAATTGTTTTAACAGACGGATAAGATTCAAAACCGTATTCGGAACAAAACCTGAAGTTATGTTTTCTGTATTCTGTAAATGGCACACCGCCATGCCAGACTTTCCAAAAATGAACATCTCCACGTGTTTCACAGCTTGGATCATCAAATCCACCTCCGGAAGATGGGCTCGCCGGCCAATAGAATGTGTTGGGTGTAAGTTTTTCGCACAAATCCGGGAAAATTCTTTCGTATAGCTCTAAGTAATCCTCCCTTACAAGTTGGCTGTTTCCAATACCATTCCATTCTACAACAGCCATCTCCATTTCGTTATTTCCACACAAAATAGCCAGCGAAGCATGATTTCTGAACCTTTTCAGATTATATACAGCTTCTGCAATGTATTGCTTTTTCATATCTTCGTTAAGCCACACATTACAACATGCAATCATAAAATCCTGCCATACCATAATTCCTTTTTCATCACATAAGTCATAGAATTCATCTTCAGGGTAGTATCCGCCACCCCACACACGCAATATATTAAAGTTCGCATCAACTGCAGTTTCCAAAAGCTTCTCCGTGCGCTTAGAAGTAATACGCGAAAGTAAATTATCCTGTGGTATGTAGTTTGCGCCCATAGCAAAAATTTTTATACCGTTTAATACAAAACAGAACTCACTTCCTGTTTCATCACACTGAGTACTGACAGTAAGTGTTCTCAATCCTATTTTCTGTGTTTTAGTGTCAATGACATTGCCCTCTTTTACAATTTTGACTGTAAGGTCATACAATGGCTGGTCTCCATAGCCTCTTACCCACCAAAGCTTTGGATTTTCAATTTCTACTTTACCTTTTCCGTTTTCTAAACGAATTTCCTTACCGTCAATCTGAGCATACATTTCATAACCCTTTGCGTGCTTTGTTTCTGCATGAATAGTAAGACTAACTCTATTGTTTGCATGCTCCTGTTTAGAATAAACATCAAGAATTTTGTCATCATTATACATATCCAGAACAACCGGACGAAAAATACCCATATCAGGTAATTTCGGACCCCAGTCCCATCCCGACATATAAAGCGCCTTTCTCAGGTGTGCAGCACCATTTATCGTATCACCGTTTGTATAGAGATAATGCCTGTTGTTCATTTTTTCGAAATATCTCACAGGAGATGAAAAATAAAGCGTAATTTTATTTATGCCGGTTTTAAGCAGGTGCTTAACTTCATATGTATATGCAATATGCATATTCTTCACACAATCTATCTCATTTCCGTTAATTTGAATACTGCAAATAGTGTCAAGTCCAAAAAAAGTAAGCTCCGCATACTCCTTTTCGAGCATTGACTCATCTAAATTAAATTCACTTTCAAAAATACAATCCAGTTTTGAAAGTTCTGTTGCTTTTTCCTCATTAATACCATAAAACGGATCTTCAATAAGCTTATGCTCTAAAAGCACACCATACATCGTGCAAGGTGCAGAACATGATAAATCTTTAAAATCACCGCAAGTCATTTTCCAGTCGTTTATAATCATCAAATCACCTCATTGTTATATTTTACATTAACAATATCATTTATTAAAATTATAAACAATACATTTTTTGATATTTTCAAGACATTTTTTGATTTTTATTTATTTTGGGAGAATATCCGTATTTTTTCTTAAATGCTCTGTTGAAGCTTCGCAAGCATTGAAATCCGCATTCATAACAGGCATTAGTAACAGTAATTTCTTGATTATCCAACAAATGCTTTGCATATGTTACACGCAATTCCGTCAGATAATTCAGAAAACTAACCCCTACATATTTTTTAAATTGTCTGCAAAAATACTCCTGAGAATATCCTGCATATTCGCTCACGCTTTTCAAACTGATATTATTTTTAAAATTCAGGTTAATATATTCAATAGCAGAATAAATCCATCGAGGTAACACATTCTTTGTGGTCGTATTAGTTATCTGCAAAAATAAAATCAAAATTATTTCTAAAATCTTTTCACAAAGCAGTTCAAAGAATTCATCCTCAGGGTCCTGACACATTAAAATATCAAAAGCATTTTGCATTTCTCTTGTGCTTTTTATTACACATGCATTAATATTAGTAATTCCAAGAAACTTTTGATTCAGATCAGGCAGTCTGAAATGCACAGTCAGCGTTTTTACTCTGCTGTCACCTTTATATCCATGTATATCCAATGGCGTAACAAAAGAAATATCCCCTTTTTGAAACGGATATTCTTTTCCATTCACCTCACATACTCCACTGCCTTCCAAAAAATATTCAAATTCATAAAAATCATGGCTGTGCGGTTTAAAATTCTTAAAGTTGCTTTTGGCAATATAAACATTTTGTGCTATGTCTTTTTCAAAAAAATACATTTCCGGAAACACACTGTTTTTCATGTTTCACCTCTTGTAATTTATATATATTATATTCACTAATGTCAATCTCTCTTTTGACAATATTAGCACCTCATTTTGAGGATTTTTCTGTTTTCATTATTTATATATATATCTTTGATTTATCGGATTCCATTTCGTTAAAAATGCACTATGCCACAATCTTGCCATTCTTCCGTTGCCATCCGTAAAAGGATGTATAAACACAAATTCATAGTGGAACACAGCCGACATAATAAGTGGATGTACTTCTTCTTTACTACGAGAAATCCAATAATTGGAGTCAAATTCAGATACAGTTTACCAACGACTTTCCTTCCCACTCTCTGGCAGGCGGAATATTCATAATATCAGCAATAGTCGGTGCAATATCTAAAATGCTTACACCTTCGAGTTCTTCATCAGGTTTAAACTGTTTACCGCAGAAAAACATAGGAATCGTCATATCCTCCGGCAAATCCGTGCCATGGCATCTGTCATGCCCGCCATGGTCAGCGGTTACGATAACCGTATATTCACCGTTTGTTTCTTCAATTACTCTTTTCACATTACTTATTGCGTGGCTTATATAATCAAGATATGTTTCGCTCATCCAACCACTGTCATGACCGCCCTTTTCATCGGTTTCAACCATATAAAGAAATACAAAATCGGGTTTCGCAAGTTTTATGTAATCGAGCGCTCTGTCTGTAAGCATTCCGTCTGTATGTTCAAAAGAATAAGCATTGATATATTCAGATGCAGTAAGAGACCCCGGTCTTCCAATCTCGCGAAGCGGCTCCCAGCCATAATACATTGCTGACCTTTTTCCGACAGCTTTAAGTTGCTCAAACAAACCATTTACAGGTCTGACCGGCGTTACATAATCATTTGAAGTAGTACCATGCCTTTCGGGCGGTACACTGTGAAACATAGACAGATGACATGGCAATGTTATAGAAGGATATACAGTCCTTGCTTTAAAAGTATATGAGGATTTTTTTGTTAAATCCTCAAGATACTCATTTTTACAAGCCTTAAGACCATCCGGCCGCATTCCGTCAATAGAAATTAAAATTACTTTATTCATTTCAAACACCTCTTATATTTTTATAAAATTATTTTATACTTATGTCATATTAGCAAAATAAGTTTGTCCAAGTGCAATTACTTCTTTTCTTTTTTTAACAATATTCTACACTCTTTATATTGCGACATATAATGTTTAGATGTAAACCGTTTTCAGTAGTAGTTCATGTCAAGTCAGGATCCCAAAATCATTTAATATTCTTTATGAATTTCTCAAATTCTTTTTCAGAAATTTTTTCAAACTTGTTTCTGAGTTCATCGTTTTTAAAAAAGATTTCAAAAAACTCTATGTTTCTTATTTCTTCTCCGTTTCGGTAAACTACAACACTCCCATTTCCTGTTGTTCCTCTTCCTGCAGGATATGTAAGTATAGATAAATACTCCTTGTCAAACTGCAAATCCTTTCCATCACGACATAACATATAAGTTCTTTTGTCACTATATATACCATTAACAATAAGAACTGCATATTCATTGCCATCATTAAATACTATATCAATCAAAGGATAATCTGTTTTATCAATTGATTCTCCCATAAGTGTATCATCTGCAATTTTCTTTTCAATTATCACAGGAGCATTTTTTATCCCCAACTTATAGGCTGTAATGCCAACTGCTGTAACACAAATCACACCGGTAATTATTAAAACAATAATCTTTTTCATAATTTTCTCCTATTTCACCAATATTCTACACTCTTTACTATAAAGACTGTATACTCCAGATGTCAATCGATTTAGCGATTGCGAGATGTAAAGTTTAGATGCGTCTCTTTTAGTAGTCATAATGTCCGAACTCACCAATGATATCATAATAGTTATAATGGCGTTCAAATTCCAAATGCAGTTCTTCTCCACTATCCAACTCAGCAACACCTAAATATCCTGCGCCTTTTGATAGATATAATTCATCTGAAAATGTTGGGTGTTGTATTCTATTTAACAACTCTGCATCTGCATATACAAACTCTGCATTTTTCATTTGTTCTTTATAATCGAATTCGTTAGAAACAGAAACAGTTTCATACAGTCTGACTTTTTTGATTTTCTCCATATACATTTTATCTTTTTGAACAGACCAGATACATTTTTCTTCTTTCTTACTTACAAGACAGACAGATTCTATTTTTTCAAAATCATCTTCAATTACAAAGGAATAGCCGCCATTTCTGTTGTCAAAACCAAATAACAAATTTTGTTTTATGCCTAAATAAAGGGTATTGTCTTTTATTTCGTATGTATATCCAATATATGAAGTTGCGCTACTTGATGTATTGCCAACTATATGCACCGTTTTATCTGTAACATAAACCGTTTCAACATACAAAACATCCGGGCTTTCACACATATCAAAACCAAAGATTTTCCAACCATACCTCGCTGTCAAAAAAATCACTAATTGTAAAAATAACAATATTGATAAAACAACTGCAACTATCTTAAATATTTTCTTCATTTGCAATACTCCTTTCACCAAAATTCGACACTCTTTACTATAAGAAACAAAGGTTAATTCAACAGACTTTTCAAATAAAATATGTAAGTCACCCATGCATTCCAATTACCTAAAACCAAAACAAAAATCATAAACCACAACAACCACAAAGATACTTTTCTGCATTTCCTGAAAACCGAGATACACAATAATATCAACAGCACCACATCAACTATATCCCATAACAAAACATACATACCAACAAATCCGCTTTTTGTCATAATAATTATATTCAGAATATTGTGCCAAGCTAAAACAACATAAAGAATTGCTGTTAAAACAACAGTAACCTTTGATAAAAGTAATTTATTCTTATACACACAAATCAAATTTAAAATTGTTAAAGCCGGTATTAATACCCACATATTTTCATTCCTTCTTTCTGCAAAATCCGACATCATCCCATTTACAAATACTGAACAATTCAGATGCAGTTATTTTCTCAAAACGCTGTATACAATTCTTAACACAATACCTAACAAGCTTGTTCCCGGACCGACAAAGACAGACACTTTCCCAAAATTATAATAAAACATCCATCTTTTCACCATTTCAGGGGTTGGATCTTGATAAGGTAATCCGGCTTTGATAAACATCGAATATAAACCGACAATAAAAATAATTATCCCAATAATTATAAGTAAACCAGTAATCTTCTTCAACCGAAACACCTCTCTCGCAAACTCGAATTTGTTTATAAAATCTGATTTACTCTGTGCATATCTTGCTTCAATCAGAGAACAAGAGCGCAGCTCTTAAGAATTTTATAAAATAAAATTCTGTATGCAACAATTATAGCACACAAAACCACCATTTTCAACCTTTTTCAGATATTGTAAAAAAAAATTAACACTGTTTTCTATTGCAAAATCGCATGTTATATGATACAATATCTAAAAGACCATAAGAAACGGAGTATCTTAAATGAGTAAATATACATATCTTCAGGATTTTTTATCTTCACTTCCCGACTTTGTTTTTGAATATATTGAAATGTATTACAGCGGTGAAAGCTTAAATACTCAGACGGGTTACAGCCTTGATATAAAAATATTTTTCGATTATTTAAGAAAATTCAGGTTTAAGAATATTGAGAAAAACGAAGATTTTACAACGGAGCATATGAACGAAATAAGAGCCGAGGATTTAATACGCTTTAAGTCCTATCTAAAGGAATACGAATCGGAATACACAGGCGCCGACGGCAAAACAGTAAAACGCATAAGACGAAATTCTTCTTACGGAATAAACAGAAAACTTTCATCCGTGCGCGGCCTTTTCGTTTACCTCTATAAAACCGACAGAATAAGCCAGAATATAACGGATAAAGTTGATATGAACCGGCTTACCCAGAAAATAAAAAAGCCGCTTACTACGCAAGAATCAATGCGTCTTGTAAATGTAATATATAACGGTGAACAGTTTTTAGAAGGTCGGAATTTAAGCGAATACACAGCCCGCAAACAGCGTGATATAGCAATTTTCATCACATATCTCGGAACAGGAGTGCGTGTAAGCGAGCTTGTAAACCTCGATATGAAAGATGTATGTTTTGAAACCTCTTCATTTATTGTAACAAGAAAAGGCGGTGACGAACAGGAAATATTCATGCCGCCTCAGGTAGAAAATGAGCTTTTAAAATATGCCGAAGAGCGAAATGCAATGGATAATGTCAAAGAGAAAAACGCATTTTTCATAAGTCGCCAGGGCAAGCGTATGACTGTTTCATCGGTCGAAAAAATGTTAAAAAAATACTGTCTCTTAGCCGGAATAACCGACTCCGACAAATCCCGGCCACATGCTCTCAGGCGTACATTCGCCTGTCGGCTTTTAGAAGACGGCGTTGATATAAAAATGGTTGCCGAGCTTATGGGCCATAAAAATATAGAAGTTACTCATAAGTTCTATGCTCAGTACAATTCACAGGCACGCCGTGATGTTATGAGAAACATTAATATCACAGGAGCAGATGCAACATAACAGGAAGTGATTAAAAGATGGACTACAAAAAATTTGATGATACAAAAAAATTTATTTATTCATATGACTCAAATCATGGATACAGTATGAGTGACCATGTTATACTGCACTATCATAATCTGTTTGAAATATATTTTCTTGAAAAAGGGAGCTGCGACTATTTTATAGATAACAAATCATATAAAGTCACCGAAGGAGATGTCGTTCTCATTCCTGAAGGTGTAATTCATAACACAATGTATAATGACGAGCCGCATTCGAGACATCTTATAAACTGCTCCGGAAGATTTATTCCGGCATCAATAGCACCGGCGATGCCGTCGATCATATATATTTACAGAAATCCGGCTGTAACCAACGAAATACGTGAAATCTTCAAAAAAATTGAAGCAGAGTTTAAAACCCCCGATGAATTTTCAAACGATGCTTACCGCTGTTACACTCATATGCTGTTTTTTCTGCTGGCACGCAACAAAAACAATTATTCGGAACATGATAAAAGCTCCGTATATATAGAGGAAATCATAAGAAGTATACAAAAAAAATATGCTTCGGATATTTCTTTATCAGAAACCGCAAAACAATACTCCATAAGCCCCGAGCACCTTTCAAGAACATTTAAAAAAGAAACCGGCTTCGGCTTTTCGGAGTATGTGACAATCATAAGGCTCCGCCAGGCAGAATATATGCTGCAGCACAGCCGTAATATATCAATATCAGAAGTTGCATACGCCTGTGGTTTTAACGACAGCAACTACTTCTCACAAAAATTCAAAAAATTTCACGGTTATTCACCCATGAAGTTCCGAAACGGTTTTAAATAAATGGCAGTTTATTACTTTTAATACTCTGCCATTTATGATTATAGTTTATCGGTGATAAACTATAATTTACAACACTACTCCGTCTTTAAATATTGATATTTCCTCATATCCGTTTATTTCATTCTTTGTCTTTGTTCCGTTTGCCGTTTCTATAACAAGCCCAAACAGCTCATCGGTACAGTCTTTTCCCGAAAGCACTTCACCGGCGTTAAAGTCGATCCAGTTTTGCTTTCTTTTTGCAAGCTCATTATTTGTTGCAATTTTTATTGTAGGAACAGGTGCACCTATCGGAGTACCTCTTCCGGTTGTAAACAATATAATGTGCGCTCCTGCGGCTGTAAGGTTTGTTACGGCTACTATATCATTTCCCGGTCCGTTTAGTAATGTTAGCCCGTTTTTTGTTACTGTTTCGCCGTAATCTATTACATCAACTACCTTCGACAAACCGCCCTTTTGTACACAACCCAACGACTTCTCCTCTAAGGTTGTTATACCTCCCGCTTTGTTACCCGGAGACGGATTTTCATATATCACCTGATTATGACGCCTGAAATAGTCCTTAAAATTATTTATAAGCGCAACATTTTTATCAAAAATTTCTTTATTTACGCATCTCTCCATTAAAAGATGCTCCGCTCCGAACATTTCCGGAACCTCGGTAAGAACACAGCTTCCGCCCATTGATATTAACATATCAGAAAATCTTCCGACAAGCGGATTTGCCGTAATTCCGCTGTAACCATCACTTCCGCCACATTTTAAGCCTATTTTCAATTTTGATACAGGAAGCTTTTTTCTTTCAAATCCGACTGCATAAACCTTTAATTCTTCTATAAGCTTTACGCCCTCAGCTATGTCATCCTCAGCATCCTGAGCATTCAAAAACTTAACTCTGTTTTCATTCCACGAGCCAAGAGTCTTTTTAAACTCATCTATGTTATTATTCTCGCAACCCAATCCCAAAACAAGCACACCGCCGGCATTGGGATGATTTACAAGACCTTTTAAAATACTCTTTGTAACCTCGCTGTCCTCACCAAGCTGAGAGCATCCGAAAGGATGCGGAAAATACTTCGCCCCGGACCTTTCCGCTATACGCTGAGCCGTTTTATTTACGCATCCGACAGTGTTTATAATCCAGATGTCATTTCTTATTCCAACATCTCCGTTTTCCCGTTCATATCCCATAAAATATGAAGCTTCACGGCTTGGCATTTCATAATATTTCGGGTTAAATGCGTACTCGATATTGTCGCTGAGATTGGTTTTAATGTTATGAGTATGCACGTGTTCGCCTTTTTTTATATCGTATTCAGCATGACCTATCGGCTGACCGTACTTTATTATGTTTTCACCTTTTTTTATATCCGAAACTGCATATTTATGACCGTTTTCAAGGTTCACTTCAACATTGTCAAGCTTATTTATCAGCATATTTTTTTACCTCTTCCTCAAGATATGACAAATCCTCATCCCATAAATCGGTATTTGCAAGTATTTCGGAAATGCTTGCAGTTTTCATAAACTCAACAATCTTTTCATCATCGTTTGTCATATCCGTTCTGTAAAACTCTATCAGCTTTGCAAACGAGAATACAAGCGTTTCGGGAGCTTTTCCAAATCTATTTATATACTCCTTAATTGAAGGCAAAACTCTCACCTTAAACTTGCTTACGGAGTTAAGCGCAATTGATGATAAGTAATGCTTAATATACGGATTTGCAAAACGCTCCACAACGCTGTTTGCGTATGCAATAAGCTCTTCCTTTGGTAAATCAAGAGTCGGAACTATTTCATCAAACACGCATTTTCTTATATGTTCATTCATTTTAGCGTCATCAATACAAGACTTAACGGTATCAAATCCGGAAAGCAACGCGAATGGTACAAGTGAAGTGTGTGCACCGTTTAAAATACGCACCTTTCTTGTTCTGTACATTTCAAGATTATCAGTAAGTATTACATTAAGACCGCATTTATCAAAAGGAATTTCATCAAACAGTGAGTTATACCCTTCTATTACCCAGAGATGAAAATATTCGGATGTGTTTAACATTTTATCATCGCAGTCAATGTCCTCATCTTTAGGATAGCCTGTGTTTATTCTGTCAACCAAAGTATTACAGAAAATATTTTCAGTCTTTACCCACTCACAAAAAGCTTCGCCAAAATTCCAGAGCTCTGCATATTTTAAAATAATCTCTTTTAATTTTTCTCCGTTTTTGTCTATAAGCTCACACGGTAAAAATACAAATCCGCCAAGACCCGATTCAAATCTTTCTTTAAGCAGCAACGTAACCTTTGCCGGGAAAGATGACGGCGGTTCGTCGTCCGGATTATCATCAGGTACAAAGCTTATTCCTGCCTCTGTCGTATTTGAAACAACAAACCTGAAATCAGGATTTTTTGCAAGCTCAAGATATTCATTAAAGTTATCATACGGCTTTACACACCTTGATATTACATCTATTTTCTTTGTTTCAACACCCTCTATTCCGCGACATATATGAGTGTATTTACAGTCCTGAGCTGAGAGCAAATCACACATCCCGTCACGAATCGGCTGTACTACAACAGCACCACCGTTAAAATCGGTATTTTCATTAACAATCTGTATCATCCAGTCAACAAATCCGCGTAAAAATCCACCTTCACCGAATTGTATTATTTTTTCTTTCATTTTTATCATTTCTTCCGTTGATTTTTAACATTGTTAAGAGTATAATCTGTATCTGTGTTAATTTTACATTTTCCGGCGCTGTTTCCCCTGCGCCACTATTTTTTTGCGTAACCACCGATAAACGGTTTATCTTTCTAATTATTCCACACAGGCTTATTGGAGATCAACATGGTCAATTATAATGTACTTGCACTTGAACTTTTAGACTGCCTTTGCAGTAACGCAAACCTTAAATTCCAGAAAAGCGCAGAAGACTATACCCACGGCGAGATCAAGGTCCTGACCTTACTTATGCACAGAGACGAGGGAATATCTC
>JAZTZP010000086.1:0-2905 GCA_045637525.1 Clostridia bacterium | reverse complement strand
TTTAATCAAACAAAAGCAGAGCTTTTGTACCTTAACGTCCGCCTTTGGCGAACATATCGCATTGACTTCAGTCAATATATCGCTTGCCGGCAGGCAAATATCGCGTCAGCCACAGGCTGACATATCGCTATTATAGTTTAGAGGCGAACGCCTATAAACTATAATTTATTCTATCATATTTTCCCACAAATGTCAACGTTTCATTCAAACAAACACAAATTAATGTTTTTCAAAAAAAATTTATCGAAAAACGATAAAAAAGTATTGACAAACAGAAAAAGATGTGTTATAATGCAATTACAGAACAAAATTTTTTGAAAGGCTGTGATTTTAATGTACAAAAATTCTATTACTCACTACATTGCAAAATACATGGTAGACATCATGTTTTTCGGAGGTATTATCTGTATTTTAGGCATTCCGTATATTACAGAATGGCTGTTTAAAATGGATATAATATACATAGGTCGAAACGTGTATACAGCGTTTATGGCAATTCTTTTTATATCCGGAATATGCGCAGAATATCTTCTTTTTAATCTCCGCACCATGTTTAAAACCCTTATCGGTAAAAACCCGTTTGTGCCGGAGAATGTAACGTGCTTAAGAAAATGTGCCGCAACCTGTGCTGTAATTGCACTTATTTACTTCGCTAAGCTTTTCTTTATGTTTACCATTGCCACAATAATTATTGTCTTAGTATTTGTTATAGGCTGTTTATTCTGTCTGACGCTCAAGGACCTTTTCAAGCAGGCAATTGCATTTAAAGAAGAAAATGAGCTTACTATATAAAGGAGGAAAAAGAAAATGCCTATTATAGTTAATCTTGATGTTATGATGGCAAAGCGAAAAATCGGACTTATGGAGCTTGCCGAAAAAATCGGAATTACGCCGGCAAACCTTTCTGTGCTTAAAAACAACAAAGCAAAAGCCATACGTTTTTCCACTTTAGAGGATATATGCAATGCTCTGGATTGTCAGCCGGCGGATATTTTAGAATACAAAAAGGAGTGATTTATTATGCAGATTTTACGACGTGGTACAGGTCTTGGTTTTTTATTCTTTGCAATACATTTTTTATGTAATCTTTTAAGCGAAACCGCACCTGAGCCGGTTGTTTTTGTTCTTGCAATAGCTGCTTATATTTATACGCTTGTAAAAATGCTTACCTATGCAGGACTTGGAGAACTTTTTGCCTCGGGAGTAATCGGCTTTGCAAGTATGTTCTTTTTTGAAATATTCTCATGGAGTTTTCATGATTACAATTTTTCTGATGCATGGTTAAGTCTTTATTTAACAGGATTTTATTCTGCAGTTGCCGGAGTTGTAATTTCTGTTTTTGTATGTTTAAACCGACAGAAGAACAACTCTGAAAGCAGCTTACAAAAAATACAAAATAATTTTACGGAGGTTATTATGGAAAAAGATAAAAAAATAAAACTGTCAATCTACCTTATCATCTCAATAGTTTCATGCGCATACCTTGTTATACCGGAGTTTTCGGGAATAGGTGTTCTGATTTTCACGCTCCTTCAGGCAGTTATGCTGTTCTTTATAATGCCTGATAAAAAGCGGCTTGTATGGTTTTTACCAATAGTTATTTTCGGAATAAATTCATTCATAAGCTCAAATACAATGTGGCGTATGCCAAATGTTATTGTAAGCATAGCCGTTATTGCGATAATGTATCATGGATTTGATATATATGACACGTCAGTCGCTTCTTTTATACATATCGGGCAGAGAATTGCTGCTCCGCCTAAATTCTTTTGCGTTCCGTTTAAGTGGATTTTTGAAGCGAACGGAAATACGGGAATTATCAAAAGAATAACAGTTGCGGTTATAATATCCATACCATGCGTAGTTATTCTTCTCGCTGTACTCTCAAGTGCTGATATGGTGTTCGGTACGGGGATTGAAAATTTCCTTGAACAAATATCAAATTCATTTCATGATAACCTTATATTAAAGGGTATTGTTTCAATAGTATGCGGTTTTTATCTGTTCGGTGCCGTATATGCCGGACATATGAAATTTACCGGTAAAACATGGAGCTTTCCGGATAAAAAAATTGATACCTTAATACTTAATATTGTGCTTAGCTCAATACTTTTAGTATATACTATGTTTATAATTGTGCAGTTTAAATATCTGTTTACCGACGGAGAACTGCCTTATGACCTTTCATACACAGAATACGCCAGAAAAGGATTTTTCGAGCTTTTAGCTCTTACGGCTGTAAATATTATTCTTATAATATTCTCCGTAAACTTCACAAAAACCGCCAAAAATCGGTTTACAACCATACTTTGTTGCTATATGTGTATTGTAACTGTAATTCTTTTAGCATCATCATTTTACAGAATGCAACTCTACAACGCCGACGACGGCTTAACAAGGCTCAGATTTATGGTGTTTGGCTTTTTAATCTTTGAAGCCTTAGGACTTGTATTTACATTCATATATATACTAAAACCGAAATTTAATATAACAGCAGTATATTTATGTATAGCTCTGTTTTATTATATGCTTCTTAATATAGTACCTATCGATTACTTCGTTGCAAAAAGTCAGGTAGACAGATATTTAGCAGGCACAAACGACGGTATTTACTACACCTTAACGCTGTCATACGACGCAGCACCGCAGATTGAACGACTCTACGGAACAGAATATAACAACGATGCCAAGCAATGGTTTTATGACCGTGAAGAATATCAAAAATCATTGCCTCAACGCTGGCAAAGGATAAATTATAGTTTATCTGCGTGTTTGCAGTAGGATTTCGGTACGCTTTGCAAGCCTCCCTTGCCTAAAGGGAGGGGGACCGCTTGCGGTGGAGGGATTGTTCCTTAAATATGTTAATTTTCTTAGAAAACAATCCCTCAGTCGCTTTCAGCGACAG
>JAZTZP010000085.1:0-25411 GCA_045637525.1 Clostridia bacterium | reverse complement strand
TGTATAATGGTATAGACAATGAGCTTCTTCTAACTTAAGATATAGTTCTGTTTTTTCAACATCATCCTTAAGCTTTTCCATTATTTCCTTGTAGATAGAAACCATCTTGCGAATATACGCACGATCATTGTACGAATCTTTGAGATTATTTATTGCAATCTCATATTCATTAGGAGGGCTATATGATGCACCTACACCAAATCCACATTCCTTAATTTCATCAATGATTTGATCGTAACAATTTGATGCTAAAACATTATTATCAAGCAACAGCAAATCTTTTCTCGCCCCGAAATGTTTGTCAGTAAATTCAATTCGTTTCTTTAGGTTGATGTAATCACAATATTGCGGTTCTAATTTAGGGACTGCACAAAATCTGCATTTGTTTACACACCCTCTTGTCATATAAGCAAAATATGCATTATTTGCAGGATAAATATAATCTATTTCTTCAAGAATAGAATAATCAAGAGGAAGCTCATCAATAATCAACTCATTGTCAGCATCAATATCACCGGGTTTGTTCAACAAGCCTATAAATGGTTTAATACCGGTTTCTTTATACACTTCATCAGGCAATAAAGAAGACATAATTCCTCCAACCATAACATCTTCCGGTTTTTTACAAAGTTGCTTTGCAAAATTGATGGTATCAATGGTGATATCCCAATAAAATGTAAACAATGTTGTGATTCCAACTTTATCAAATCTTGGTTTGGTGAAATACTCTTTGTCTTTATATTTTTTGCGATATTCTTTCACAACATCAAGTACCATTTCATCCTCAAAGATTGAGTCGGATTCAAGAATAGCATATTTGCCGAGCTTTATAAATTCAAAAAGTGTAGGATAATAATCCTTCCAAAAAACTTCCGGCAAAATAATAGAAAGGTGATTTATTAAATCATCGCAAATCAGTTCAACTGCCAAAGAACGCATATCGCCTTTATAAAAGCGAACATCATCGCCAACCATCCTATAATAGGTTGCTAATTTCATCAAACCCATTGGTGGATATTTATTTTTATAGTTAGGTTCTATAAGCAAAACTTTTCTGTTCATAAGGGTTATCTCATCTCTTCTTTAATTTTGTCAATGATTTGTTCCGCAACATCTTTGGGAGCAATATCAGTTATAATGGACAAAATTTTGCTAACTAATTTTCGTTCACTTCTCGAAAGTTTGGACATACTGCTTGTGACAAATGATTTCTTTTTATTATCATCGTCATCTATAACAACCGTAGTTGTTTCGGCTTTTTTCTTGAGCTTGTCAGACTCATATTTTTGTCCAATACTTTTTCTTACCTCTGATAAAGGCGAAGTGTCATCGTTAGTATCTAGCTTGTCCAATCGCTTACGTGCTTCTTCTGCACTTTTCTTTGCCTTATCAATATCGAATTGGAGCTTTTGGCGTTCTTCTTCGTTGACAAAGCCTTGTTCCTTTTCTTTCTTTTCATATTCAGCTACTTTGCTAAGATATTCTTCCTGCCTTTTATAATCATTTTTAACGCGATTTGCTTCATAATAAAGTTTGTGAAGAACATCATAAAAATACTCGCGCAGTAAATCCTCAAACAAAACACGTGTTTCATTTTCATTAAAGTAATCACGCTGAGAATTTGGAATAAGTGTGTTGCTTGCGGCAAATACTTCTCCAACGAAATAGTAATTGCCACGTGGCTCTTTAAACAAGAATTGTAACGCATCATCGTTTCCAAGCTGAATATTTGCACTTCTCACACGCAAACCACGCATATGATTTACGCTCGGTATCTGCTTTTCAAAACGTGACAAACCAACCCACATCCAAGCAATTAAATTACCTGATGTATCTCTAAAGTCTTTAAATTCCAAACGCGAAATTTCATCGTAATTTTTCAAAGCTGCTCCACTTTGTTCTTTGAGCTTGGTGGTATATTCCTTAAATATTTGCGAACCGTTTACCTTTATACAGTATTCATCAATACGACGACCGATAGAGTTTGCATAATTATAAATCTGATTACGAAGTATAAATGTGTTTTTATAAGGTACCGGAACGACAAAACTAAGATATTCACGGACTTTAGTTTCGTTCAACAAGTCTGTATTTTCTTTATTTATGTCGAACATTTCTACTTCAAAATAATGTTCACTTTCTATTTCGGGTTCGGTTGAATATGTTATGATAGCATCCCAAATTTCATCAAGCGTATACTTCTTGTTTTCAACAAGCATAGCTCTCATTTTTTGAGCATCACAAGTCATTATAGACTTTTTATTTTCACCAAGATAACTTGTAGAAAATTTCAATATTTTACAATATGCCAAACCGCAAAGACGACCAATACCACGAAAACCTTTGTTCTTTCCAATTTCCTTGTTACTGTTTGCAATATCGCCGACATCTTCAATGAAATCTTCTGCTTTAACACCTGTGGCATTATCTTTAATGCTTATGTATCTTTTTTTGCTATCCGTGAATATATCAACATATCCTTCATCAGCTGAAAGAATACCCAAATCTATAGCAAGGTCGATTTGGTCACAAGCATTTTGTATATATTCTCTATAAATAACCTTCGAATCCGAGTACATACCCGTTGTAAGATTATCAAGTATATTTTTTCCTACTGTTGCCATAATAATCTCCTCACTTAAATTGCTTATAAATTGGTTTAGGGAACTTTATATTAAGCAATGATCGGAAAATTGGATTTTGAATAATATATTCTCCCTGCTTCAAACGAGTCATCATTGTTTTATAAACAGATGGTATGCTCTTATAGTCGCTCTTTGTAACCTCAATAGAGTTAGTTCTGCCATAAGCATGAGTAGAACAGTTACCGGTAACTCTGTCATGAATAGCGCTTCTAAACTGTTCAGCAGCAAAGAGAACTACACCAAGAGAACGACCTCTTTCAGCAACATCAAGCACCTGACGAAGAATAGGAGAATTTTTCGGAGTTTCTTTAGAAGCATACTTATTTAATTCATCAATGAAAATCACAACTTTTGAAGGAGGATTTACTCCTTCTTCACCTGCATATTGACCTAACTGTAAGTCATAAATTGTTCGTATTGCATCACCGAATACATATGCCTGCTTGTCCTCGGAAAGCTTTGCAATATCAATAACATGAACTTCATTCTTTTTGATATATTTAAGAGCATCTCCAATGCGAGTTTCTCCGTCATCCTCACGAACATCTCTTGCGAAAATTTTGTTGTCTGTAATGCTCTTATTGATTATTCGATAAAATTTTCTCCAACTTGCTACAGGGATTTCCTTGTCTTTTCCCGAAGTTTCAGTTGAACATTTTTCCTTAACTGCATCAAGGAATTCCTGCCAATCGCTAACTTGATTGAATTTGCCCTGACCTGACATAATGTAACTGATAATAGATTCCATTGTTTGTGTGGAGTCATCAATATTAGCAAACATTAAATCAAGATTTTCTTTGTCGTATTTATAAACATACTTGAATTTCTTTGCTTTTTTCTTTTTAACATTATCTTCCACTTCTTCAGGTGTCATATATGTATTCCAATGACGTGTTTTCGGAATGGAGTAAGGGTAATAATACTGAACATTTTTGAACGGTTCAGCAGACAATCCCAATTTTTCATATTTCTCAAGTGTTTCTTTGCGTGCCTTTTCAGGATTACGCTCGTCAGAGAAATCATTTAATTGATCTATTGCAAGAAGGTCTTTTCCTTTCACGTTGAATAATACAAATGCAACACTATCTTCATCCTCGTTTTTAGGATCTTTCTTCATATAACTGTCTTGAATAGCTTTAAGCAAGAACATCGCATAAGAAGTTTTGGAAGCAAGACCGGAAATACCTGAAATGTTCAAATGAGCACCTTCAGGGCCAATGATAAATTTAGAATTGAGGTTTACAGGAAGAGTAACCTTTTCACAATCTTTAGTGCCTTCATACATTTCAAGATATCCGCATACGAGAGGATTGCGAATATCATTTAAACCAAGTGCATAATTGATTTCTTCTGCTGTTGCAAGCATAACTTTAGCGTTGCTCTGAAGAGGGATATAAATATTTTCAGTATTGCACACAACTTTTGCAGTAACGTAATTCATTCCTACTCGCAAAGTGTTTTCCTCGGCATTAACATCACCAAAATCACTCGAAATAAAGTTGGTAAGAAAACTTGCAGCATCAGTAATATGAGCAATATCTTCGATTACACCATAAGAAAACGAATTATTTACATGTTGCACTTTTACAATATCAAATGGATTTAAAATAAGTTCAGGATCAGTCCAAAATGTAAAATCGTCAATTGTAGTTGGATTCTTTTCCGTCGCTAATACACGACCAATAATAGTATTTGACATTTTATTTTCCCTCCTCAAAACAAATGTAAGAACATTTCTGTGCTTATATATTTACTTTTAACATACGATTCCGTCAAAAAGACCGGATATAAGTGATTTGCCCAACGGCGGTCTGTACCATAACAAGTAGGATTACGCTCGTTAATGATATTAGCAGAAATCAAATCAATAACATCACTATCAATTCCGTTTTCGATTTCTTCATCCATCATTATTTTTTCAACTTTTACAACACCGTCAAAAGGTGTCTGTGTTCTACGTTTATCACGCAAGCGAATATACCAAACTCCAAATTGAACATCACCCAAAAATTCTCTGTTTTCATAACGTGCGACCGGAGTTCTATGAAATACGGGTAAGTCGGCTATATAGTTTGAATTAGGTTTTCCCGTGTGGTCAAGACAACTTTCGGGATTAAAGGATTTAGAGACCCCTATTACCCAACTGTAATTATGCTTGATTTTCTGCAGGGTTCTTAAATCTTCACGACCGGATTTCATCACCTTGTATTCAAGAGAACCATCTTTTAATAGATATGCATCTTGTCCTAATCTCTTATCCTTAACCAATTCAGCAACCATTCTTTTTTCTGCTTCAATCATATAGTCTTGGATAACGCCAACCGCCAAATTGTCGAGTTTCGTATCAGGAGAACCCGCTTTTGATGTAGAATAAGGGATAATGGCAGAAAAATGTAATCCCAAACGCTTTAATTCTTCGCTTTCGTTTAACTTCTTAACTTTGGATGCAAAATATGCAGCATCATCCCAACCATCAGCATTCGCCTTATCAGGCAAAGCTAAGACTAATTCACGATAAAATCGTTCTTTTTGCATTCGTTTATTTTCTCGTCTGCAACAACCAACACCAATTTGCCCTGCAACAACAGGAAAAACTTGTTTGTTATAGGCAATATCATCAACTTTGAAAACATGACGTGAACCATCAAGGAAATATTTAAGCAAAGGTGTTTCGCCAACTGCTTGTAATTGGTCAGCTAAAGGTTTTAAATCTATAGGTTTCTTTGGGGAACCAGTTTCTCCGGAGTCTTTCCATTTCATCACCTTGTTAGGATCGTCATCATAATCAATAGATGGAACCCCAATAGAATCATAGCTATACTTATAGGTGTGATAACTTTTGCCTTTGGTTTCCTTTTCAATAATCTCCATTATTTTAGGCATTGTTTACACTCCCTTCTTCCATTGATTTGTAACGCACGACCATTTGTTATCAAAGTTTTTGTTCTCTACTGCAGCAATAAAAGGCTCTACCAAGAACAACTTTATAGTTTTTAACACAGTTTCAAAATCATCTGTCTTGGTGTTAATCTTTTTGATAAAAGCCTTCCATTTTTTCTGCATAGCATCATCAGAATCAAATTCAAGCATTTGTTCAAATTGTTCTATGGTGAAATTATGGTTTCTGTTTTCAAAAGTCTTTTTAAGAGCTTCGGTTAATGTTACACCATCAAAATCAAATTTGTTTGCAAGGTAATAAATATCATAATAGTCTTTCATTCTGCTTGAAAATTCCATCAAACTGAGGATTGCATCTATTTTCTCTGCAACCGTTGTTTCAATAGAGTATGTATTTACCATAGGTGCATCAAAATCGGAAAGTTGAGTTGGTATCTTTCGTTTTTCCTGCTTCGGTACGATTATATCTCCAACACCGAAATCAATACTAAACGGTGTTTTTGTGTTCTTAATGCGAGCAATTATTGATGCACCGATACCTGCATATTTCTTTGCAACAGCAATAGGAGCAATATCTTTAATTTCAAAAGTTACGAAGTTATTACCGGTATCTACTGCTATAATTTTTTCAAGAATCATCTTTAATTGTTCAGGCGTGTTTGGTATTTTACGAAGCAAAAAGTCAACATCAACAGTTACTCTGCTATCAAAATCGGTAAGCGAATAAATAAACAATCCGCCTTTAAGTACAAGATTTTCAGCATACTCGGATTTTTCCAAGCGGCGCAAAAATTCTTCCTGACAAAAGAGCTGCATACACAACTGATAGCTTCTACCGGATTCCTTTGCTTTATTTTTAAGTCGTGCAAGCACGGATGCAGCCATATCAGCCATTGAGTAGCACCTCCATCAAATCCATAACCTTTTTATATACCTTCATTTCTTTTGCATATTTAGAAAGGTTTGAAAGATTTTTATTATCATCGGCAACATAAGCATTTACCGCTTTGTTGAAAATTTCATTGTCAAGTTTAGTACGATATTTAAAACAATCACAAAGTGTTCGTTCTCTATCATAAATGGGAAGTATTACACCATCAAAATCTGCAAAAGTTTTTCCAAGTTCATGCAATTTATTCTGAATATAGTATGGTTTATAAGTAATTACATCCATATTTATTTTTGTCTTTGTCATAGTACGGGGAACTGCAAGTGTCCACACACGAGGGGCAAAGTCACTATACCCGTAATGGAACAACGCGGATTCTACACATACAATAGCTTCAGGGAGCAAGGTTTGTATCATCTGTTCTTCTCCTGCATCATTAGCGTCAGCAAGAGAATAATAACCATGTCTTACACGCTCAATATATCCATTATTACATAGATTGCTTATATCGGATTTACTTAGTCCTGCGGCGATAAGTTCAGCGGTTTTTGCAATTCCTTTTGAATTTTCTATTACGTTTTTTGCGATTGTTTTTTTGCTCACGGTTTCACCGACTTTCCAAACGAAAATAAAATAATTAGTGTTCAAAAAGTATTGTAACACATATTCTCGAAAATATCAATGACTTTTTGAACACAGTTGCATTTTTTTGTGTGCATTCTGAATTGCAAATTAATTTTGTAGAGTAAGTAAAATTTCAAAGAGGAGACAAAAACCCCATTGCCTCCTCTTTATCTTATATTCATATTATAAAAACAAATCCTGATTTCCTATTTCCAAAGAAGTAAGGTCAATTCCAATCCCATGTTCTTCATCTAACACAAAATCCAAAAGCATTATAGCGGTTCCGTCTTGCCTAAACATTAGTGTTTTAGGCTTAACCACTTTACTCAAATCTTTGAAAGAAGTTACTTTAATATCTTCAGCTTCAAGTTCTGAAGAGAATTCTTCAACATATTCCGCAATTTTTGCGGATAATCTTTGAAGTGTTTTTTCTTCATTCTTTTTATAGGATTCATAACTTATTTGTTGTTCTACAGATATTGGTTTATTCGAGTATGCTTTAGCTACAATAGTAATATCCCATTCGCTTTCAAACATCTTAATTGTTTCTGTTTTTTGCCATCTGTGTTTATAGACCATATCACCAAAAGCCGGATCTTTACATTTATTATCCATATTAAAACACCTCCTTATCAAGATTCCTGATTCTGCTTTTTATATTCAGACACACCGCCTGAATGAGAAACATTTCCGTGAACCTCAGTAGGAACCTTTTGCATTGTCTTACAATCGGCGCATTCGTGCCAAGTGTATTTATTTTCCTTTCTCCATTGGGCAACTTCTTCTGGAGTGCATCCACGTTGTTCTGCCATTTTTTCGTCCGCTTGGTCAAAGTTAGAATCCCTATCATCCGAAAAATCATCAATTTCAACTTCACCTCTTGATACTTCGGAAAAATCAGGTTGTCCGTCTTTAAAAGGAATTGAATCAAATCCATATTGTTCCATTATTTCTCCCCAAGTCTTATGTTCGGGGTTGGTTCCATGTCTATCTCCAGGTTCTGAATCAGGATCGGGTTTCCAATCCGAATTGCCTCTTTCTCCGGTCCATTCACCGCCATTACTAGGCAACAGAGAACTTCGTTCATAAGAAAAAGTCGGAACTTCCTTAGCAAGCGGCTTATCCAAATCTTTTATATCAACATTCTTAACATCGCATTGTTTTGATAATTCGTACATTTGACAATCAGATGTATTCACATCCGCAAATTGTGCAAAACAATTCATTATGTAACACCTCCTTGCTTATAGCGTAGAAAAACCGTCTTTGATGTATTCCTGCGCTTTTTGCGGAGTTTCTCTTAGTGTAACCATGAAACTGTAAACACCTATAACATCGAATTTTGGATTAAGTTCACTTATGCTTTTGGCAGTATATCCTTCTACAATTAAAGGTTGTTCAAAGTCATAAGATTCTACAATAAACCATTTTTCAAGTTCTTTCAAGATGTCTTCGTGTTTAGCAATTTTAGCAAGAAGAATGTTTGCAACAACTTCGGATACTTTCTTTTCTTCAATTAAATATTTCTTTATCTTATCCATTTCATCACACCTTCCTTAAATAACTAAACGCATTTTGAGTGAGGTATTCAGCAAAAGCTCTCGCTTCGCTTTCAACCAACTGATTTTTATACAAATCAAAGTTTAATTCAGGCGAAATATAGTTTGTCAAATTATAGTGATACATTATATCTCTGTAATTTTTAGGTTCACACGCACAATCCCATTGATGTGCGTGCCACAACTCGTGTGCAATGGTATTAAATGTTTGCTGAGGGCTTTCCAAAGTGTTCTCATTAAGTCTAACAGTATTATCATCTCTGCAGTAGCTACCATATTCACCATTATTTTCAGCAGGATATATTTCAACCGTAGGCATTTCTTTAAGTCCCACTTTTTCAGCAACAAACATCGACCATTTTGCAACAATTTCCGCTTTACTTTCGAGAGTAGAGTTTGCCCACATATCATTAAAATACTGACCAACTTCGCTTTCTACATCATCAGCAGAAATGCTTTCAAAACCTTTACGCAAATACGCTTCATCAAAATCTCCGTATAAAGCAGATTCAGTAGTAAAGTGTTCATCCAATGAAAAATCACGAGAAATCGGCTTATCAAGTTCTTCTATACTCATTTGAGCACTTGCTTGAAAGCTCTTCATATCTCCCTGTAAAACTTTATAGATAGGAGAATCCGATATTTTAGTTTCTTTATTAACATTTTCAAACGAAATCATATTTACACCACCGTATCCTTTATAGATTTTCTCCATGCTGCATATATTTCTAACTTCTCGTCACTATCCTTTGAGAAGTTCTTCATCAAGCACTGACACACGCTGAGCATAAGTTCAGATGACAGATTATCTGTTTTCTGAATAACTTGATTTATAAGAGCAGTAGTCAATTTTTCGAAATCTGTCGAAGATATTACGGTATTGTCTATTACACTTTCGTCTGCTATCAAATGAGCCACAAGTTCAGACAAAAGACCAAATTTATCGTCATTCCATAATCTCAAGCTTTGTGTGGATTCATATTCTTCAACAAGCTTTAAAATACCTATTTTTTCTTTTGTTGCTAATGTTACAACTTTCAACTGTTCTTTCAAAAGATCAATATTAGGTTCTAACTGTTCAATAGTTCTTCCTTTTAAGAGAAGCTTAAGCAGATTGCTTCTAAACTTATTTGAGTCCACATACATTTCATCTACGCAAGAATAACGGTATTCTTCTTCAGAACCATTAAACTTCTTAACTTTACAAAGAATAGGTTCTATCCAATCATTTTGGTAAACAACCGCAACTCCTCGTGGCAATTTAGCAATTTCATCTATTTGCTCATCGCTCAAAGCCGCCGCTTTACCTGCCAAACGTCTGTCAGTTTCTTCCGGCAAGCGCATAATGATTTTCGTATTTGTGTTTCTTATAGCTGAAATATCAACTGCGTTCGGAGATTGATCAGCAATAATAAAGCCTTCTCCATAGGTTCTCATTTCAGCAATGGCGTTAGAAATCATTTCAACGGATTTTCCCGCCATATTTGAACTTTCAGGATTTTGTTCTGTTGAAGTCCTTTTTAAGATGTTATGAGCTTCCTCAAGTACCGTAACGTGTTTAAGTGGATTATTCATACCTTTGGATGTTGACATTCTATGTTCATTCAATCTCATTACAAGGATACCCATAATAAGTGATTTTGTTTCCATAGAACCAACTCTGCTCAAATCAATAATTACGTTTTCATCAAACAATTTTGTGTTATCAAATTCTTTAGAACCAAAGATTTGACCATTCAAACCGTTTGTAAGTGATTTAATTCGAGTTATTAACGAACCTCTATAATTACTCTTAACTTCTTCAGAATAAGCCGAGTTATCAATAACATTTATCAACTCATTTTGCAAGTCAAGGAATGTCGGGAACAAATCCTTTGAATATCTGTTTGTTGACTTAACCAAATCCCAACCACACACTTCATATGCTTGCAGCACCGCATCTTTCAAAACAGCAGGCATAGCAGCATACATTGGCCAGCACACATTGAAGATTTCAATGAGTCGGTCAATATGCTCAAGAATATGTACTTTTTTAGGAAATTTGAAAGGATTTATTTGCAGTAGTTTACTGTACTGCGGATTGGTTCCTAAGACTTCAACATCATTGGCTCTGCCAAATACATTTTTATATTCTCCCTTAGCAGGTTCAATGACCATGAAAGAAATTCCTTCGTTCTTTAATTGTCTTAACAACTCGTAAACTGTATTACTTTTTCCGGAACCCGTAGAACCCGTAACAAAGGTATGCATAGATAAGCTTTCTCTGCTTAATTCAACACGGTTATTTGTTTCAATACCCATATTGAATACTTTACCAAGGTTAATAATCTGTTTTTTATCATCAGAATTATAACTAACTACTTCTTTGCCAAAGTCAGCGTGTTCAATAACCGGGAAACCGCAAACCGATTTACGGGGCAAGCCCATGTGTAATGCAAGTTCATTTCCACTTACTAAAGAACATGGTGTAACCTCAATGATACCTTGTGTGTTTTCATACTTGAATACCGGATGAATAAAGTTAGTGATGTATTTAGATAATTCATTTGTTTTTTCTTCATCACCTTGAATCCACGAATTTATTGCAGATACCTCAACCCCGGAATTTTCACCACGCATAATAGCTTTATAGGTCGATGCGGCAATTTCTGCAGCATAAGGATTATCAGACATAAAGTATGCAGCACACTCCCACATACCTAAGCTTTCAAATTCTTGCAGACGTTTAAGTTGCATATCAATCTTTTCCATCATACCAAGAATTCTTTTATCCTGAACAGTTGATATCAAGCTCTGATTTGTTCCGTTTTGCATACTAACCGTATCGGTTTTACTTTCATTAGTTCCTTCTTGATTCGCTTCACTACTACCTTCCTGAATAGCTTCTGAAGTGGATTTTGAAATAGATACAGAAGTTCCGTGAGTTTCTTGTTTTGATATAGCAGAACCCAACATGCCTGCTGCACCTGATACCATGCCACCGATTGCCAAACTTGCTCCGCCCGTAGGTATAGCTAAAGCTGCACCTAAAATACCTGCCGCAGATGAAACACCTTTGAGTATTTTACTGCCGGCATTTTCTTTTGTAACAGAATCATTTGTAGTTGTAGACTCCGATGCTTGTTCTGTTTTAGTATAAGATTTATTTGTGGTATATGTAAAACTATTGCTTTTACCCTCGGTATAAGCCTGAGAAAATGACATAGTTTCATTATTGCCATAGGTAATCTGAGTTGTTGCAAATGGTGATAGCTGAGTGTATATTGTTTCATATCCTCTACGAATTTCTTCCAATTGAGATTGGGATGTTCCATTTGCCAAAACTATCGCAGTGTATTTTTCTCCCTGCATAGAAAGTGCAAGTTTTTCCAAACCTTGTAAGAAAGAACGATTTTCTCGATTTTCCTTATCCTTGCTATTTGCTAAACATGAAACAATGGATATACTGTTATGGTTAATTCTTGATAAGATAGTTTTCATATCCTCGTCATCAGAATTTTCATATAGGTACTCCTTGGTTTTTGTCCCCGGAAATTGTCCAATAATAGCATTGCGTAATGTTTTCTCAAGTGAAGATGTTGTTCTTTCAGAGTTTAAGGAACGAACGCCCATATAGAAATCGGTTTTTTCACCATTGCTATCGATTATAACGAATACGGAACAATTTGCCGTTGACAATGCATTGAAGACACTTGCAAACTTATATGTCGAGTATTCATCCTTTTCATATACCATTTCAGTTATTTTAAAAAAGCGTACATTATCTGAAATATTGTCTGCAATTTCAGCATCCGCAAGAGGGACAATTTCCATGTTCTGAAGCTTGGAAATATAATTTTTCAAAACAACATCGTCAACAACTTGTAAAGCATTGCCAAAATTTTCAATCAATTCACCCTGCTGAGGAATGTTAGTTTTGGGGGTAGTAATACTATTAGCCATTTAACTTCACTCCTTATTTACTTGTCTGTCGCTATCATTACTCCTCCTGCGATAGCTGCAACAACACCTGCACCAATAATCAGCGGCTTAGATACAACCACGCCTGCAACAACCGCAGCCGCACCACCAACTGCCAAACCAATTCCAATGGGTTTGTTATAACTAGTGCTTTTCTTGTTATTTGAGGAATAACTGTAATCATGACTTCTATTTGTGTTATGATTTGTTTGCGAAGAAGAACGTGATGACGTTTCTGTTCTTCCATTCTGAGTTCTTTGAGTTGCACCATAAATGTGTCCGCAAACCTTTCTGATATGTGTAACACGCTCTCTCGAAAAGTTTGACATTAAATCTACCATTAAACCGTCGAGATAATCTTTTGTCCAAGACGAAAAATCACTAGAAAAAGTTTCACCGTCGTGTGTATCAAACAAATCAGTTAAGCTTCTTTGTACATATGCACTCGTTTCCTCATAAAGTGAGAACGAGGGATCGAGCAACATATTGTTTTTCAAGATAATTCTTGCCATTACAACATCTTTGTTGTTAACAGCTTCCATCAATTCTTTACTTATACTCATTTTGTTACCTCCTATATTTCAAGCACCGCTTGTACTTTAGCTTGGATGCCTTCTAACCAAGCAACCTTTTCTTGGGTAAGTTTTATGCTTGCTTCAGTAGTGTTCTTATCGTCCGCACATTTCTTTAACTCTGCAAGTTTTTCAGCAAGAAGTTTGTCAAGCTTGTCAAACTCTTTATCAAAAGATTCTTTAATTGTCTTGCATTGTTTCTTGGCATATTCAACAACGCCATTTTGCATAGTAATAAGCTCTTTTTCAACAGGAGCGAAGAATCTGTTTGCCAACTGTTCTGCGTCGATATATTCTCGTTCTCTCCAATCGTAGTCATCAACAACATCATAGTCAACATTTATACTTGTGCCAAAGGTATCATTAAGCCATCTTCTAAATCCAAATGTTTCGTGATATTCTCTATGACTTCCTACACGAACATACTGCTTTTCTGTTTTTGTTGCACCCTCTAAAACATTATCATAGTCAGAAAGATTATTAAGGTCGGCGTTCAAAAGTTTGTATGGATCTAAACCAATAGCTTTAACATCAACTTTTTCAGAAAATTTCTTAACACGAGCCTTGTATGAATCAAGTAGTTCAGTAACATTTTCTTTTAATTTTTCTGTTACTTTGCTTTCCAAATCCATTTGCAACTGCATCTGAATCGCATTTATCAATGTTTTAAACTCAGTAAGTTTCAGTTCAGCTTCAGCTTTGGTCAATTTAACTTCTTCGCCACCATTGCCGGATGGAGATAATTTTTCTATTTCTTCACGAATCTTCTTCTGAGCTCTTTGTACTATTTCTTTTGCTAACGATGAAATTTTACTGCTATAATCAATATCAGCAACGGTCTTCTTGAACGATTTTGCATCTTCACCGTTCTTTATTGCTTCTTCCATAAGAGCAATTTGTTCTAACAATTCCTTGCGTTTATCTTCGTTTTCCGTAATGTCTAATTTCAACTTTTCCATTGTTCTTGCGCTCTCAAGATTAGCTGAAAAAGTATCTACAATATTTCTTACTTTTGCGGTTTTAGCATACTTCGCTACATACATACGAATAGCGTGCTCAATAGAAATAACTCCACTATGAATTAAAACTTCCTCTTTTATGTCACCTTTTTCTTTTGCCTGAGAAAGCATTGTGTTTATCTCGCCAAAAGCACTCGGTGTCAAAGGTGCATACTTTTCAAAGTGCAATTCATCCGTTTTGCTCATTGTAACAATTCTTTGTGTCGGCTTTGTGATTTCCGGAGGATCATCAAAGAAATCAACTTCTCTTGGATTTATATCTTTAAGAACAGTTCTAATATCAAGAGCCGCCAAAGCGGATGCCGGGAAAATATTAGGGTTTTCAATACCTTTATCTTCAAGGTATTTTTTTACTTTCTCCAAAGAATCTGTCACACTATCTTCGCCTTTGTTGTACTCATCAAGTTTGTTTATAACGAAAATAAATCTATCCTTAGATTGTTTGCCGCCAACCTTCATATTCTGTGCTACATGCGTAAGAAGTGCGTTATCGTCGTTTACACCGAGCTGAGAAGCATTTAGCACATACAAAACTAACGGCATCGACTCTTCTTGTATCACTCTATATGTGGTTTTCTGATGTTCCATATCTCTTGAGTTATTCGGTCCGGGAGTATCCACAAGCACGAGAGATACATCATCAGAGTGAACAAAAGGAATGTTACCTTGTACGTCTATTGTCGATACGTTTTCGTTATCATTAAGTGCCGTCATATCTTCCAAAGTAAGTGAATCATGAGTAGCAATATGAGCACCCGTAGAATCGAAAGCATATGCAACAAAATTGTCATCATCATTATCTTTTATACGAGTTATTGTTGCAGTACAAGCCTGCTGCTTAGCAGGCATAAGTTTTTTTCGCAATAAAGCATTGATTAAGGTGGATTTGCCTGCACTCATCGTTGCGATAACATTAACAGAAAAGTCTTTGCTTTTTTGTTGCTCAAAAGATCTGATTATGTTAGGTTGCTTTAATTCGTCAAAAGGTCCATTCTGAATCTCTTCGAATATATCAGCTATTTCTTTTTCCTTATCTCCGATTTCTTTAGCCGGAATGTGTTTTGTCTTAATAATAATGTTTTTTTCTTTAGCAGCTAAAGCTATTGTTGCGACATCTTCATAGTCTAAAATCAATCCGTTAAATGTCAAATCGAACTCTTTTGTAGAATACTCTTCAACAAGTTTTTCGGGCATATTTTCGATCCATTCTTGTAAACGCTTGCTACCAACATTAAAGAAACTATTTTTCTTTACGGCTTGTCCACCCACTGTTACTTCCGTTTCCAACTTGTAAGGGTTGTATTTAATGAAAACATCCTTCATTTTGCTTTCTTCCTTTCCTTATCATCTACAAAGTATATTCTCAAAGTTTATGAATCCTGCTTTCTTCAAAAGCTCTATTGCTTGGTCTTTTTTATTGTCCGAAAAGCTTTTTACTTTGACATCATCACCATACTTTGAAAGGTCATATTCAGCATCAGAGAATCTCTTTCTGTTTATTGCATATTCTATCTGCTCATCATCATCAAATTCATCCCAAAGCATCTTCTTAGCGAGAATAGCAGCATAGGCAGACAGAGGGCATATAATTGGATTTTCAAATCCCATCTCCAACAATTCTTTTTCTGCGTCTGAAATTATTTCGTTTATATTATCTTCATCCTTGCTAAAGGTGTCCAATTTATTGATAACAAATACAATCGGCTTATCCTTAACCTTTTCAAGAATAAAGTTCAAATGTTTGCGGTCATCAAAAGTACCACTATTTTCAGCATTCATCACATATACAAGCATATCGTACTTTGATTCAGTTATAATCTTTTCGGTCACATCCTTATGTGATGTATTTTCAAAGGAATTAACACCAGGAGTATCTATCAAACAAATTCTTTTCTCACTTCTCTGAGTTAATCTGAAATAAGCCCCAACGCAGATGTCAGAAGTTGTATTCAAGACATTATCATCCATTAGGGTTTTATTATCTGCATCCAAATCGAGTGCATAATCCCACTCATATGACATTCCATCCTCAAACGGCTTATTGTATATGTAATGAATCTTTGCAGTACAAGCTTCATTTTTTGTTTTATTTATCTTTTTTCCTATCAGAGCGTTTATAAGTGTAGATTTACCTGCGCTCATATTAGCGGTAATAAGTATTCTTTTAAGTGGTTTTTCAAAGAAAACTTTGTTTTCATTCCAACAAGAGAGTTGTGTTTCCAACCCAACAAATTCTGACTTGACACCGCAGTACAACATTTCATATAAAGCTTCAATACGCTTAAAGTATCTTGGACTAAATAAGCTACCAATCGCATCCGTTATTTCTTTTGCTTTATTTAAATCATTAAATGCATTTATAAAAAAGCAATCGAACAACAGATTGTAGCGATATGTAAAAAGCTTAAATCCCTTTAACTTGAACTGTGTGGCTTTTTTGAAAACCTTTTTTATTTCCTTTTCGTTATATGTATAACAAGATACATCTTGTAGAAATCTCTGTTTATATATTTTTAGCATACTCTGTGCAAACTCATTTTCTTTTGAATATAAGTCTGTAAAGTATTCCAACACATTCAGATATTTTATCTTATATTGCAGCTTCTCGTTTAGTACGGGATGTTGTAATAAACACTGTGATAATCCTAACATTTCTTGCTGCATATTTTATTCCACACTCCTTTGTACTTTTCTTTTCTACATTCGATACACAAACATTCTTTATAAGGAGACGCTACAACTCCGCCGCTAACTTGTGTGAAAGTTTTTCCACAATTAACACAAACTGTTTTTTTAAATCGTAACATTACATTCACTCCTCAAGAATATTCACATAGGTACCTTGAGTTCTTAACCACATCAATATTCCGTCACCGTAACACTCTGCTTGAATTGTGTATTTTCCGCTTTCTGATCTTAGTATTTCAGCAGTTGGGATTTTATCAAGTATAGCTTCAACCGAAGGTCCATTAAACTCAAATTTAATTCTTTTTAATTCACCGGGATACATAAAAAACACTCTTTTTCTGAATTCTCCATCATTAAACTGTTCAGCATAAGGAATCCTGAATTTCTCTTTAGTGTTTTCCATTTTAACAATTCTATCTATTCGAAAAACTGTCGGATAATTTTTCATATGGTCATCATACCAAGCAATTAGATAAAAATAAAATTCTGAAAACATAATTGCCAATGGCTCTATCTTAGCTCGAATTATACTTCCATCCATTTTTGTGTAATCAAAAGTTATTTTTTCTTGATTATGAACCGCAATACTAATTTCCCATATGGTTTCCAATAACATTTTCCCGTGTCTTGGGGGAATATAGTGGAACCTTTCTTTTAAAATAAGTTCTTTTATATTCATTCTTGCAGATGGCGTGGCTTGCAAAAGCAGTTTGTCAATAAGCTTATTTAATTCCTCTTTGTTAAAACCTCTGCTTTCCAAAAGAACTTTAGATATTGATAAAATTTCATCATTGGTCAAAAATTCTCGTTCCTGTTTTATAAGCCTATATCCACCTTTAGAATAATCGTAATCAATCGTTATGTCATCACCATTTTCGTAACACTCAGACAGATATGCTCTCAAATCATCTATATCACGTTGAACTGATTTCTCACTTATTCCAAACAATTCAGCGAACTCTTTCTTTTTTACAACTTCACCACGATTTAGCTTTTCAAACATATTCAAAAGTCTAAAACTTTTAGTGTTATCTATACTCACTCAAAATACATCTCCTAAAAAATATTCCGGCTTGAAGTACATCAAGCCGGAATGTCTATGCTAACAAGAATAATCGCTCAATACGGTGTTTCTCCTTTATATATTTTGCAACTAACTCCTTGTCGTTCAACTTTTCAGCTTTCTCAAGCAAAGCACAAATGGTTTTATAATAAACAATTTTGCGGTCAAAAAGTGGTAAAACAATCATCAAGCGAACAATCCTTTAAATACACCTACAATTGCTCCTGCAATTCCGCAAACAACGCCTCCAACAATTGCACCCGGCATACCTAAAACCATACCGCCTCCAACAAATCCTTTTTCTGCGAACTCTTCAGTTGTGTCCCACACAATCTCACCAAAGGATTGAGAAATTGCCTCTTTGTAGTCAGTTTCATTGTCATCACATTCCCACATCTCGCTATTGTCATTGAGGTTTTCTGCAATGGCAATTCTTTTTTCAGCAGGAAGGGAAAGAACAATGTGATATAACAATTTTGTGAGATTATATGGTTTATTCTGAACTTCATTTTCATCTGTATAGCCTGCGCAGTAATACATCGGTTTAATATCAAATCCGGTAGCATCCAAAATGCGTTTCCTTATGGATTTGCATTTTTCTTCAAGAAATTCTTTAAGAACATCGTCGGGACAGTTGTTCTCAGAATCCCAATGCTGACCTTTCATTGCAACATCCGCTTGGTTTACTGCGATAAGTACACGATGCATATTTTCCTTGGTTATAGACGGAACAATGATATTGTTAATCATTTCAAATGTGGATGTCATATCTCTTGATGAACCGTCGATAACCACCATAACCAAATCAATTACCGGAACTCCTTCAGAATCAACTTCAGATAATTTTTTTACTATCTGATTTGCATACTCAGCATCCTTTTCAGCACTGTCACCAATGCCGGGGGTATCCCAAATAGTTAAATTTTCGAGCTGATAGCATTCAATATCTTTTGTTTCCGGATCTACGCCTATACCCACCTTTGCCATCTTGGTGTTGAATATAGAGTTGATGGTGGAGCTCTTACCACTACCCGTAGCACCTACGAGCATTAGATTGATTTTCTGTCCTCTTGCCTTGAGGAGTTTTGAAAGTTGACGATTCTTTTCCTCAGTAGGAACCTCTGCTTTCATTATTTCCTCTTCCAACATTTCATAAATGTTTTTTTCCATGATTTTTACCTCCAAAATAATTAGAATATAAGATAAATTGTTTTATCTTACTTCAAATTATAATGAGAAGCAAGGACAGAAACTGTCCATTTCAATAAAAAAAGAAAAAAATTATCTAATAGGATTATGTAGATACAAAAATGATAGTTTATTATAAATTATTATATCACAATTTGGTTAATTTTTCAAGAATTATGTATAAAAAATAAAAAAACGTCGAATAACACAATAAACTTTATGACATCTATTGCACAATGCCCTTTTT
The DNA here is from genome assembly GCA_045637525.1 of Clostridia bacterium. Lineage (GTDB taxonomy): Bacteria > Bacillota > Clostridia > UBA1381 > UBA1381 > JAZTZP01. Next base: position 6,059 of record JAZTZP010000085.1, on the reverse strand, counting down.
GTAAAAGTTATTATGGTAATTCCTTTACAAAACTAATAAATTATGATAAAATTATTTTGAATAACAGGAACATTTTACATATGTTTGTGTCGTTAATACATAGAGAACTCCATTCTCGGAAAGGAAGTGAATTAAAAATGGATATGAAGGTACATCTCCCGGTAGCTACTCTGCCCTTGGACAACGGATGTGAGTATTATTACTTCAACTCACAGTTCTTGCCTATATTTTACAGAATACCAAAAGAGATTTTGGAAGTCAGAGGTAAAGAGCTTATGTGGATTCCACGAACACCTGCTTCTGCCTATTATGATGCAGAGGTTATAAGATTTGTAGAAAGTGATATTTTTATGAACGGACTCATAAACTGTGTCGCATATATGATATGGCCGTATTTGAATGTAAGTCCTAAAATGGAGGTCTATTCAGAGCACGATCCTGCATGGATTGTTGCGTACAGTCTGCCAATATGGGTAAAAGGCTTTATCGACTATGATGGAATGTGGGATGCACGAGAATTAAAATCACAGATAGATTCTTTTATGCATTTTCATTATCCGTATATACCAATGAAAGAATCACAGAAGCGGCTTTCATATATCGTTCCGCAAGTTATGAAGCAATACAATATCGACAAAGTGATTGACGTCATAAAAGAAAACCGTTGCTTTGAAGATTTTGTTGACAAATGGGAAAGTAATCAGAAAATTGATTTTACCCGAAAATGGTATCACACCCGAACCAAACATCCAACGGTGTCGCTTGATGCAGAAATCGAACAATATGCCAAGTACAATAATGGGCAGGAGTTGGATTTTGAAGATGTATCTGCAAATGCCGAAGAACAAGTTATATCGGAGGTGATGGTAAAACAGTTTACAGAAAGCTTGTCTGAAAAGGACAGAAAAATACTTGAAATGAGATTGGAGGGATATACGCAGGAAGAAATCGCAGAAGAGCTTGGTTACAAAAACCATAGCGGAGTTCAAAAACGAATAACAAAGATAGGCTTAGCTTATCAAGAATTCACCAAAGTTGATTTAGGCTTTGATGAAGAAATCTAATACATCTATTGATGGTAAATCGGTAGGTGTATTTTTTATGCTCAAAATTAAATTTATAGGAGGAAAAAATTATGAGAATTTTATCAAGAAATCAGTTTGCAATGTCAAACTTCAGCAGAGACGGTTATGAGTTTAACGAGATTGAAGGTACTTTCAAAGGCACAATGAGGTTTGCGGTATGGGGCAGAAAATGCAACGCCATTGCCTATGTCGAGTTGGATGATGGCAGAAAAATTATGTGCACTGCTTTTCAGCAACCCGATAACTATTTAGGAATATCTGAAATAGATTTCGGAACAAGGGTTGAAGTTGTTTATGAAAGAGGTAAACGAGGCAATATTCGCCTTAAATCAATACAGAGAACAGAATAACTGTCCGGTACTGTAACGAGCAGGGAACTTGTGTACCACAAATTCCGAAAAAGGCGGGACTTCTTCATGGAAATCCCGCCTTTACCCTTTGGGGAGTTCCCCAATCCCCCCTGAAAAATTTTATGTTAGGAGTGATGTTTTTGAAGGAACGAAAACTACAACTAAAAACGCGAGTTACCGAAAAGGAAAAGCTACGTATAGAAAACAAAGCCAAGAAATGTGGCTTGTCGGTTTCTGAATATTTGAGAAAGAGAGCTTTGGGATATTCCCCCAAGGCTCTTTTGCCTGAAAGCTTTTATGAGTTTACTGAAAAGCTCGGTGTTCTGTATGAAGCACTTGGAGTTTTAAACAGTACCGAACTTCAGGTAGAGGTGTTAAAGCTACTTGATGAAATTTACGCAAAGCTTCTTACACCCGGAAGAAAGGATGGTGATGACTAAATGGCAACAACGGGATTTTGGCCTGTCAAAGGCTCACTAAAGGATATTGTTAAATATGCAGAAAACCCTGACAAGACCACAAATCCAAAATATCTGGATGATGACTTGGCAGCGGCTCTTAAATATGTGTCAAATGATGATAAGACAGATAAGCAATTATTTGTGGGAGCTATTAACTGTCCACCCGTAAGAGCCTACGAACAGATGATAGCCACAAAACGCCGATACGGAAAAATGGGCGGTAATGTGGCATATCACGGGTATCAAAGCTTTAAATCCGGTGAGGTCGCTCCCGAAGAAGCATTTGAAATTGGCATGAAAACTGCACGGCATATGTGGGGTAAAGAATACGAAATCGTTGTTACTACGCATTTAAACACCGATAATCTCCACAACCATTTTGTCATAAATTCCGTGTCATTTAAAACGGGGCTTAAATTTGAAAACCATATTTCAGACCATAGACGGTTAAGAGAAATATCCGATGAGATATGTAAGGAATACGGGAAGTCGGTTCTTGAAAATGCTGACTTTTACAACGGTGACAGAAATGCATATTGGATGCATAAGCACGGTGGTAAAACCCGTAGAGATATTCTCCGTGAGGATGTTGACGATGCAATAAATAATTCTGCAAGCTATGTGGAGTTTGTCGCTCTTATGAAGCATAAAGGATATGTCTTTTCAAGGTCTGAGGCAACAGACCATCCATCTGTTAAAGCTCCTACTTGGGAAAAAGCAATCCGTTTTGACCGATTGGGTAATGAGTATAAAAAGGACAGGATTTTAGAAAGAATCAGGCAAACGGGCAACCGTACTCATTTCAATCAGTTTAGCGAACCATATAAGAAAACAAGAACCAAGTATCGTCAAACACCGCTTAAGGAGCTTGAGTATCAACTACGGCGTGTAAAATATATGGATACGCTTGAAGCTCTGTTTTATTTGTTTATGGAACTATTAAAGCCAAGCACCCCTACACCGAAATACACGCCACCGTTATCTCCAGAGCTACGACAGGAATTAAGAAAACTCGAACAATATCAAAAGCAATTCAGGCTCTTGCACGATGAGAATATCAACACCGTGCCGGAGCTTGAAGCATTTATAGGGAATTTATCAAAACAGATTGATGACCTTGATGCAGAACGTAAGCGAATTGATAACAAACGCAGACGAGCTAAAACCGATGAGGATAAAGATATGTATTTGTCCGAAATCAGGGGTATATCCGCACAGATAAAGCCTATAAGAGATAAGCTCAAAATTGCAAAAGCCACTTTGGAAACTGTACCGAAAGTGCAACGCCTACTTGATGTTGAACGAGAAATGGAAAGAAAAATTGAAAAGAGAAATAAGGAGAAATCACGATGAGAAATATGCAAAAACTTGATGTAACAAAATTAAAGGAATTTGAAAATCATCCCTACAAGGTAAAACACGATGATGAAATGGAAATGCTGATTGATAGCATAAAGGAACACGGAATTTTATCTCCTATCATCGTCAGACCGCTTAAAAATGATGAATACGAAATAATCTCAGGGCATCGTAGATTATTTGCAAGCAAACGGGCAGAACTTACGGAAGTACCTGCTCTTGTTGTTGAAATGGACAGAGACAATGCCGCAATAGCACTTGTTGACAGTAATCTGCACAGAGATAACGTTTCGCCAAGCGAAAAAGCCTTCGCTTACAAATTAAAGATGGAAGCTATGAGCAGACAAGGTCATAGGACAGATTTAACTTTGGGACAACTTGTCCCGAAGTCGGATGACAACAGAACATCTGCTGAAATTGGTGAAGTGTATGGTGAAAGCTATAAGACGGTTCAAAGATACATACGCCTTACATATCTGCACCCAAAGCTTTTAGAATATGTTGATGAAGGACGAATTGCTTTCACTCCGGCGGTAGAACTTTCATATCTAAATGACATTGAACAACAAGACCTCATACAAACCATTGAGAGTGAAGATTGTACCCCGTCATTATCTCAGGCGGTTCGTATGAAAAAGTTAAGTCAGCAAGGCTTACTTGACGATGATAAAATCCTTGAAATTATGTCAGAGGAAAAAGCAAACCAAAAGGAACGGATAAAAATTCCGACAGAGCGTTTGCGCAAATACTTTCCAAGAGATTTTTCTACATCTCAGATTGAAGATGCCATCATTAAGATGTGCGAAGCACAGTATCGCAAAAAGCAACAACAGAAAGAAAGGTAAGGTGAATTTATATGGTAAAGAAAATCTCAATACAACCTGTTCCAATTATTGTGGTCAATAGAGCAAAAGTTGATGAAAACGAGAGCTTTGAAAACCTCAAATACTATCTTGACGCAAACAAAAGACAACGGCATGAAATAAAATATCCGCTTGACGAGCTTAATTTTACAACTAAAATCGGCAATACGGAATACGAGGTGTCAACAAACTTTGATATATCAGGAAAGCAAACATTATTGGAACAGTTTAAAAAAATTATACTTTCATAAATTTGTAGAACTTTGTTGGGCATTGTATAATGGGTACACCTTATGCAATGCTCGGTTTAGTTTAGGAAGGAGAATCAGAATAAAATGAAAAAACAAACCGAAAGCATAGAAAAAATTACTGCCCTCTATTGCAGACTCTCACAAGATGACGGCATAGACGGCGAAAGCAACAGCATATCTAACCAAAAGGAAATCCTGATGCAATATGCAACGCAGCATAAATTGCCGAACCCTCGTTTCTTTGTGGATGATGGTATTTCAGGCACTACCTTTGAAAGAAACGGTTTCAAAGAAATGCAAGCACTTGCAGAAGCAGGTCAGGTTGCAACAATCGTTGTAAAAGACTTATCCCGTTTCGGCAGAAACTATCTTGAAGTTGGTAAATATCTTGAAATAACATATCCTACACTTGGTATAAGGTTTATTGCTATTCAGGAAAATGTTGATACATCTCAAAGTGGTGGTACAGAAATGATGCCATTCCACAACATCTTTAATGAATGGTATGCTGCACAGACGAGCAAGAAAATCCGTGCTGTATGGAGATCTAAGTCTGATAAGGGTGAAAGAGTTTCGTCAGCAGTTCCTTACGGATATATGAAATCACCGGATGATTCAAAGCAATGGATAATTGATGATGCTGTTGCAGACAATGTTCGATATATCTTCAGATTATGTCTTGAAGGTCTTGGACCAACCAAAATCGCGAGAAGGCTTGAACAAGAAAAGATTATGACACCTACCGCATATTATCTATCTGTTGGCAGACCTACATCAAACAAATTACAAAAAGGAATTTACCAATGGTCGGAAAATAGCGTGAATCATATTTTGGAAAATATACAATACACGGGATGCACAGTTAATTTCAAGACATCGGTACTAAGTTATAAAGTCCATAAGACAATTTATAATGATGAAAATGATTGGCAGATTATCCCGAATACTCAGGAAGCAATTATTGATGAAGATACATGGAACAGGGTTCAGGAATTAAAGAAACACAGAAGGAGAAACACCGTGACGGGAAGAACGAGTTTGTTTTCAGGACTTGCATATTGTGCAGACTGCGGCTCAAAACTTTATTTTTGTGCTTCAAAAAGTATTGATAAAGATGCTGAATTTTTCAGATGTTCACAATATAAGGACAACAGAGGTAAATGCACAATACATTTTATCCGAAATGTTGTGCTTGAAGAATTGGTTTTGACTGTGATAAGGAATGTGGCTGAATACATAAGCCAGTTTGAGCCGGTGTTCCTATATTTGTTTGCAAAGCAGCACAAATTGAGCAAACAACATAATTTGAAGATGGCAAAGCAAAATCTTGAACAAACCAAAAATCGTATAGCAGAAATCGACCGTGTGCTTACAAAGCTTTACGAGGATAATGCACTTGGGAAAATATCTGATGAGCGATTTGAAAGGTTATCTTCGGCTTATGAACTTGAGCAAAAGGAACTCAACGACTCAATATCAAAAGCGGAGCAGGATATTGAAAATGCCGAACAAGAGAATGTTGATCTGAAAGTTTTTCTGCAAACAATAAGACAATGTACTGATTTAAAAGAACTTACACCGACTATCGTAAACACCCTGATAAAAAGAATAGATGTCCATAACCCCGATGAAAAATTCAAACATCGTAGAGTTAAAATAGACATCTACTTCACAGCAGTAGGGCTAATCA
>JAZTZP010000084.1:0-12480 GCA_045637525.1 Clostridia bacterium | reverse complement strand
AGACTTTTATATCAAGAAGGAGGAAATAATAATGAAAAAGTATACAAGACCTGAATTATCAATTTCTAAGTTTGATGTAGAAGACGTTATCACAACAAGTGGTGTTATGGGTACAGGCGCAGATGCAATTGCGGCATATGGTGATTTGTACACAGATGATACACTTGCTACAAAAGTAACAAATGCTGCTGACACAGCTGTTGTTTACTTCAACTGGCAATAATTCAAACATAGAATAACAAAAAGGAAGTTCTTCGGAGCTTCCTTTTTGCTATTCCAATTTATTAAGGCTCTTTGTCAAGAGTTGGGGTGAAAATCCTGTAAAGAATTTTTGATGCCTTTTGCAATTTACCTTCAGGTTTTGGCGGTGTTGGTAGAAATATCTGTATTTTATGGTAACGGAACTGAAGTTCCTACACCTCATCCGTCAGCGGAGCTGACACCTTCTCCTCGAGGAGAAGGCTTGTATGCACCTTTGAAGATGGTTGTTTTTGGGTGCATATCGGGACAAAGTATTATGTATTTATCAGAATTTTAAATCATGATAATTTTTAATTTCGTTAACGTTTTTTCTCAGTGTGCGTGCGTCGACTCTTTCGGCGTTTGGATGTATTTTTAACATATCCTCACACATATCTGTGCGGTAGAAGGTTTGTTCGACGACTATTGGTTCGGCGAATTTAATCATTTCTACATTTTTATAGTTTTTGAGGGCGGTTTCGATTGTATTTATGAGGATTTCGTTTGCGTTGGTGTATGTTTTTGCAATGTTCCGGCACGTTGCATTTTTTACTGCTCCTGTATATATATTCGGAATGTATTCTTTTGCCTGTTTGCATACGGTTTCATCGCCTGTTACTGCAACTACCGGCACGCCGTATTTTGCGCAAAAGATTGCATGGACTGATAACTCGCTCATTTCCCGGCCGTTTATCTTTATGCAAAAATACTGTTTTGATGAAAGAGTGTGGTCTAAAAATCCGTCTATGGTGCCTGCTCTGGCGTGTGCACCGATTTCAATCTGACAGTCGATTTTTCCGCTCCTAATAAGCTCTTGCCATTCGGTAAGGCTGCATTTAACGGCTCTTTTATCGATAAGCTCTTCAAAGACATTTCCGCCTCCGCCATGTCCGTCGAGATAATATACATTCTCAGCGCCGTTGGTTATGCACGTATTGACAGAGAGATTTATGCTTTCGCACAGCTTTACGCAAGAGGCTTTAAACTCTTCTGTTCCACGCGCCATTTGCTCAATGCTGTCAATTCCTGCAATTCCTTCAAGGTCGGTTAATATAAATACATTCATGCTTTGTTCCCTCCCGGATAATCTTACATTTAGTATACTAAAAATCAATCGTCTTTTCAATCCACTATTTGATATTTTCATATGCTATTTGATTATTTTAAAAAACTGAGTATTACATGGCAGAAAGCATATTTTAAAAATATTTTATCGGTTGCAAGCACGCAGGCTGTTGGAAATGTTATTCAAAAAAATAAATAAAAGTTAAAAATCGGTCTTGACAAATAAGAAAAAGTGTGGTATAATATTTTATTGTAATGAGGTAACGATACCTTAAAGTTTTGAATATGCACCTGTGGCGGAATTGGCAGACGCGCCAGACTTAGGATCTGGTGTCCCCGACGTGAAGGTTCAAGTCCTTTCAGGTGCACCACAAAAAGAGACATTATTCGCATCAGAATAGTGTCTCTTTTTATATTAAACGGCGGATTTTACACACAGAGTTACACCGTCGAACCAATGTGCTTAACATGGATGTATCTGCAAAATGAGATGAAAAAGTAAACATATTGTTATTGAATTGGTTGAATTAGACATATAAAAAGAAGAATCTGTGCATTGAAAAATCTGCTTTTATGGTGTATAATTATAATGGAAGTTAGTTTACAGCGTTATAGAATATACTGATGATTAAATTTATGTAGCGAAGGCGGGTGGAGTGATGTACAAATTTATAATAGTTGATGACGAGAATATAGTTTGTGAGACTTTCGGTCAGATTATGGATTGGGCTGAAATAGGATATGAATTTGCAGGTGCATTTACATCTGCTGAGAGTGCCTATGATTTTCTCAGGGAGAATACGGATATAAGTTTAGTTATCACGGATATTAATATGTTGGGGATGAGTGGTATTGAATTTGCGAGACGGCTCCGCCGGGATTTCGGAAATATAGGTATTATAATTTTAAGCGGTTATGAGGAGTTTGAATATGCCAGGGAGGCTATAAAGCTTAAGGTTATAGAGTACATAGTAAAACCGATATCTTATTCAAAGCTTTCTCAGGCTATGGAGAATGCAAAAGAATATATATGCCAATATGACAGCGTTGCACGCCCGCAGGAAGAAACACCTGTGAAAAATGAATTTATTTCAAATATTGATATGATAGAAGAATATGTTGAACAGCATATCAGTGAAAAGATTGTAATAGAGGATGTGGCTAACTATCTTAATATAAGTCCTAACTATCTCGGCAGATATTTTAAGAAAAATACCGGCGAGAATTTTACCGATTATATTTCACGTAAAAAAATAGAGTATGCGGTGGTTTTGCTTAAAGATCCGGGTATGCGTATTAATGAGATTTGCGATCGTGTGGGATATGGAAGTATGCGCCATTTTTTAAGACTTTTTAAAAGATATACGGGAATAACACCAACGAAGATGAGGAAGGTTGGATATAAGAATGATACAGAAAAAGAATAAACCATATATTAAAAAAAGATATATGGGAATAGCTCTTTTTATGATAATTCCTGCTGTGATTACTATGGCGATACTTATAGTTACGTTTTTTTACAGCTATGTTAAACAGGTGGAGCTTTATGGGTATGAGCAGGTAATAACATACAGGTCGACCGTGGAGAGTGCAATGAACGGAATGATGAGTAAGGCTGTTCAGTTTTCTCAGGATGAGTATGTGGCGGATTTATTCGATACTGAAAAAAAGGATTTAGAGGGCGGAGCAAAGAACGAGTCCTTTTTGAAGCTTTATGATGAAATAGTGAGTCAGCGATTGTTTAATTTATATATATCATCAGTCTACTTTTATGTGGAGAAGACAGGTTATGTGTTTGGAACAAGCAATTCGGGATATATAGATGATGTTATTGATAAAAGCTGGTATGACAGTTATTCACACAATAATTTTGATATATATTTCGAAACAAGAAAAGGTCCGGCAGGAAAGGCGTATCTTACCCTTATATATCGGTATGAAAACAAGGGTGCGATAGTCATTAACTGTGATTTTGCGGAAATTAATAAAAATCACAGAGCAGACACAGGGAAGTATTATGTGGTCAGCGGTGATGATAATGTAATTCTGAGCAGTAATGCGGAAGATGTAGGTGCTCGGTTAGACATGGATGATTGTCTTAAGATTTCCAGACCGCTCAGTTATATGGACTGGAAATGTGTATTTATAGCAAATACTCTTGGGACAACTCAGATACGCAACAGTGTTATAAGAAATGTTATAATATGTATAGTGCTTATTATTGTTGCGTGGTTTTTTGTTTCTTATTTTATTGCTGGCTACATATATAAAGGTTTTATACAGGTAGCTGATGTGTTCAGGGATTATGGAGAATATGCGGGTACGCCCGGTAAAAACTATATAGGACGATATATTGACGCCATATTAAATCAGCAAAGTGCAATGGAAGAAGAAATAGAAAAGAAGATAGCAATAATAAAGCAAACTCAGATGACAGCTTTGCAGATGCAGATAAATCCGCATTTTCTTATGAATACGCTTAACGCAATAAACATGGTGCAGATGCAGCTTTTAAAAGGTGATAATGACGCATCGAAAATGACAATTTTAATGTCTGAGCTGCTCAGAAATGCTCTTAATTCCGAAAACATAGTTGTTACGCTGGAGGAAGAAATACAGGGAGCGAAAAAATACCTTGAAATTCAGCGTATAAGATATAAAAACAGTTTTGATGTTTTCTGGCAGGTTGATGAGGGTGTTTGTGAGGCGAGGCTGCCTAAAATGACGCTTCAGCCACTTATAGAGAATTTCTTTACTCACGGAATGAAAGGTCTTCAGACACGTGGTGTTCTTAATATACTTATTTCGGCAAAGAAAAAGAAATTAAAGATACATATAATAGACAACGGCAATAAAATTCCTGATGAACGGCTTACTGAGATTAAGGAGCGGCTCAAAAAGGTTGAGACAATCTCTCACAGAAATATCGGGCTCAGTAATGTAAACCAAAGGATAAAGCTGTTGTTTGGCGAGGAGTATGGCTGTGATATAAACTCCGGTGTAATAGGAACTTGCATAGAGGTTATTGTACCGTTTGTGAAGGAAGACATATTTTAGGATTTGCAGATAATTGCATAATAACAAGGGAAAAGCGGCATATACAAACAAATGTATATGTCGCTTTTTTAGAAAAGTACACAGAAAATACACATAAAATTCATTTTATGTTCATATTATTTACACTTGAGTGAAACATGGGTATTGTACAATAGAAGAAATAACATGGAGAGGAAGAATTGTTTATGGAAGTCGCAAAAAGAGAACGAAAGAGACAACTGCCCGGGAAAAGGCGTAAGTTGATTATAAAGATTATAGTTTTACTTGTTATAATCGCTGCTGCAGGGTTTGGTGTTATGAAGTTTGCAGGGAATAAGAAGTCCGCTAAACCGGAAGAGATGGCACCAACAACGCCTGTTACAAGAGGAGATGTTGAGGTAACAATATCGGGAAGCGGAACTGTTGAGCCGAATGCCCGTTATGAGATAATACCGCTTGTGAGCGGTGAGATAATAAGCTGTCCGTATGAGGTTGGTGACTACATACAAGAGGGAGCGGTAGTTTATACCTTTGATAAAGAGGATGCGGAACTTAATCTCAGAAAACAGCAGAATTCAATGGAATCTTCTACAATTTCATATAATAAGACAAAGAGTGAAGCAACAAAGCTTAATGTTACTTCGCCGGCGGCGGGCGTTATAAAAGACTTGACCGTAAAGGTCGGTGATGAAGTGAACGCAAATCAGCAGATTGCATCTATATATAATGACCGCATTATGGAGGTTGACATTCCGTTTAACAAGGAGCAGCTTACAAATATATATGTAGGAGCAGATGCAACTTTGTCAAATTCATCAATGATGAGTACGTTTAATGGCAAGGTAACACATATTGACAGTACGTCAACCGCTCAGGCGAACGGCTCGGCAATGTATTATGTAACAATAGAATTTGAAAATCCCGGAGCAGTGGTAAAAGACGCTCAGTTAGGAGCTTCCGTAAACGGACAGATAAGCAGCGGCTACGGCAACGCACGATACAGCTATGAAGGTGTTATAAAAACAGAAATTGCAGGAACTGTATCAAAGCTGCCGTATAAAAACGGTGATTACATAAACGGCGGTGTTACTGTGGTAAAGCTCAAAAGCGAGGACCTTGAAAATACTTTAAGATCTAATGAGATTTCATACAGTAACGCAAAAATATCGCTTGAAGAGCAAATGAGTGCACTGGATAATTATAGTATTACGGCGCCTATAAGCGGTACGGTAATAACAAAAAATTCAAAGGCGGGAGATACGATAGACCGTTCAAATTCATCTGTTACAATGATGGTAATTGCGGATATATCAAAGCTTAAGTTTACCCTGGCAATAGATGAGCTTGATGTTGGTAAAGTAAGTACGGGTCAGACTGTAAAGGTAACTGCAGACGCTGTTGAGGGTGAAGTGTTTGAGGGCTATATATCAGAAATGTCTATGGAGGGTGCTTCTTCAAACGGTGTTACAACCTATAATGCAACGGTTACAATAGATAACCCCGGAAAACTCCGTCCGAGTATGAATGTTGATGCAGTTATAATAATTGAGTCGGTGCAGAATGTTTTACGTGTAAGCACAAATGATATAAAGACTGCAAGAGGCAAATCGTATGTATTTGTTAAGGACAACGGAGAGAATGAAAACGCATCGCCGGAGCAGAGACCGGCAGGACAAAGACCTGAGGGTGGACAGATGCCGGCAGGACAAAGACCTGAGGGCGGACAGATGCCACAGGGACAGAGACCTGAGGGTGGACAGATGCCACAGGGACAGAGACCTGAGGGCGGACAGGTGCCGCCGGGTCAGAATGCCGGAGGGGCAGGAGGAAGACAAATGATGCCTCAGGCACCGGAAGGTTTTAAAACTGTGGAAATAGAAATCGGAGTTTCGGGAGATGACTTTACAGAGGTTAAGAGCGGTCTTAACGAAGGCGATTTAGTATATCAGCAGGCGGTTTCTTCGGGCGGTAATATGTTTGGCATGCGAGGCGGAATGCCCGGTGGTATGGGCGGCAGAATGCCAGGCGGTATGAGCGCACGTCCCGGCGGCATGGGCGGTATGAGATAAGGGAAAGGAAGTTAGCTTATGATAGAGCTTGAAAATATAACGAAGGTATATAAAATGGGGGAAAACGAGGTTCATGCCCTTGCCGGTGTAAGTCTTCATATATATCCGCATGAGTTTGTTGCGATCATAGGCCCGTCCGGTTCCGGAAAATCTACTTTGATGAACATGATAGGCTGTCTTGATGTGCCTACGTCAGGCAGATATTGGATAGACGGAATAGAAGGCAGTATAATGAAGGATAACGATCTTGCAGATTTAAGAAATCAGAAGCTTGGATTTATATTTCAGCAATATAATCTTTTAGCAAAGCTTTCTGCACTTGAAAACGTGGAGCTGCCGCTTATATACAAAGGAATAGCGGCAGGCAAAAGAAGGGCCATGGCAATGGAGGCATTGGAACGGGTTGGGCTTGGAGATAAAGTGCATCACAAGCCTACGGAGCTTTCCGGTGGTCAGCAGCAGCGTGTATCAATTGCCCGTGCACTGGCAGGCCGTCCGGCGCTTATTCTTGCCGACGAACCAACGGGAGCGCTTGATTCAAAGTCTGGTGTAGAGATAATGCAGATGCTTCATGAGCTGCATGATGAGGGAAATACTATAATAGTAATTACTCACGATTTAAACATTGCAAAACAGGCGGAGCGCATAGTAACGATACGTGACGGACTTATAGTAAGTGATGTAGATAACCGAAGTGACATGAAGCGTGCAGATTATGTAAAAGCATCATCACCGGAGGATAATGAAGCATCAGGAGGTGAAGCATAAAATGGGAAGTTTTTCTAAATTTTATCAGAGCCTTAAGATGTCTTTGAAGAGTATTGCCGGAAATAAGGGGCGCTCGGCTCTCACAATGCTTGGAATTATTATCGGTGTATGCTCGGTTATAGTTCTTACCGGTATAGGCGGCGGAACAAGTAAGGAGATTACTGATTCTCTGTCGGCTATGGGAACGACAAGAATAACCGTGAATATGATGAGAGGCAGAAATTCATCAAGAGCGATTGATATTGATGATATGAAGGAATATCTTCGTGAAAATCCGGATAAGGTGGACAGTATGTCGCCTGTGTTAAACGGCAACGTTACTGTGAAAAACGGAACGAACAACTTTGCAACATCGCTTGATGCTTGTGATGTGAGTTATGAAGATATAGGAAAGCTTGAAATAGGAAGTGGTCGCTTCTTTAATGAAGGTGATATAGAAAATCGCAGAAAGGTATGTATAATAGGAACATATCTTATGGAGGAGCTTTACGGCGGAGTTGACCCCGTTGGTGAGGAAATAAAGATAAACGGAACGGTTTTTACAATAATCGGAATGTATGAGGAAACCGATGATTCAACCGAAGGCTCGGGAGATGACAAAATCACTATTCCGTATTCAACGGCAATGCGGTTTTTAAAGACAAAAAACATATCAACATTTTATTTTAATGCTGTGAGTGAAGATATGGTTGAACGTGTAACGACCGATCTTACACGTTATATAACCCGTAAATTGGGTACGGATGTTGGATTTCGTGTTTCAAATCTTACATCGTTACTTGAAACAATGAATGAAACAACGGGAATGCTTACGGCAATGCTTGCCGGAATTGCCGGTATATCGCTGTTGGTCGGCGGTATCGGAATTATGAACATAATGACGGTGTCGGTGAGTGAGCGTACCCGTGAAATAGGAATAAGAAAGGCGATTGGTGCAAGAACGACGGATATTCTCCAGCAGTTTTTAATAGAGGCTGCACTTTTATCCGGAGCCGGCGGAGTTGCAGGAGTCGGGTTTGGGCTCGGAATTGGAGCTTTGCTTAATTTCTTCGATATAATAACATATGTTACACAGTCAAATATGGTTATATTGTCTTTTGTATTCAGCTTGTTTGTCGGAATTTTCTTCGGATTAGCTCCGGCCAGAAAAGCGGCAAAGCTTAACCCGATTGAAGCTTTAAGATCAGAGTAGAAAGTGAGGAAATACGGAAAATGAAAGGAATAAGACTGTTTTTGATGCTGATTTTAGCATTTAATATTTCTTTGGGTGTATATGCCTATTCCGATGTTGAAGGATGGACCGAATACTATCAGCCGATAGAACGCCTCGGCGCTTTAGGCGTGCTGAGCGGATATGAAGACGGAACTTTCAGACCGGATGACAGGATTACACGCGCAGAGTTTGCAAAGGTTATAGTATGCGCACTTGATAAAGAGCAGGACGCAATGTCGGGAGGATATGTCAGTCCGTTTGACGATGTGAGAGCCGGTGAATGGTATGTGCCATATATAAATTATGTATCGCAACAGGGGATAGTGACCGGTTATGCTGACGGAACATATAAGCCGGATAATGACATTACATATGCTGAGGTTTCAACGATAATTTTAAGAATGCTCGGATATACAGAGGCAGATCTCGGATATTTCTGGCCTGATAATTTCGTTACAAAGGCTAACGCTATGCGATTGGCAAATCTTGATTATGCTGATCCGAATGCACCGGTAACACGTTCGACTGCTGCGATAATGCTTGATAACGCTTTGTTTTCAAAGGTTAATGCAAACGCAGTGGCTAATGCAGGTGGAATGGGCATTACGTATCAGGCTGATACAGATTTGATAGAGGCTATCGGATATACAGTTAAAGAAGATGTGTTTATTGTTGCAACTAAAAATGAGGACTCAAATCTTGCAAGTAATAAGGTAAGAACTTCTGAGGGAACGTATGAGACAAAGTCTCAGGCTGTTCTTTCGGGAACCGGTAAGGTTGGAGATGCAATCATAAATAAAGACGGCGATGAGATAGTACTTTTCATGGAAAAGGAAAGCACGAGCATGAGCGTTATAGTGAATAAAACAACGGGAAATCAGTTAGAATACACTCTTGCAAACGGTGAGGACGGGATAATTACATTAGACCGGGGATTTGTTGTTTATGATGATTATGTGAAATCAAGCTTTGAGGGCGTTTCGCACAAGCTTACACATGGCTCGACACTTACTCTTTACAGTGGCAACAGTGATGGCTGGAGCTATGCTGTTTTAAACTCTACGGCGAGCGATATTATACCGGTTGTGGCATCACATAATTATACTTCGGATGACACTTCTTTAGAGGGTGTGGCGATAAATAAGGAAAATCTCACGGTTTACAGAGATTCCAAGAGTGCGTCACTTTCCGATATACAGATAAACGATGTAATATATTATAATACGGGCGCAAATATTATGGATGTATATTCAAAGAAGATTACCGGAATATATTATGAGGCAAAGCCAAGCAAGGCTTATGTTGAAAGCGTGGTAATCGGAAATGTTGAATACACTGTCGGAACTACTGCGGCAAAATCAAAGCTTAACGCAACATCAACGGCGTTTGAGATTGGCGAGAGAATTACTCTTTTACTCGGTCAGAATGATGAAATTGTTTATGCAATAAGTGCGGATGCTGTAAGTTCATCGGCTGAATACGGAGTAGTTATAAATACTTCTTTAAAGACAGAAGAGAACGGCGAGGCGAAGTATATTGCAAAGCTCTTTAATGAAGATGAGCAGACTGTTGAAGTAGTAGCATATGACGATTACAGCGAGCTTAAAGGGGCTATGGTAAAGGTAGTGTATGAGGACGGAAAGGCTAAGCTTACAAAGGTTTCGACCGGAGTTGGAAATGTGTACGGTGAGGTTGATATAACAAACGGAAAAATCGGTACATATTCGGTAGGTAGCAATACCGTAATAATGGAGCTTATATCAAATGACAGCGGGAAAGACGCTGAGGTGAAGATTGTTGACTTTGATACAATAGAGGAAACAAAGCTGAATGAAGACGATGTGGTTTGCATGATAAGTGACACTAAGTTCGGAGATATTCGTATTCTTTACGTAAAGAGCTGGACGGATGCCGCATATATGTATGGTCTTGTAACGTATTCGCAGGCGATAGAAGCTGATGCGAATTCGAGCGGAAGAAAGATTACAATTTATTCAGACGGTGAGAGTGTGTCGTACAGCACAAATTATGATATAACTACCGGTACGCCTGTGAAATTTATTGCTGACGGAGGCGGTATTTCAGAGTTTAAGAAGCTTACGCTTATAAAAACAGCGCCATCGGTTACTGCTTCTGAAATGGGAAGAATAAAGGTTGGCGGAACTGTTTATGAAACAATTCGGGAAGTTTTGATTGTTGCATATGATTCACTTTCAAGAAATTGCAGGACACTTTCGGCAGAACAGCTTGAAAGTATGGATATGAAGTCAATAAAGCTGTATTCGGACAGTAAGAATGCTAAAATAAAAGCCATTGTTGTGGAAGAATAAATATAGATGCCGGCTACTCTGTGAAAACGGAGTGCCGGTGTTTGATTTTTTTATGTACAAATTTCGCCAAAAGGGGAGAATGAAGTAAATTATAGTTTAGCGGTGATAAAGTAGTAGGATTCTGATGCCGCTTTGCTTGCCTCCCTTGCCTAACACCCCAGGGTGGCTTCTCTTGACGAAGTCAATTCACCTTCGGGGAGGGGGGCCGCTTGCGGTGGAGGGATATTGATTTTTCTATATCTTTACTACATATTTTCAATACATAGATATGTAATATCCCTCCGTCACGGCTTACGCCGTGCCACCTCCCTGAAGGTGAATTGACTTCGTCAAGAAAAGCCACCCTGGGGTGTTAGGCAAGGGAGGCTTTGGCAAAGCGTACCGAACGCAGACTGAAACACGCAGATAAACTATAATTTATCTTCTCATTCCAATATTCGCCATACAATAAAAAAAATCCTTTTTAAAAAAGGATTTTTTTTAAAATCATTAATTTTCATATAACTGAGCTATTTGCTTAAGTTCTTCGGGAATATCAATATGCTGAGGACAAATCGCTTTACACTTACCGCAAGAAACACATGCCCCGGCTTTTACATCCTCCCGCATATATGATGCCTTTGTACTATCAAAGCTGTTATATCTTATATAATTATTCTTTATACCAAACATCTCCGGAATATCAATCCCCACAGGACAGCCTTCCACGCAGTATTTACACGACGTACATGGTATTACGGGAACCTTTGCCAGATACTCCCTCACCCTGTCTATTACCTTTCTTTCCTCATCATCAAGGGGTTTCATCTGCTGCATAAACGTTGTATTGTCGTCTAACTGTTTCATATCAGACATACCGCTCAAAACGCACATTACGCCGGGCAGGCTCGCAGCAAACCTTACCGCCCATGAAGCTATTGTTGCATCAGCATCATGCGCCTTGAATATGTCCCTCGCTCCGTCGGGCAACACCGCAAGACTTCCGCCTTTTACAGGCTCCATTATAATAACAGGCTTATTATATTTTCTCGCAACCTTATAGCAGGCCTCCGACTGTACAGTATCGCTGTCCCAGTCAGCATAGTTTATCTGAAGCTGTACAAACTCCATTTCCGGATGTTCCTTTAAAATCTTTTCCAAAACATCAGCCGTATCATGGAAAGAAAATCCTATATGCCGAACTTTTCCTTCCTCCTTTTTACGTCTTACAAAATCCCATGCATTAAACCTGTCAATCTTCTTGAGACCCTCCGTCGTAATATTATGCACAAGATAGAAATCGAAATATTCTACTCCCGTCCTCTCAAGCTGCTTACAGAAAATTTTCTCTAAATCAGCTTCTTCTTTCACACACCATAAAGGCATCTTAGTTGCAAGAAGATATTTTTCACGGTCATATCGTGATGACAAAGCAGTCTTTACAAATTCCTCTGATTTACCGCCGATATAAACATACGCAGTATCAAAATAATTAAACCCCCTTTCCATAAAGGTATCAACCATCTTAATTGCCTCAGAAGTATCTATATCATCCCCCGTCTGAGGCAAACGCATAAGACCAAATCCCAACTTAGCTATCTTTTCAAAATCCATATTTATTAACCCCTTTCAAGACAATTAAATTATAGTTTATCTGCGATAAACTATAATAGCGATATGTCAGCCTGTGGCTGACGCGATATTTGCCTGCCGGCAAGTGATATGTTGACTAAAGTCAACGCGATATGTTCGCCTCCCGCGAACGTTAATGTACAAAAGC
>JAZTZP010000083.1:0-10938 GCA_045637525.1 Clostridia bacterium | reverse complement strand
CTGTCCTTAGTACGAGAGGACCGGGATGGACGTACCGCTGGTGCACCTGTTGTTCTGCCAAGGGCATAGCAGGGTAGCTAAGTACGGACGGGATAAACGCTGAAGGCATCTAAGCGTGAAGCCCCCTTCAAGACAAGATATCCCATGCGAAAGCAGTAAGACCCCATGAAGACTACATGGTTGATAGGTCGGAGGTGTAAGTGCAGTAATGTATTTAGCTGACCGATACTAATAGGTCGAGGGCTTAACCAAGAAGAGTTTGGTAGAGAGAGAATTAGAGAGAAATCATCGAAGGAGTACATTGTTTAGTTTTGAGGGTACAAGGAGAGAGAGAAATCCGGTGACGACAGCAAAGGGGATCCACCTGTTCCCATGCCGAACACAGAAGTTAAGCCCTTTCACGTCGAAGATACTTGGTGGGAGACTGCCCGGGAAAATAGATAGTTGCCGGAACCAAAAAAACCTGTTACTTAGTAGCAGGTTTTTTTGTGCATAAGCGATGGATATTACACACATTTACACCGTTGAACAAATGCGGCAGGAGCAGGAGCGATGAAAAGGATACATTATAAGGATGAATGAAAATGGATTTAATGAAAAAGCAATATGTGTCGCATAAAAAACAATAAATGAATTGTAATTACCGGAAATCTATGATATAATTGTTATATACGGAATTTTATTTTATAATATTACTGTTTCGTGGAGTTGAGAATATGTATTTTAAAAATGATAAAATAGACATTGAAATTCTTGTTGGCGGATATACTGATTCGCCTGAAAGTTATAGCGAAGAAATTGGAAAAAATGCTTTAAGTTGTCAGGTGGTTTATTCGGGAGAAGATATGTTTGATGGTGTCTTGTGGGATGAACTTTTTCAAACTAATGGGATCATTTCGCTGTATAATGAAATTAATATGTTGTTAAGCGAAGAAACAAATCAGATTACATATAGGGATGAATGGAATTATTTTACATTTAACGCTTTGAGAAAATCAAATGACAAATATGAAATATATATTAAAATCATTCAAAAAGCAGAAAAGGAAGATTTGACCGGAACTTTCGAATATACTGTTAATGAGTTAAAAGAGTTAGCAGAGGAATTGAAGTGTTATATGAATTTATATCCGGTTGTAAAGTGAATACGAAGTTATCGGATTGGGAATTTTCAGACTATTGGCGGGAAATTCGCAGGAAGATAAATTAAGTGCTTTGGATTTTTTAAAACTCAGGAACGAAAAAATTGTTTCTGATATTATGCGAGCATGGAATGTAATTTAAACATTATAAAATTTATAAAATAAGGGCAAATTAACGTGTAAAATAAGCGTGTTCTTATCTGCTTCAGAGGTATTGGAGTATCCGCATATGCTTTTACCCTCAGGCAGAAATGATGATGTTGTTTTTTTGACGTTACTGCTTGTTGCTGCGTTGTTGCGGCGGAATGGAGGACTAAAATGAAAGATATTTTTAACGTTTCAAAGATTAAGTATGAAGGTGCGAAGTCGACTAACCCGTTTTCATTCAAATATTACAATAAAGACGAGGTTATAGGCGGGAAGACCATGGCGGAGCATCTTAGATTTTCTATGTGTTACTGGCACACAATGGTTGCTGATGGTACAGATATGTTTGGTGTCGGAACGATAGATAAATCTCTTAACGAGACAGATCCGATGGCTATTTATAAGAAAAAGGTGTATGCGGCCTTTGAGATTATGAATAAGCTTGGCATAGAATATTTTTGTTTCCATGACAGAGATATTGCGCCGGAGGGAGCTAATTTAGCAGAATTTCAGAAAAATCTCGATGAGATTGTTCCGATAATTAAAGAACAGATGGAGAAATTTAATATTAAGCTTTTGTGGGGAACGGCAAACTGTTTCTCAAACCCGAGATATATGCACGGGGCTGCAACCTCCTGCTGTGCTGATGCGTTTGCATGTGCGGCGGCTCAGGTTAAAAAGGCTATTGATATAACAATTGAGCTTGGCGGCGAAGGATATGTGTTCTGGGGCGGCAGAGAGGGTTATGAAACTCTCTTGAATACTGACATGGCACTTGAAAATGATAACTATGCACGTTTCTTAAAAATGGCGGTAAGTTATGCGAGAGAAAAAGGATTTAAAGGTTCTTTCTATATTGAGCCAAAACCGAAGGAGCCGACAAAACATCAGTATGATTATGATGCGGCAACTGTTCTTGGATTTTTATATAAATACGGGCTTGAAAAAGAGTTTAAGTTAAATATTGAGGCAAATCATGCGACATTAGCAGGGCACACTTTTGAGCATGAATTATGCGTATGTCGTATAAATGATATGTTGGGCTCGGTTGACGCAAATCAGGGTGATTACAATCTGGGCTGGGATACTGATCAGTTCCCGACGAACATATATGATACTACATATGCTATGTATCAGATATTGAAAGCAGGCGGACTCAAAACCGGCGGATTGAATTTTGATGCAAAGACAAGACGAGGTTCAAATACCATAGAAGATATTTTTCTTGCACATATTGCCGGAATGGATGCGTTTGCGTTAGGTCTTAAAAATGCACAGAAGCTGATTGATGACGGAAGAATAGATGAATTTTTGCAGAACAGATACAGCTCGTATAATGATGGCATTGGTAAGAAGATAATAAATGATAATACAAGCTTAGAAGAATTATCAGAGTATGCATTAGCGCTTGACGGTGATGCAAAGCCGGAAAGCGGAAGACAGGAACAGCTTGAAAGTATTGTAAATGCTGTGATTTTTGGCTGATTGGAGATTAAAATGAATGTTGATAAATATATTTTAGGTATAGATGTAGGAACTTCCGGTACAAAAAGTGCATTATTTGATATTTCGGGAAAAGTGATTGCATCGGCGTTTGCAGAATATCCGCTGTATCAGCCGTCAAATGGTTGGGCTGAGCAAAATCCCGAAGATTGGTGGAGGGCTGTTTGTGAAACGTTGTCGGAGCTTACAAAGAAGGTTTCGTCCGATAAGATAGCCGGAATTGGTTTGACAGGGCAGATGCATGGTCTTGTAATGCTTGATGGTGGCGGTGCGGTTTTACGAAACTCAATTATCTGGTGCGATACAAGAACAGCGGCGCAATGTGAGGAAATCGAAAGCATTATCGGTCGGGACAGGTTGGTTGAGATAACGGCAAATCCGGCACTTCCGGGATTTACGGCTTCAAAGATTATGTGGGTGAAAAAGCATGAGCCGGAGATTTTTGAAAAGTGCAGACATATACTTCTTCCTAAGGATTACATACGCTATAAGCTTACGGGTGAATTTGCAACCGATGTGTCGGATGCAGGCGGAATGCAGCTTCTTGATATAGGAAAACGCTGTTGGTCTGATGAAGTATTATCAGCGCTTGGTATTGATAAGGATATGCTTGCAAAGGTATATGAAAGCCCTGAGATAACCGGCATGGTATCAGATGAAGCTGCGAAGATTACCGGTGTAATGTGCGGTACGCCTGTTGTTGCCGGGGCGGGAGACAATGCGGCTGCGGCTGTTGGAATGGGCGTATATGCGGACGGAAAGGCTTTTACAACCGTCGGAACAAGCGGAGTTGTATTTGCTCATACATCTGAGCCGGTTATAGATAAGAAAGGAAGAGTTCATACCTTCTGCTGTGCAGTTCCCGGAGCGTGGCATGTGATGGGCGTAACTCAGGCGGCAGGTTTGTCGCTTAACTGGTTTAAAAACAATCTTGCAAAGGACATAAGCTATAAAGAGCTTGATGATTTATGCGAAAAACTTCCGACAGGCTCGGATAAGCTAATATATTTGCCGTATCTTATGGGTGAGCGTACTCCGGTGCTTGATGCAAATGCGAGAGGTGTGTTTTTTGGATTATCTGCAATGCATACGTTGGCACATATGGCACGAGCAGTTATGGAGGGAGTTTCGTATTCGCTTAATAATTGCCTTGATGTATTAAAAGAGATGAATATAGATGTATCGGATATGGCAATCTGTGGTGGTGGCGGAAAAAGTAAGCTGTGGCGACAGATGATTTCAGATGTTTACGGGCTTGACTTAAAAACTCCTGAAAATGATGAGGGGCCGGCGTTTGGTGCCGCACTTTTAGCAGGAGTAGGAACGGGAATATATGATTCGGTTGCAGATGCTTGTGATAAAACCATAAAAATGAAAGACAAAACAAGCACGGATATAAAAAATCATGAGGAGTATGAAAAGTATTATAATATTTATTGTCAGCTGTATACCGATTTAAAAGAGCGTTTTTCTATGCTCGGTAATTTGTGATAAAATCTGTTCAGACGAAACGGCGTGTATAAAAAAGTACACGCCGTTTTTTTGCATCTCATAAGGCTAAATGGTTAGTTATTATTCCAAAATTGCTTTATAAGTAAAAGATTTTTTTGATTGTGGTGTTGCATATAGTGTAAATCCGGTTTGCGGATTACCTGTTACGATTACTTTCTGTATACGTGTATCATCAGGATAGAATGCACCGAAATAACCGTCGGATACATCTATTGAATTTGAAGTTTCTTCTGCCCGTAAGATGTCGTAGCTTATATCGTTATATTCTTCTTTGCGATAGGTGTGTTCATATCCTGTGAAAATATAATAGGCATTTTTTTCAAACACATCATTTTCTCCGAGTGTGATATTAATTGTGTACGGTCCGGGAGATGCATAGTTTTCAGTATATGTTCCGGGAGACGGTGGTTTCCCTTCCGTAATCAACTCATAATCCGGAAAATCAATATTTATATGATATTGATTTTTTATAAAACCTTCTTCACGTGTGCCTGTGGTTTTATAATAAATACAATCGAGAGCAATAATATTTTCAGGATGGTTGGTTATCAGCTCAAGCAATATAAATTTTCCGTCAAGTAAGTTATTGTTGGTTTGTCGGATATAAGTAGATTCTTTTTTGTTTGGTGTTATGATGTCTATATTCAAGCTATAGTCTTTGCCGGAAAGATAAGCATATTCTTCAGGTAAGTCCCACGAAACCGAGAAATCATCATGTATTGTAACATTTTCAGGTTTAACATCAACATCAGTAATAATCGTTTTTTTATATTGCGGTGGGATATACTCTTTTTTATCTATATATCTTTGAGAATAAGGGCTTTCGCCGCCATGGTGGACTACCACAAAAATAGCCTTGTGTATAAGCTGATAAAAATCTGAACGCAGAATTGGTGCGTCAGCATTTTCTGTATAAAAGCTGTTAATCAGTTTTTTATCATATGCTTTCTGATAAAATTGTGATCTTTCGGTATAACGTATAGACTCTATAGTATCCATACAACTGTAAGTATCATCTACCATACGCGTGATATATTTTATTGCCTCGAAGTTACTGATATTGGAATTCAGGTTTAATTTTAGTATATCATCATAGCTGATGATATTATATTTAAAATCAGATAAGCTTAACAATAATGCTTTGTCATAATCAGAAAGAGAATCCATAGGTGATAAGGTATATCCTACATACCAATCTGAAATATTGTCGGATGGTGTTGTTTTTGTTGCTTTATTTATAGTTTCAAAAGCTTCACGGATGGTGATATACGGACTTTTATCCCAATCTGTTTCGTTGACTATACCTAATTCAATTAAAATATCCGGAGTTGTTTCTGAGTAGATGAGAATATCTTTATCTGTAAGTAATTTATAAATACGCCATGCTATCGAAATTGCCTCTTCACGTGTAGTACAGGATTGCGGCAAAATCTGATTTCCTGAAATTTGTGCAAAGATATCATAATTATAAAGAACACTAAGGCTTTCTAAAGCCCATGGTGAAATCTGATCGTAGTCAGAAAATTTACTGAGGTCTGCGGTGGTTGTTGTATAGCCTATACCATCCATCATGCGTTTTAGCATAACTGAAATTTCTTCGCGTGTAATATCTCTTGAAGGTTCGCATTGATCAGACGAAACTCCTTTCAGAAATCCCATACGGTAAGCGGTAAAAACATCTTGAGAAGTTGTATCTGAAAAAGGTACAGATGAATATGGAACAAAAGATATATCTTCATATTTATCTGAATATATTACTGCTGTGTATAATTCTGTAATGAGTGCACAAAATTCTTCTCTGGTAATATTTTTTCGGTAATTATTTAAAAGATTATAATTGTTTAGTTTATCAGTATAAACAATTTGTGCAAGCTCGGCTTTTTCGATTTCATCCTTTGCCCATTCACTTGGCTTATCTGCAAGAATATTATCTGCCGAAACAAAAGATATGTGCATAACAAATGCTATTAAAATACATAAAAATATCTCAAACAGCTTTTTCATGGCAATACACTCCCCTGTATAATAACTTCTATTAACAGTCTAACATATTTTTTTTGAAAAATCAAGTATTTATAAAAAGATTAAACAGCTTTTCTTAAAATCTTTTGGAAAAACACAAAAAAATTTTTTGTGCATATAATTCATTATAGACCGATTGCCCGGTTTTTGTCGGACAATGGTACTTTTAATGGAAGGAAGGATTTTAAATGTGTGGAATAGCAGGATATATCAATCATGAGAAAAATCTTTTGAAGGATGCTAAAAAACACAATGCTGTTACTTTAAAAATGTGTAATGCCTTAAGGCACAGGGGTCCGGACGCTCATGGCAACTGGGTGGGGGAAAATGCAGCGTTTTCTCACAGCAGATTAGCAGTAATAGATATTGAGGGCGGAATACAGCCTATGAAAAGAACAGTAGCGGGATATGACTTTATCATAACCTATAACGGAGAGCTGTATAACGGAGCGGAGTTGAAACGTGACCTTAAAAAATACGGATATCATTTTACAACTGAGTCGGATACGGAAATTTTGCTTTATTCATATATACATTACGGTACGGGGTGTGCCGAAAGACTGAACGGAATATACGCATTCTGTGTATGGGATTCGATGAGAAGAAGGGCATTTTTATGTCGCGACAGATTCGGAGTTAAACCTTTGTTTTATACGTTTTCGGACGGGGAATTGATTTTTGCATCGGAGCTGAAGGCTTTGTTTGAGCATCCGGGTGTGAAGCCTTATGTGTCTAAAGAAGGACTTTGCGAGATTTTTGCCGTAAGCCCGGCTAGGACTGAGGGGTGCGGAGTATTTAAGGATGTATATGAGTTGCCGCCGGGTGAATATATGATTTCGGGTAAAAACGGAATTGTAAGAAAAAAATATTGGAAGCTTGAAAGCAGGGTGCATGAAGATACATATGAGGAAACAATAGAGCGTGTACGCCAGCTCGTTACGGATTCCGTAAAGCGACAGCTTGTTTCGGATGTGCCGATAGGAACGCTGTTATCGGGTGGTCTTGATTCAAGCGTTATAACGGCGATTGGTGCACGGAATATCCCGGGGATATCTACATATTCTTTTGACTATGTGGATAATGATAAATTTTTTACGCCTACGGCATTTCAGCCGGACAGTGATGCTCCATGGGTAAAGCGTATGACAGAGGAGTTTAACACTAATCATACATATCTCTACTGTGATACGAATAATATGATAGATTTACTTGAGGAATGCGTCCGGGCAAAGGATTTGCCGGGGATGGCGGATGTTGATGCTTCACTGCTGTATTTTTGCCGGGAGATAAAAAAGCATCATACTGTAATATTATCGGGAGAATGCTCGGACGAAATTTTTGGGGGGTATCCGTGGTTTCGTGATCCGAAAGCATTTGAAAGAGCCGCTTTTCCGTGGTGTTATGACCTTTCGATGAGAAACGACATTCTTCTTCCTGAGGTTGGGAATACTCTTGATATAGAGGGGTATTCAAATATGATTTATCAAAAATCAATAGCCGAAACTCCGAGGCTTTCAGAGGACAGCGATGAAGAACGCCGAAGACGTGAGATATCGTATCTGAACATTAAATGGTTTATGACAAATCTGCTTGACCGCAAAGACAGAATGAGCATGGCAAGCGGACTTGAGGTAAGAGTACCGTTTTGCGACCACAGGCTTGTGGAATATGTGTGGAATATTCCGTGGAGTATGAAAAATAAGGATAATGTTTCAAAAAACATACTAAGAGAAGCGGCAAGAGATATTTTGCCTCATGATGTTCTTTACAGAAAAAAGAGCCCATACCCAAAAACCCATAACCCGGCATATGAAAATGCAGTAAAGGAAGCGGTTCTTGATACAATATCAGATCCGAATGCGCCGATTCTTGCACTTTGCGATAAGAAACAAATAGAGAAGTATGCTACGGGTGAGTTTGATTACGGAAAACCGTTTTTCGGTCAGCTTATGGCAGGTCCTCAGTTTTTAGGCTTTATTCTCCAGGTTAATTACTGGCTTAAGGACTATAAAGTGAAAATTTTATAAAAAATATTAAATAACTATTGACAATTCGGGAAAAATAAGTTAAAATAAATATAGAACAGTAAAATGTTTAATAATTTTTTTCGAGGAGAATTGTCAATGGAAGAGAATAACATTATTGTATTAGAAGATGAAGAGGGAAATCAGATTGATTTTGCTGTAATAGATGTATATCAACTCGATGGCGTGACTTACTTTGCGCTTATAGAAGCTGAAGAACTTGAAACGGGAGAAGAAATTCTTATTATGCGTGTTGAGGGTGAAGGCGACGATGCAGAGCTCGTTACAATTGAAAGCGAAGCTGAGCTTGAAGCTGCATTTGAAGAATTTGTAAGACGTGACGAGGAAGACATAGAAGAGTAATATATGTCTGTAATAAAAATTTAATCACTTGATAAAAAATTACCTCTTGATTTTTTTAAAAAAGTATGGTATTATAGTAGTATAAAAATTTAATAGTTTTTAGCCCTGAGATTTCTCGTGGTACGATCATTTTTTTACCAACACTTCTTAAAAGGGATGTTTACTCTGTGTGCGGCGTATACGCCTCCTTTCCTTTACGGACTGCCAGTGGACATATAAAGTACGCAGGAAACGACCCACCTGCTTATGCAGGTAGAAAACTGATCTTATCCCACGGTTATTTTGGGGATTTTTTTTGCTGTAATTTTACAAAATTTTACTATAATTTTGTAAAATATTACATTGACATTTATTTTGTGCGGTGTTATAATGAGTTTCAAATGAATTTTACGAGGTGTACTTACATGGAAAAAAAGAAAATAGTTGCTGAAATAAAAGGATATTCTTTAATAACGCTCGGAACGGTATTGCTTAGTTTAGGTGTGTATTTTTTTAAAATTCCTAACGGGTTTGCTACCGGAGGTGTTAGCGGTATAAGCACAATTCTCGGTAAGGTGGCTTCCGGGATTACGTCCGGTCAGTGGATACTGATTATAAATACAGTACTTTTAGTTTTCGGTTTCGCTTTTTTAGGGAAAATGAACAGCATAAGAACTATTTATTGCAGTTTGCTTTTTTCTTTTATGACGTATGTATTTGAACTGATTATACCAATTTCAGAGCCGCTTACAGATCAGCCTCTTTTAGAGCTGATATATGCAATGATTTTAACTTCAGCCGGCTCGGCTGTTATATTTAACTGCAATGCTTCATCCGGCGGAACAGATATAGTTGCATTGATTTTAAAGAAGTATACACGAATAGATGTTGGCAGAGCGCTTCTTATAACTGATTTTGTTGTTGCGGCGTGTTCGTTTTTTACGTTTGGCGTCCGGGCAGGGCTGTTTTCTGTGTTAGGTCTTTTTTCTAAGGCATTTTTGGTGGACACAATCATAGACAGCATAAACAGCTGTAAATATTTTGTTGTAATTACGGAAAAGGGTGAAGAAATAAATAAGTATATAATAAATGAGCTGCATCACAGTTCTACGGTAACTGAGGCTGTGGGCAGTTATACAAATAATAATAAATACATGATACATACGGTATGCAAGCGAATTGAAGCGATACGCCTCAGACGTAATATCAAGCTTATTGATCCGTCTGCTTTTATTGTTATAACAACTACAAGCGAAATTATTGGCAGAGGCTTCAGAAGTGTGTGATAAAAAAATCAGAAATCCACTTGGGATTTCTGATTTTTTTTCTACAAGAAAAAACGTCTTAATTCTTCAATGGTATTAACTATAAAATCTGCACCGGCTTTTTGTAGCTCGTTTGGGGCAGCATAGCCAAATTCAACACCGAGTGATTTTATACCGTTTGCTTTTGCGCCCTCGATATCATGCATTCTGTCGCCGATCATAATAACGCTGTCAAGCTCACGGGGGGAGACATTAAGCTGTTTTAAAGTTTCTTTAATAACTGCGGATTTATTGTTTCGGGTTTTGTCGAGAGTTGCTCCGACCGCTGTATGAAAATATTTTTTTATATTAAATCTGTCTATGATTTTATATGCGAAGACTTCCGGTTTTGAGGTTGAAAGAGATAGTATATATCCGGCATTATGAAGGTCGTGAAGTAGTTCTTCAATACCGTCGAATATTTTGTTTTCAAGCCAGCCTTTTTCGGAAAAGCGTTCTCTGTATTTTTCTATTGCAAAATTTGCTTCGTTTTCTGTCATGCCGTAAAAGCCCATGAAGGCATCTATAAGAGGCGGACCTATAAACGGGGTGAGCTTTTTCAGGTCGGGTTCTTCTATGCCACAGGCTGAAAGCGCGTATTGGACACTGCGTGTGATACCTTCAAACGGATCTGTAAGTGTTCCGTCTAAATCGAAGAGTAAGTATCTGAATTTCATATGTTTAATCCTTTCTGAAATTTAACTGTATATTTACAGTATACAATATAAACTATAATTTGTCAATATATTTAGTTGTAAATTATACGGCTTTTGAATGAGTTAATAATTTATGAATAAATTTGTAAATTATAGTTTATCTGCGATAAACTATAATTTACAGTGAAATTTTTTGCCACAGGCAAAAAGTGAAATCCAACCATATGGTTGGGTGAAATTCGCATAAATGCGAGTGAAATTTGCGGCGAATTCGCCGCAAGTTATG
>JAZTZP010000082.1:0-24773 GCA_045637525.1 Clostridia bacterium | reverse complement strand
AGTGAAATTTTTTGCCACAGGCAAAAAGTGAAATCCAACCATATGGTTGGGTGAAATTCGCATAAATGCGAGTGAAATTTGCGGCGAATTCGCCGCAAGTTATGGAAAGAAAATCGACAAACGATTTTCTGAAATTTAAATCCAGAAATTGCTTGCAATTTCTACCGAAACGTGTCGGATAGCGACAGGTTTCACCCATGCTTTGCATGGATTTCACTCAGACCAAGTCTGAATTTCACATTTTGCTGAAAGCAAAATATTTCACTATTATAGTTTAGAGGCGAACGCCTATAAACTATAATTTATATTCTTGTTAATAATTTGTTTGCACATTCAAAAAACGTGCTGTAAATCGGTAGTATGTACGTGCAATTGTCGATAACGTTACTTATGATATATAAATAATATAGTAAAAATTACAAAACAACTGTGTTTTGTATTGACAAACGGCGAAAAGAGTGCTATAATCTTTATTAGATGTATCGGCACTTTTTTGTCGATTTAATATTTTACCGGAGGAGGGATGGCTTATGCCGATAAACGATGCTTTATCGATAACCGGGTTTATAATTATGATTTTCGGATTTATATTAAACTTTTCAGGTCCTGTCGTCCGGCGTAAAATTAAAAAACAAGATGAAGAGGACGAACAGGCCATTAAAGAAAACATAAAAATTAAACTGATAGCTTTTGCAATTACTGTTGTCGGAATAGTATTGCTGTTTATATAAAGAAAGGATAAAGATAAATGGAAGAAAAAAACATTTTAGCAAAAAACTATGATCCGTCTGAATTTGAGGACAGATTGTATAATGAGTGGATGGAAAAGGGGTATTTTCATGCCGAGGTGGACGAGAATAAAAAACCGTTTACCATTGTTATTCCGCCTCCAAACGTAACAGGTCAGCTTCATATGGGACATGCACTTGATGAAACCTTGCAGGATATTCTTATCCGTTATAAGAGAATGCAGGGATACTCTGCATTATGGGTTCCGGGAACCGACCATGCCGGAATTGCAACTCAGATAAAGGTTGAGGAAAATCTTCGTGTGAATGAAGGCTTGACAAGATATGACTTGGGCCGTGAGAAGTTTTTAGAGCGTGTTTGGGACTGGAAAAAGCAATACGGCGACAGAATTATAAATCAGCTTAAAAAGATAGGCTCTTCCTGTGACTGGGAAAGAGAAAGATTTACGATGGACGAAGGCTGTTCAAAGGCAGTTCGTGAGGTTTTTGTAAATCTTTATGAAAAAGGTCTTATATATCAGGGAAGCAGAATAATTAACTGGTGTCCGCACTGTATAACTGCGTTATCGGACGCTGAGGTTGAACATAGCGAACAGGCTGGTCACTTCTGGCATATCAAGTATCCGGTAAAAGACAGCGACGAGTTTGTAATAATTGCAACAACACGCCCTGAAACTTTACTCGGTGATACTGCTGTTGCTGTAAATCCGGAAGATGAAAGATATAAGGATTTAGTAGGAAAGACTCTTATTCTTCCGCTTGTAAACCGTGAGATCCCGGTTATAGCGGATGAATATGTTGACAAAGAATTCGGTACAGGCTGTGTTAAGATTACACCGGCTCATGACCCTAACGACTTTGAGGTTGGTATGCGTCATAACCTTGAACAGATAAAGGTTATGAACGATGACGCAACTATAAACTCATACGGCGGAAAATATGAGGGAATGGACCGTTATGATGCACGAAAGGCAATTGTTGAGGATCTTGATAAGCTCGGACTTTTAGTTAAGGTAGAAGATCATTCTCATAATGTCGGCACGTGTTACAGATGCGGAACTACGGTTGAGCCTATTATTTCAAAGCAATGGTTTGTAAAAATGAAACCTCTTTCCGAGCCGGCTATGCAGGTTGTGAAGGATGAGATAACAAAGTTCGTTCCGGAGCGTTTTTCAAAGATATACATGAACTGGATGGAAAATGTGTTTGACTGGTGTATTTCACGTCAGCTTTGGTGGGGACACCGTATACCGGCGTTTTATTGTGATAAGTGCGGAAAGACTGTTGTTTCAAAAGAGGACGTTCATGTTTGTCCGGACTGTGGCGAAAAGATGCGTCAGGACGAAGACGTTTTGGATACATGGTTCTCATCTGCGCTCTGGCCGTTCTCAACTCTCGGCTGGCCCGAGAAGACACCTGAGCTTGATTATTTCTATCCTACAAGCGTGCTCGTTACCGGATATGACATAATATTCTTCTGGGTAGCACGTATGATATTCTCGGGTATGGAGCATATGGGCAAGTCTCCTTTTGAACACGTGTTTATTCACGGACTTGTAAGAGACAGTCAGGGAAGAAAGATGAGTAAGTCTTTAGGAAACGGAATAGATCCGCTTGAGGTTGTTGAACAGTATGGCGCGGACGCTTTGAGATTTACGCTTGCGACAGGTAACGCACCCGGAAATGATATGCGTTTTTATATGGAGCGTGTTGAGGCTAGCAGAAACTTTGCAAACAAGATTTGGAATGCATCAAGATTTACTCTTATGAATCTTGATATAACAGAGAATAAGCTTCCGGATTTAGGTGAGCTTATGACTGAGGATAAATGGATTTTATCAAAGTATAATAAAACCGTTAAAAACGTTACTGAAAATCTTGACAGATTTGAGCTTGGAGTTGCTCTTTCAAACCTTTATGATTTCATATGGGATGATTTCTGCGACTGGTATATTGAGCTTGTAAAACCTCGTTTGTTTGATAAGGAAAATCCGAGCGGTAAGACTGCACAGTATGTTCTGACATATGTTCTTTCGCATACAATGCAGCTGCTTCATCCGTTTATGCCTTTCATTACAGAGGAAATATGGCAGCATCTGCCGCACGTTGGTGAAAGCATTATGATAAGCGAGTGGCCGAAGTATTCCGAAGTACTTGATTTTGAGAAGGAAGAAAAGGAAACGGAGCTTGTAATGCAGGCGATTACGGCAATCAGAAACCGTCGTGCTGAAATGAACGTTGTTCCATCTAAAAAGGCAAAGGTTATAATAGTAACAAACAAAACCAATGTATTTCTTAATGGTGCTGCATTCTTTGAAAAGCTTGCATCAGCAAGCTCGGTTGAGGTTAAGACTGAGAAAACCGGAATTGATGCAAATGCTGTTTCAATTGTAGTACCGGAGGCTGAAATTTATCTTCCGCTTGAAGAGCTTGTTGACCGTGAGAAGGAAATTGAACGTCTTATGGCAGAGAAGAAAAAGCTTGAGGGCGAAATAAAGAGAGTTGAAGGAAAGCTGAATAACCCGGGCTTTGTTTCAAAAGCTCCGGCAAAGGTTGTTGAAGAAGAAAAAGAAAAGGGCGAGAAGTATAAGGCAATGCTTGAAAAAGTATTGGAAACAATCGCTTCATGGTCTTAACAGAAGCTGTGGACTGTTTGAAAGAATGAATTTAAGCAAAAAAATTAGCTGTTGCTGACGCAACAGCTAATTTTTTTAAACTGCCGGAATAACCAGCTTCATTCCGGGGATAAGTTCGTCGGTTTCGAGGTTGTTGAGCTTTGATATTTCTTCCGAGGCAACGCTGTATTGCTTTGAAACGGACCAGAGTGTATCGCCATGCTGCACGAAGTATAGAACAATGCCCTTTTTCTTTTCATCTGATAAGTCCTCGGCTTCGGCGTTGTCTATGAATATAATTTGCGAAGGCTTGCTGATTTTTATATCCACAGACAGGACTGTGCGGAGCTCTGCGTCTCCGGCTGAATTAATACTGTAGCTTATTCTTGAAAGCTCAGGACGAATGTCGCACGCCATGCCGTCGAGGCTTCCCGGTGTTTCACAGGTAATGGCGAATGGTATTTCTTTTTTGAGACTGCACAGCGGACTGTCGTTTGAGTCGGAGATATACAGTACAAAACATATTATATTACCTTCGACTGTGGTTTTATCCTTTGAAATTGTGGTTTTGTTTATAGAAATTTTTGACGGGACGTAGTATATACCCTGTATGTCCGGGGCAGTTTTTGAAGGACTTACCACATCACGTATGGTTTGCTGGGCGGAGGCACGACAGCAAAGGGCATCTACTCTTCTTTCTGTGGACTGAACTGCTGTGCTGTAACCCGGGTAGTATATATCTGATATGTATTGGAGTTCTGTTTCTTCCGAAACGGTGATGTGTGCATAAACAAGAATGTCGATGTCTGCTACACGCATATCGCCGTCGTTGTCTTCTGTTACTTTTGTTGTGATGTCACCGAAGTTGAAGTCTATTTCACATATCGCATTGTCAAAGGCGTTTTCCTCATCAAAAATCTCGGTGAACGGTATCTGATAATCACAGAATTTTATGCAGTCTTCTGAGTCAGTATATAAAATGTTTATATCAAGAATTCCTTTTGCAACTATTCTTCCGCTTATGCACTTAAATTCTTTGTCGGTTATTAATATATCGCATCTTAAAAGCTCTTTTATTGAACTGTGACCGTTTGGTAACTCGATTTTTTCGTGAATTGTGAAATCTTTATTTGATTTTGAAAGAATGTTAAGCGTTTTAATTGTATTTTTAAGAATCTGTGGGTTGCCGTCTTCATCGGTATCTACCGCCGCTTCTGCGTGTTCGAGGATGCCTGTCTCAAAATTAAGCTCAATTGCCGATTTTATTCTCAGCTTTCTGCTGTTTATAAGCTGATAGTCAATTTTTGAAACATCACAGTCAGCTAAAAGGTTGCATTCCGGAGTCAGGTTTTCGTCGTCGATGTGGTGCGAAAAATCAAATGATGAGGAAATGGACTTGATTTTTTCGCTGTCGCTGTCGGGAGTATACATTATATTAAACTCTATACGTCCGTTTATGAAAGCCTTACCGTCAGAAACTTCTTTGCCTGTTATGAGGCAGTTTCCGTTTATCTGAAGGATTTTTAAAATATCCGGCTTTGTGTCCGGAACTATTATGTCACCGTCAGCTAAAACCTCATGACAACCGCTCCTTATTACTCTGTTTACAATAAAATCTTTTTTCTGTAATTCCATTTTTTATTCCTCCTTGGAAAGTAGTTTATGTTAAAATAACTATTATATAAATTATCATATTATAAATATGGTGACATTATGATAAAAAATAAAAAAAATTCAAAAAATCAGTTGCTTTTTTTGAAAAAATAGTATATAATAAAACGTGGTATAAGTATTTTTGAAAGGAATGGGTTTGGCGTGTCTCTTATTTATGATATAAAATCTATATTAGAGCGTGATCCGGCTGCTCGTAACGGGGTTGAAGTGTTTTTACTTTATCCCGGACTTCATGCAGTTATGTGGCACAGAGTATCACATTTTATGTTTGTACACAAGATGAAGTTTGTGGCTCGTGCATTATCACAGCTGACGAGATTTTTTACCGGTATAGAAATTCATCCCGGTGCTGTAATAGGCAAGGGACTCATGATAGATCACGGTATGGGCGTAGTTATTGGCGAAACGGCTGTTGTCGGCGATGACTGCACGATTTATCAGGGTGTTACACTCGGAGGAACCGGAAAAGAATCAGGGAAGAGACATCCTACACTTGGAAATAATGTGGTGGTAGGAAGCGGAGCAAAGGTTTTAGGCCCGTTTACTGTGGGCGATAATTCTAAGATTGCTGCCGGAGCAGTGGTTTTAAACGAAGTGCCTCCGGATTCTACATGCGTGGGCGTACCTGCACGTGTTGTTAAACAGGACGGCAAGAGGGTATACGACTTAGACCAGGTAAGAATGCCGGACCCTGTATCCATGCAGTTGTGTACGCTTAATGTTCATATACAGGCTCTTGAAAAGAAGCTTGCTGATATGGAGAAACAGCGTTTGGATGAGGATAGTATAAAATCAGATGGAAAGGATTGATTTTTTTGAGAATTTACAATACCATGGCAAGAGAAAAACAGGAATTTGTACCACTTCGTGCCGGAGAGGTAACTATGTATTCCTGCGGTCCGACTGTATATGATTATTTTCATATAGGAAACGCAAGACCGTTTATTGTGTTTGACTGTATGAGAAGATACCTTGAATATTCGGGGTATAAAGTGAAATTTGTTCAGAATTTTACCGATATTGACGATAAAATGATAAAGAGAGCAAACGAAGAAGGAATAACAGTAAAAGAACTCGGTGACCGTTTTATAGAAGAATATTTTAAGGATTCCCACGCGATAGGCATTCACGAAGCAACGGTTCATCCGAGAGCAACAGATAATATAGATGCAATAATTGAAATAATTGAAAAGCTGATAGAAAAGGGATATGCGTATAATGTTGACGGAAACGTGTATTTTTCAACAAAGCGTTTTGCGGAATACGGAAAGCTTTCAAATCAGCCTTTAGAGGAACTTGAGGCGGGTGCAAGAATAAGCGTAAATGAAGAAAAACGTGATGCGATGGACTTTGCCTTATGGAAAGCTAAAAAAGAAGGTGAGCCGGCTTGGGACAGCCCATGGGGCGAAGGTCGTCCGGGGTGGCATATAGAATGTTCGGCGATGGCTAATAAATATCTCGGCGAGACCATAGATATTCACTCAGGCGGAAAAGATCTCGTTTTCCCTCATCACGAAAATGAGGTGGCTCAGAGTGAGGCGGCAAACGGAAAGCCGTTTGCAAGATACTGGATGCATAACGGATATATCAATATTGATAATAAAAAGATGAGTAAATCGGCAGGTAATTTCTTTACGGTAAGGGATATTTGCAAGAAGTATGACCCTGAGGTGGTGAGATTTTTTATGCTCAGCGCTCATTACAGAAATCCGATTAATTTCAGCTCTGACCTTATGGAACAGGCGCAGTCTGCTATTCAGAGAATTTATACATGTATTGAAAATCTTAAATTCCTCCTGACAAAGTGCGAAGATAAGGAGCTTACTTCGGAGGAACAGGAGACTGTATCAAAGATTGATGCGTGCCGTGACAAGTTTATAGCCGCTATGGATGATGACTTAAATACTGCTGACGCTATATCGACAATATTTGATGTGATTTATATTGCAAATACGGACATATCAAACGACGGTACAAATTCGGCAAAGGTTGTATCAAAGGCTCTTGATATGATATATGAGCTCGGAAACGTTTTAGGACTTTTTGAGTATAAAGAAGATGATAGCTTAGACGCTGAAATAGAAATGTTAATCGAAAAGCGTAATGAGGCAAGAAAGGCAAAGAATTTTGCAGAGGCTGACGCTATACGGGATAAGCTTAAGGCTATGAACATTGAGCTTAAAGATACACCGGCGGGAGTGAAATGGACAAGGATATGAATAATGCAAAATTATATGCGCCGTTAGTTCTTGCTTACATCGGTGACAGTGTGTATGAGGTATTTGTAAGAGAAAAAATTCTCGCATTAAATCCGGATATGCCGGCATATAAGCTGCATAAGGAATGTATAAAATACGTTAATGCGGCGGCACAGGCAAGAAGTGCTCATG
The DNA here is from genome assembly GCA_045637525.1 of Clostridia bacterium. Lineage (GTDB taxonomy): Bacteria > Bacillota > Clostridia > UBA1381 > UBA1381 > JAZTZP01. The sequence goes on along the minus strand of JAZTZP010000082.1, from coordinate 17,345 downwards.
AAATTCTGCCGCTTTTAGATGAATCGGAATTGGGTGTATATAAAAGAGGAAGAAATGCAAAGTCGCCTACTGTCCCGAAAAATGCCGATGTTACCGATTACAGGTGCGCAACGGGATTTGAGGCTTTGATTGGGTATTTACATTTATCAGGCGAAAAAGAACGCTTAGAAGAAATAATGGGGAAAGCATTCGGATATGCAAATCCGTAAGTACAGAAAGGAATGGTTTTAGTAATGGAAGAAAAGAGAAAAATTCAGCTTGCAATAATTGCAAACAAGGTGAGAAAGCATGCTCTTACAGGCGTGTATAATGCAGCATCAGGTCACCCCGGCGGATCGCTTTCAATTGCAGATCTTATTACACTTTTATATTTCGAGGTAATGAATGTAGACCCGAAAAATCCGAAGATGCAGGAAAGAGACAGATTGGTTTTATCAAAAGGTCATACAGCTCCGGCACTTTACGGAGTTTTAGCAGAAAAAGGCTTTTTCCCGGTCGAAGATATAAAAACTTTAAGAAAGACTGACAGCTATCTTCAGGGACATCCGGATATGAATAAGGTTCCGGGGATTGATATGTCTACCGGTTCACTCGGTCAGGGAATAAGTACAGCAGGCGGTATGGCGCTTGCGGCTAAGCTCAGCGGAGATGATTACAGAGTATATTCAATACTCGGTGACGGCGAGCTTGAAGAAGGACAGGTATGGGAGCAGGCTATGTTTGCGGCTCATTACAAGCTCGACAACCTTACTGCGTTTATTGATAATAACGGCTTGCAGATAGACGGTGATGTTGCGGAAGTTATGAATCCGTATCCGATAGATAAGAAGTTTGAGGCTTTCGGCTGGAATGTAGTTGTAGCGGACGCTCATGATTTTGACTCGCTTATGTCGGCAATAGAAACAGCTAAGAATACAAAGGATAAGCCTACTGCGGTTATAATGAAATCTGTAAAGGGTAAGAATGTATCGTTCATGGAAAATCAGGCAGGCTGGCACGGTGCGGCGCCGAATAAGGAGCAGTATGAACAGGCAATTGCAGAGCTTGATAAGATAATAGCTGATTTGGAGGAGAGATTATAATGGCAAAGAAAGCGACAAGAGAATCATACGGAGCGGCACTCGTTGAATACGGTGCAAATGAAAATATAGTAGTTTTAGACGCTGACCTTTCAAAGTCTACAAAGACAGAAATGTTTGAAAAAGCATATCCTGACAGATTTATAAACGTTGGTATTGCTGAGGGGAATATGATGTGTGTTGCCGCAGGTCTTGCGGCGGCCGGCAAAATAGCTTTCGCTTCGTCTTTTGCGATGTTTGCGGCCGGCAGAGCATATGAGCAGGTGAGAAACTCAATCGGATATACTAACCTTAATGTAAAAATCGGTGCAACTCATGCCGGAATATCCGTAGGAGAAGACGGCGCAAGCCATCAATGCTTAGAGGATATAGCGCTTATGAGATCTATTCCTAATATGGTAGTAATTAATCCGGCAGACGACATAGAGGCAAGACTTGCAGTAAAAGCGGCAATTGAACATGACGGACCTGTTTATATGAGATTCGGAAGACTTGCAGTCGAGGATGTAAATCCGGAGGATTATAAATTTGAACTCGGAAAAGGCGTACAACTCAAAGAGGGTAAGGACGTAACAATTATCGCAACAGGTTTAATGGTTGGCGAAGCTTTAAAGGCAAGAGAGATACTTAAGGAAAAGAACATAGATGCGGCGGTTGTAAATATCCATACAATAAAGCCCATTGACCGTGACATTATTGTAAAAGCGGCAAAGACGACAGGTGCTATTGTGACGGCTGAGGAGCATTATATAATGGGCGGACTCGGCAGTGCTGTAACAGAGGTTGTATGCGCTGAGTGTCCGGTTCCTGTGAAGATTGTCGGAACAGATAAGTTTGGACGTTCGGGAAAACCGGCAGAGCTTTTTGAGATATACGGTCTTACTGCTGAAAATATTGCTGAAAATGCAATGAAAGCTGTTGCAATGAAGAACTGACGGCATAATCGGAGGGTATAACATTGGGAAAGTATACAAAGCTTCTGATAGGAGCAATACTTATAATAGTTGTAGCGGGAACAATTTCAGGCTTTAAGCGCAGAAAAATTGACCTTATTATGCCGGATGAGCTGATAACGTATGAAGATGCTCAGGCACTTGCTGAAGGATATAAATTAAATGACGGTGAAGTGAAAAAGTTCGGGAACCGTCTTGAAACAGAGTATCTTTCAGATCCGATAGGGAGCGGAGATAATATAAAGGTTGAGCTTGTGTATTACAGCGATGAATATCCGAAATCTGCAGTGGAAAATTTCTATGATTCAGACAGAGACAGATTGTTGGTATATGAAGACTTGACGGATATAGGGCAAAAGGCATTTATAGCATTTCCGTCGGCTTTTATATATGACAGCGGATTTTACGTGAAAATAACAGCCGGCTCGGGAAGCAACGACGCTCAGGGAGAGGTGTTAAAGAGCTTAAGCAAAACGGCTGCTGAGCGGCTTGATAAGTATCTTACTAAGAATAAGCTGAAGTAAAACAGAAGAACTGCAATAAACCTTAAATCGGTTGATGCAGTTCTTTTTTTGGATATAGATTAAAGTGAGGGGGATAATATTTTAAAAATTGTAGTGGGTTTTACATAAATTATAGTTTATCTGCGATAAACTATAATTTACAGTGAAATTTTTTGCCACAGGCAAAAAGTGAAATCCAACCATTTGCTTGGGTGAAATTCGCATAAATGCGAGTGAAATTTGCGGCAAATTTGCCGCAAGTTATGGAAAGAAAATCGACAAACGATTTTCTGAAATTTAAATTCAGAAATTGCTTGCAATTTCTACCGAAACCTGTCGCATAGCGACAGATTTCACCCATGCTTTGCATGGATTTCACTCACACGAAGTGTGAATTTCACATTTTGCCAAATGCAAAATATTTCACTGTAAATTATAGTTTCTCGCAGATAAACTATAATTTACAACATAAAAAGGAGGTAGATTTTTGGATATGAAGAAAATTTTAGCAATTTTCGCTGTATTGTGTCTTTCATTTACGGGCATTACGGGATATGCTGATGACGGACTTATTTTTGAAATGGACTTATCCGCATATTCGGATTCCAATCCGGTTGTTTTAAACGGCGTTACGGAGTCTGCTGAGGGAATAACCGTTTACGGAAGAGGCGATTATTCCGCGCCTGTGTATGATTCGCTTATGTCCATCGGCGGAGAGACGAGATATTTAACGTTTGGACATACAGAGGGCAATACAGGTACGCCGTACGGTGTTGTACAGCTTGATTCATCGCTTGCAAATCCGATGGCGGTAAGCGACAAGCTGACAGTCGAATTCTGGACGCTCAGCGATACACCGAGCAGCAGATATCTGTATTACAAATTCTTCAAGCTGGCGAGAGAGAAATACGAAAACGCAACGATAGACGGAAGTATCGACTGGGAAACAAGTATTCAGACAGCAAGCAAGTTTGAAAACAGACTGGACGCAAATACAGTCCGGACTTCGGTAAATAATTTCCCGAGAGGACAATGGACACACTATGTTTTCACAAGAGAATGGGACGCTGTCAGCGGTGAATGGGATGTAGATATATACATAAACGGTGTAAGTAAAGGCTCGTACTCAGGCGGTACGAAGAGCCAGAGTACGGAAAATTCTTTCACAATAGGCGGTTCAGGGGCGGCAGCGAAGTCGTATCAGGGGTCTATTGCGGAGTTCAGAATTTATGACACAGCGTTTGATGCCGATAAAGCAAAAGCACAGTATCTTGCGACGAAAGATAATTATGTAGTGCTTCCTGAAACAATGAACATTGTTACACCGTCGGATGATTTTGCGATTTCTGCTTCGGCAGGGCATATAGAGATTGAGTTTGATAACTATATAGATAAATCAACTCTTAGCGAGATTACTTTTACAACTGTTGACGGTGATGATATACCGGGCGGAATATTTATTGAGACCGAGGAAGGTAACACAAAGCGTGCAAACCTTTATTTCGGAAGACTTGAGCCGGCGAGTGAATATATACTCCACATAGGCGAAGTAAAATCTATAAATAATATAACAGTAACCCCGGAAGACTTCATTGTAAGTACAAATGATATTTATATAGTAAACCAGGACTTTTCGGATTATCCGACAGGCACAATGACAGAAGTGCCGGAAGGGCCGCTGACATTCTTCTCAAGCGGTGTGAATAATTCCGTTGCAGACTTTGCGGTAAAAGAACAGACCATAAAGGCTACGGGAGAAACTATTAAGTATCTTGAGATGAAAACGAGAAATCCGGAAGGTGCAAAGGATTCATATCTTGCATATAATTTCCCGCCGGGATATACAAAGGATTTTGTTGTAGAAGTCGGAGTAAGAGGTGCGGGCGGTTCGGCATTAGACCGTTCGGTAAGACTTTTAGGTGCCGGCTCGGCTCATATGATTGTCGGTGGATTTAATGACGGAGGACGTATTTACAGTAACGGAAACGGAGTGGAGATTATTAAAGGATACAGCTCATCCGTTACGGATAAATTCGGATTTTTAAATATGGTATATACGTTCAGAATGAATGAAAACGGAACATATACCGTAACGGGCATGAGTCCTGATAATTCCGATCTTACATTTGAGGCGGTAACAAAGTTTACTGATGCAAGTCAGATTCGTGCCATAAATCAGTATAACGAAACATCTGATGCACTTACAACGGAAATAAGCCATTTCAGAATATATGAGTATATATCGCCTGAGGTTGTTGTTACAAATCTTTCATCGTTCACACGTGAGACGGAATTTATTGAAATAACATTCAGCGATGATATGACAGGCTTTAATGATGAGAGCATAGTAATAGTAAAAGAAGACGGGGAGCTTTTAAATACTGCTTTTGAGGACTATGATGAAGATACCCGTACTGCAAGAGTAAGAATAAAGGAATATTTTGATTACGGAAAGACTTATACTCTTAATATATCAAATATAAAGAGTACAGCCGGAATTATGATTGACAAGGTTGAAACGGAGTTTGATTTCCCGGCTTATGAGCTTTATTCATCAGTCTCAAAATCGGGCAGAAATATTCCGGTAATACTGGCGAATAATTCATATGATCCGAAAACGGCAATTATTACAGCGGTTTCTTATGACGAAAATGGTAAAATTGCTGAAGTTTCGAGCATGACAATTGATGTTTCGGCGATAAATTCAAAGACTGAAACATTAACAGCGGCAGAAAATGCCAAAGAGGTGTATGTATATGTGTTTGATGTGACAGAGGGCGAAAACAGAGCAGTAACTGCCGAGCCTTATGTGTTTACAAATTAAAAATGGAGGTAATATAACTATGAACGGAAAAAGTATAAAAGGAAAAAGAATTTTAAGTGTGCTTATAGTAATGGCAATGCTTATAACACAATTATGTGCAGTTGTTTCGGCAGACGGATTTGATCCTTATGCAAAGAATACAATGGCATCTGCAATCGGAGGCGGAAGTGGTTACGGAAGTAAACAGGGACAGGACGTTTACGGCGGATGGTCATGGGATTCATACGCAATGTTTAAAGATGTTGATTTCGGTGACGTCGGTGCGGAAACATTTACTGTTTACTATGGAATAGGTGAAACTAATGATTTCCCGGGTCTGAACGTTTATGCAATTGATTATGAAGAAGGCGATGTTTTAACTGCCAATTTCGGAAGACTTACCGTAACGGATGCAAACGGAGCGGAAAAGACTGCCGAAAAGGTTGGTGAAATAAATTCACTTGATAATCCTTCAAAAACAGGTTGGGATTCAGAAGACTCATTCACAAAGAAGTTTTCTGAAGTTATGACAGGTATTAAGTCAATCGTTATTGTTCCGAGCAGTGCGATAAATCTTCGCGGCGTAAAGTTTAATGAGTATGTAAGCTATGAAGATATACTTAATCCTTATAAGAGAAATACAATGGCTGAAACGATGCGTGGCGGAAACTATGCTGCTAACAACGGCGAAGGAAGTGATTCTGTAGGAAGCTATAACGGTTCTTCATGGGTTGGATTTAAAGACGTTAATTTCGGAGCAGACGGTGCAAAGTCGCTTACTTTAGGCTACGGTGCAGATACAGGATTTGGTTTTCCGGGCATTATAAATGTATATACTCTTGATAATTATGAAGATACAGATACTGTTACTGCAAGCTATGGAGCACTTACGGTTACAGGCGCTGACGGAGAAGAAAAAGCTCTTGATACAATAGTAGCATTTACTAAGGCTGAGGATAATCCGCCGGCTTACGGATTCGCGGTTGAAGCTAACTTTACAAAGAAGCTTTCAGAAACTTTAACAGGTACAAAAACTGTATTTATCGTTCCGAACGCGGTTGTAAACCTTTACAGTATACAGTTTAATACAACGGAAGAATATCAGGAAAAAATGTTCTTCGAAATGGATTTATCCGATTATACAGCAGAAAATGCAATTGTTAAAAATACAGTTACAAACAACACAACAGGTGTAGGCGTTTATAAGGATGAGGCATCTCAGACATACTATCCCGAGCTAAACACATTTACAACTGCATCGGGAGAAAAGAAGTATATTACAATTGCAACAGAGGATGAAGAAGGTAATATTACAGAAAGAGGTTTTATAAACCTTTATAGAGAGCTTGCAGTTCCTGCTGCAGAAGCTGAAGATTTAACAATAGAAACATGGGTAAGATATGAGGCATCGGAGGCAAACAGCGGTAAATACAAGAAGCTGTTCAGCTTATCAAGGAAATTATATTCTCTCTGTCCGAATGATAATAACACATGGTTTATGGTGGATACAGGAGCAGACGGTTCTAAATTCCGTATGTGTACATACAATCCTTCAAGCAGTGACTCGCAGCTTACACGTAAAAATTTCACCGGACTTACAAAGGATAAATGGACTCACCTGGTTATAACAAAATCATGGGATGATGCTAATTCTGCATGGAATATCAAGATATTCCAGGACGGAGAAGAATTAACAAAATTCTCGTCAGCAGGTGCGTTACCGGATGTAACGGGAGAAGAAAATCTGCAGATAGGTACTGTAGGAAATTCTAAAGGCAAGAGCTTTATAGGTTCTATAGGCGACTTTAAGATGTACAGCACAGCGCTGTCATTAACAAGTGCAAAGGAAAAGTATGAAGCGAGCAAGGATGATTATGTAGAGCTTTCAGAAGATTTCTCAGTAAAATCTCCGGAATTTGGTGATGAAATTAATCCGAATGCAGGGGAGCTTACAGTAGAGTTTACAAATTACTTTACTGCAGAAGAAGCAAAAAGAGCTATTTCCTTTAAGAAGGAAGTAGGCGACGGTGTATATGAAGAGATTAACGGCGGATATACAATAGAAGCAAGTGAATTTTCAAATACAGCAAAAATCCGTTTCGGAAAGCTTGAGCCGGATGCACCTTATGCGATACTTTTCGATAACATGGTAGCAGGTAACGGAGCAGAGCTTGATACAGATTGTGTAATGGTTTATACAAACTACGGAGATTATTATATAAATACAGATTTTACAGATTTAGAGAACGGTACAAATCCGACATCAGAAGCAACAGGACTTACATTTAAGTCGAGCGGAACTCAGGATTCTGCTGCGGACATTTATGTTCGTGAAACAGCAGGCGGAACGAAGTATCTTGAAATGAACAGTACGGCTGATTCAAGAGCTGATACAACAGTAGCTTATAGCTTTAAATCTGCAATCAGCACACCGGTAATGTTTGAAGTTGGTGTAAAGGCAAATTCGACAACAAATCCGGATGCAAGATTCCAGAGAGGTATAAGAGTAGATGGTTCAGGTAAGGGCTTTGGTGCGTTAAACATAGCAGGAACAGAGTTTAACATGGTAAATTCACAAGGTCTTCAAATTACTTCTAAAACAACAGTTACGGATGCTGACGGATTCTTTAACATGAAGTATATATTATTCCCGTCAGAGGCAGGTCTTACATACTACGTATACAGCGAAGACGATCCTGATTTCTATGCAAAAGCAGTAATTGCTGATGTACACAAGACAATAGGAAGCTTAAATGTTCAGCAGTATCTCTCATCAACTGGAGATCCTGAAACGCATATTTCTCACATTAAAGTTTCGGATTATGTTCCGACGGAAATTACAAAAGAGACAGCATACGCAGACAAGAAGGTTTCTTATACATTTAACTATGATATAGACGAAGATACATTAAATAACGTAGCTGTAACAGATGCAAACGGCGAGCCGGTTGAGGCAACAGTTTCTTATAGCTCAGCATTAAGACAGGTAACACTTACATTTGAAAAAGAGCTTTATATAAATAAGTTATATACGGTTTCATTTGAGGGTGTAAAGGATGCATCGGGAATATATATTCCGGTTACAACTGAGATAAAGTTTGGTTCAGAGCTTATAGGACTTGGTTCTGATATAGTGTTTAGCTCAGCTGAGGGCGATATGTCAAGCATAAATGATATGTCTGCTGCAGGTGATACGATTTATGCAAACTTTAACATTGTAAACATGGCATCTGAGGACAATGATATAAGTGTAATGATGGCACTTTATGACGGCGGTGTACTTAAAAACGTTTCAATGATACCTGTAAAGGCACTTGCAAACGGTGTGGATACTCCATGTGAGGCAACACTTGCAACAGGTGCGATAGACGATCTTTCAACATGTGAGATTAAAGTATTTGTCTGGGATGATATGGTACCGGTAATTGATACTTGGTATATCAATGCAGAAGGAGTGTGTCTTTGACAAGTTCGGTGTAATAAGTGACGGAGTGTATGTTTATACATACACTCCGCAGGAGAAATTAAGACCTGATACCGTTATGGCAGATGCGTTTGCCGTAGCGGCTAAAGGCACCGTAGCGGCGGTTGAAAAAGCGGTTTATAACCCCGGCGAAAATTCGGTAAGACTGTTTTTAGGCGATGGTTTGTTTGCAAAAAAAATCAATGTAATTTCAGAACAGCTTTTAAGCCTTGACGGGACAGTTGTAAACTGCAATGAAACGGGATACGCAATGCCATATGCTTATCCCGGATATGAAGATATAAGTATAACAGGAACAGCCGTTTATCAGAACGGTATTCCGGTAATTACTCTTAAAGAAAAAATTAATGTTCAGATAAGAGTAAGCGTTACAAACGCAACAGGTGTTTTATATGAAAATAAGGAATTGGTTATAAAAGACAAAAACCAGAAGATTATAGCAATAGAAAATTTTGATATTGGTGGAAATGAGATGAAGGATATAATCGTTCAGACATATAACTATGTGTTTGACAGTAATGATATTGATATAATTATAAGATAAATTATAGTTTAGCGGTGCTAAACTATAATAGCGATATGTCAGCCTGTGGCTGACTCGATATTTGCCTGACGGCAAGCGATATATTGACTGAAGTCAATGCGATATGTTCGCCAAAGGCGAACGTTAAGGTACAAAAGCTCTGCTTTTGTTTGATTAAATATTGAAAAAATGCTTTGCATTTTTTCTTCCATAACGTTTGCGAAGCAAACATATCGCGCCGATAGGCATATCGCGTGCGTTAGCACATATCGAAAATTCCGTTAGGAATTTATATCGCGTTTAGCGACTTATTTAAGTCGCTAAACTATAATTTAAGAAAGGAAATGAAAAATGATTAATAAAGAATATGACAGAATAATAAAAAAATGGCTTGAAAATAATCGTGAGGATATAATTGATGAATGGATAAAGCTTGCAGAAATTCCGTCGGTAATGTCTGAGCCGGAGGATGGAGCGCCTTATGGTAAGGAGTGTGCGAGGGCGCTTAAAGCTTCGGCGGAGCTTTTTGAAAAATCGGGATTTAAAACAAATATTTATGATAAAGGTTATGCACTTGCGGATTTTGGGGACAATGAAAAAACAATCGGATTTTTCTGTCACAGCGATGTAGTGCCGGTAGGCGATGACTGGATATATACAGAGCCTTTTCGGCCTGTTATAAAAAACAATACTTTAATCGGCAGAGGCGTAAGCGATAACAAATCGGGAATTATGGCGTCTTATTGCGTGCTTAAGATGGCAAAGGAGCTTGATTTTCCGATAAACAGCCGGTTACGTGTGTTTATCGGTTCAAACGAGGAAACAGGAATGGAAGATATAGACGCATTCACAAAAGAACATCCCATGCCAGACATTTCCTTTGTACCGGACGCGGAATTTCCATGCAGTATAGGCGAAAAGGGAATATGCTCCTATTGGGCAAAAAGCGGCACGCCGTTAAATGATATAACAGAATTTCACGGCGGTGAGGCTTTTAATGTTGTACTTGATAAAGTAACCGTAAAACTTAGGTACAGCAATGCACTTTTTGAGGAAATTTCTTCAAAGGTATCGGAAAAAAGTGAATATACCGTAACAAGTGACGGCAACAGTATTGTAATTCTTGCAAAGGGAATAGCAAAGCACGCAAGTGAGCCGGACGGATCTGTAAATGCGGCATATCTTGCGGCAAGCATACTTTCAGAATGTGAATACCTTAATAAATCGGACCGTGAACAGATGTGTATTGTGGCAAAGCTCACCGAATCGGGGTTTGGCGAGGGGATAGGTCTTGTTCATGAAGATTCGCATTTTGGAAGACTTACAATGGCAAACGGTATGGCTGATGTGTGTAATGGGAATTTGAAGATAAGCTTTAATACCCGTTACGGTTCGGAAATTTCTGCGCAAGAGGTTGAAGACCGTACAAGGCACGAATTTAATAAGCTTGGTTGGAGCATTGAAGATTTTAATAATATGGAAGGCTTTGATATTCCTGAGAGCGAAGTAACAAAAATGCTTGAGAGTGTTTATAATGAAATAACCGGCAAGGAAGAACCGCTTTGCTATTTAGGTGGCGGAACGTATGCAAGACATTTAAAAAATGCTTTTTCGATAGGAACGGAAGAGGGCAGACCAAACGGCTTTGAAATGCCGGAAGGACATGGTGGACCGCATCAGTGCGATGAAATGATAGATATAGACGGATTCTTTGAAGCAGTAAGAATTATAATGCATTTCGTCCTTGAGTATGAAAAAATATGAGGTGAAACAGAAAATGTCAAAAATCTATACATCAGCAGATCAGCTTATAGGAAGAACACCGCTTTTAGAGCTTACGAACATAGAAAAGGAGTTTAATCTAAAAGCAAGAATTTTGGCAAAGCTTGAATATTTCAATCCTGCAGGCTCGGTAAAAGACCGAGTTGCAAAGAAAATGATTGACGATGCCGAGAAAAAAGGGCTTATTAATAAAGATTCCGTTATAATAGAGCCTACAAGCGGAAATACGGGAATAGGCCTTGCACTCATATGCGCGGCAAGAGGATACAGGATTATTATAGTGATGCCTGAAACAATGTCGGAGGAGCGGCGTATACTCATGAAAGCATACGGTGCGGAGCTTGTTTTAACTGACGGGGCAAGAGGTATGACAGGGGCGATTGAGAAAGCTGAGGCGCTTGCAAAGGAGATACCGCACAGTTTCATTCCGGGACAGTTTGTAAACCCGTCTAATCCGGAGGCACACTTTGAAACCACAGGTCCTGAGATATATGAAGATACGGACGGAGCTGTTGATATATTCGTTGCCGGAGTGGGAACAGGCGGAACAATAACCGGAACAGGTGCATATTTAAAATCAAAAAATCCTGATATAAAGATAGTTGCGGTTGAGCCGGAGTCATCGGCAGTTTTATCAACAGGTATTGCCGGTGCACATAAAATTCAGGGAATAGGCGCCGGTTTTGTTCCTGATGTGCTTGATACAAAAATTTATGATGAGATAATTGCAGTTTCTGACGGGAATGCTTTTGAAGCCGGAAGGCTGATTGGAAAAAAAGAAGGCGTGCTTGTTGGAATTTCAGCCGGGGCGGCACTTTTTGCGGCAATAGAGATGGCAAAACGCCCGGAAAACGAAGGAAAGAACATAGTGGTTCTTCTGCCCGACACGGGAGACCGGTATTTATCTACGGAATTGTATAAATTATAGTTTATCGCAGATAAACTATAATTTATTTGCTCATTCAAAAACCATGTCTTTTTTATTTATATTCTTGACATTCGGTGTGGTTTGTAGTATAATATAATTGATGTGGTGTGCTTACATGGTTATGGAGTGTGAATGGTTATGTATAATGCAAAAATAGTGGCTGCTTTTATCGTGGTTACAATGATTTTGTGCGGTATTCCGGTTTTTGCGGAAAATGAAGCAGCAGAATATACTGAATATTACGCCGTTATGAATGAGGGCGGTGCGGTTTCCACGGTTGATGAGACGGGGGCGGAGATTGAATTTGATACGGGTTTTGACGATAGTACCGTTCAGCTGTTTGGTTCAATGCCAAAAAAATATTCGTCGGTTGATGAGGGTATTATATCTTCCGTGAAAAATCAGGTTTCTACGGGGCTTTGCTGGGCGTTTACAACGTCGGGTATGATTGAGACAAGCCTTAAAATGAAAAGTTATCCGTCAGACGGCTTTTTTGACATTTCTGAAACACATATGGCACGTTTTTTCCAAAGCGGACGCGATACCGATGAAAACTCCGATACATATAATGACGGATATAATTTCTCGGGCGTATATTTGTCACAGTATGCAGGGAATCCTTTATACATGGCAAGTGTTTTGCTGAGCGGTTCAGGACCTGTGTTTGAGTCAGAACATGACTTTTATGGCGGACAGCTTGCATATTTTGAAATACCGGATTCTGAAAAATATAAATCAAGATTTGAGATTACCGATGTTGCCGAAATCAGCGGAAAAGATACGGATTCAATGAAAAAAGCAATTATTGGGTATGGTTCTGTGAGCCTGTTTATAGACGGAAATTCTGTAAATGGTGAAGCATATATTCCGGGTACAAGTGCTAACCACGTTGTTACAGCAGTCGGTTGGGATGATACATATCAGACGGTTTATAACAATGTTACATATACCGGAGCCTGGTTATGTAAAAATTCATGGGGCGAATCATGGGGAGACGACGGATATTTTTATATACCGTATGCTGACAGCATTGTGATGACGTCTCTTTCGTGTGCGCTTGACGCTGATAAAAAGTCGTATCACAAGCTATACAATTACAGTGGGTACCATTGTTTTGTGGGAAGAATATTTAAGACTTCCCGAATAAATACAGCAAATATATTTGAAAATGATGGTGATGATGCTGAAATCCTTGACTCTGTCGGAACATGGGTAGTGGAGAAGAATACAGAGTATGAGGTTAATATATATGTGAGCGACTCGCAGATGAAAAATCCGGCGGACGGTGAGAAAATATATACTGAGACGGGATATTTCGGTCATAGTGGATACTGTAAAATAGATCTTGATGAAGAAGTGATAATAAATCCGGGTTCGTATTTTTCTGTATGTATTCGTCATATAAACGGTTCGGGGGCAAATTCAATATCCATTGCTTTTGAAGGAGAGGATTCTCTTGCACTGGGCGGTGCACCGTTTACTGTACTTTACGGTTCGCACGCCGGAGAAAGCTGGATATATAACGGTGGGTGGAATGATATAACTTCTGAAAGTAATAACTTGCCGATAAAGGCATATACCCGCATAAAGGATATAGAAACGAAGGCAGGAGAAATTTCGGCACAGATACCGGAAAAATACCCGTTTATTAAAGATTATTGCCGTGAATTTGAAAGGCAGATCAGCGGTAATGATGCGGAAAAACAGCTTTCGGCGTATAATATGATTAAAAAGGCAAAGGCTTTGTATGATTTAAAGGAAATAAAGACAGAGGAAATATATCTTGATATAAGTAAATCCGATATTATAATAACGGACAGCGGATTTTTGTATGACGGCAAAGAGTATACCGGGACCGGATATAAATTTATAGTTTCCGGTGAGTCTTATGATAATACGCTTGCGGTAATGACGGATGCATACATAGTATTTGATGAACTGAAAGCTTCGAGAAAGACGTATTCTGATGGCATTACTGTACTTGTCGAGTTAAGAGATGAAAATCTTTTCGGAGTATATTCAGAGGACGTGGCTTTTATAAACAGAGAAAATCAGCTGCTTGCCGGAGTCGGTATTTCTGATATTTCACTTGCCGGGGCGGTAGTTGATGCCGCGGTTTTAGTTGATAACGGTGAATACTGCAAAGCAGACGATGCCCGGTTTGATTACAGAGGTAATTTTTATGCGTGGGTGCCGGATGGAGAAGTTGAGCTTGTGCTTCGCAGCGTAGATGGTACAGCCTCGTATTCGGCGGTAGTTTTAAGTGGTGTTGCATCTGATGAAAGCTTTGTGAACAACGGAATTGAGAGTGCATACAGTAAGGCTCTGTCTTCCGGAGGTACAAGGGTTTACAGAGAAGACCGCACGTATTACGAGGGCGATACTATATCTTTTATGTGCAGTAACGGCTACGGACTTCCCGATGAATACGGAAAATATATACTGGCGACAAAATTGTCGAACGGGATAGGGGTATATAACGAGGTCCCGGTAGAGAAAGGGACGATTTCATTCAAACCTCCGGCAGGAACATACACAATATTTGTAAGATATAAGTTTACAGGAAATAACGGCGTAGGAGACAGTAAAGAGTTTACAATAACGGTAAACGAGGCCAAAGACCGCCCGTATGATACAGCGGCGAGCTTTGTTAAAATCGGTGATGATTTTGAGTTAGGCGGCATTTCGCTTGACGAGACCGATGATTTATACGGAGCTATTTATAAAGAAGGAAAGCTTGTAAAGGCGGTTAAAGGTGAGCAGGCGTTTACTTTTGACGGCGAGGCAGATGAATTTAAGACGTTTGTCTGGAACGATATGACGCCGAAGTTTTTCAGAACACTTAAATAGAAAGGGATATAGAATATGGATATAGTAAAAACGGGTGAATATCTTATACATCTTTTAAAATCGGTTCTGGGGAGCGCATTGCCGGACAAACCTCCGGAGGATGTTAACCCCAATGACCTGATTAAGATTGCAACTTCTCACAGCGTGCTTAATTTATTGGGCTATGCGGCAGAGCGTATGCCCGATATAAACGGACAGCTTTTTAAATATCTTGAACAGGCAAAAAATATGGCAGTAATGAAAGAGGCACGTCAGGAGATTGAAACACAGGCAGTTTTAGATGCATTTGAAAAGCGGGGCATCGGATGTATGCCGCTTAAGGGGTATATTACAAAGCGGTTATATCCGTCGGTTGATATGCGTACCATGTGTGATTGTGATATATTGGTGAAGCCTGAAAATCTTTCTGAAGCTGAAAAGATAATGCGTGAGCTGGAGTTTAATGAAAGAGAAGAGGGCGGACATGATATTTCTTTCAGAAAACCTCCGAATATAAGCATTGAAATTCATAAATGTCTTGTAACCGAAAAAGGATGGCCCGCTGCGGCAAAGTATTATTCGGATATATGGGACAGGGTAAAACTTTCGGATGGAAAGAACTACTCTTATGAAATGACCGATGAGGATTTTTACATATTTATGCAGGTGCATACGGCAAAGCATTATAGGTCGGGCGGATGCGGAATACGTTCTGTTATGGACACTTACATATACAACAGGCATTTAGGAAATTCTCTTGACCGTGAATATATAGAGTGTGAATTTAAAAAACTCGGAATACTTGAGTTTGTGAAAAAGTTTGAAGAGCTCTCACTTATATGGTTTGCGGACAGGGAGCCTACGGAGCTTAGCCGTAAGATGACGGAATACATCTTGGGGGGAGGAACTTACGGAAGTAAGGAAAACAACGACGCTGTAAATGCGATGAAAGATGTCGGAACGGGTGCGAGTGCCGGCTCTGCGACTTTCATGAGATATGTAAGAGTAATTTTTGTTCCGTACAGGGGTATGATAATATTGTATCCGATATTGAAAAAAATTCCGGTGCTTCTGCCGTTTTTGTGGATTTACAGGATTATACACCGATTTTTCTTTAAACGTGACAAAGTAAAAACGGTTATGGATATAAATGTAAAGAAAGAAACTATGGATTATCTGACCCAACATTTTGAAGAGGTTGGACTTTAAAACTCAAAAAAGTGAATGGAATGTCTGCTTCAGGAAGGTGAGTACGATTGATTTATTTTATAAGCGATATACATGGCGGTGAATCAGTATCGGGACTTGAGAAGTATATTTCGGTTTGTAATGAAAAAGATTTACTGATTATTTTAGGTGATTTGGGGATAAATTTTGAAAAAACAAATGAAAACAGAAGATTTACAAGATATTTTGAATCACTTAAGGTAAATATCGCATTTATTGACGGTAATCATGAAAATTTTGAGTACATAAACAGTTTTCCGGAAGATAACTGTTATGGAGGCAAGGTTCAACGCATTTCCGAAACAATTGTTCATCTCAAAAGGGGTAATGTTTATGAGATTGACGGATTCAGCTTTTTTGTAATGGGCGGCTGTAAAAGTTCTTCAAAGTGGAAAGAGATGAGCTTGTGGTATCCGGGCGAAGAACCGGGAGCAGATGAGATTGCCTTTGCATATGAAAATTTAAAAAAGTATAACAATAAAGTTGATTATATACTTACTCATAAATATTCTGCGGAATATGATGAGACTTCCGGAGAAGCCTTTGGGAAACTTATGAAATATATTGATGAGAAAGTAAAATTCAGACACTGGTATTCAGGGCACTGGCATCAGAATTTGCAGATTGATGATTTGCATACGGTAGTTTATGATGAGCCTGTGAAACTTAAATAATATCAGAAGTGTATGATTTTATTAAAATAGGAGACGGATTAATGTATAAATACGAAACACATCTTCATACTTATCCTGTAAGCGGTTGCGGAAAAGCAAGTGTCCGTGAAACTTTGGAGTTTTATAAAGAACAGGGATATGACGGCGTTTTTATAACAAATCATTTTCTTGACGGCAATTTAAACGGAGAGTATCGTAATCTTCCTTATGAAGAACAGATAGAGTTTTTCTTTTCGGATTATGAAGAGGGAAAAAGGGTCGGTGAAGAAACAGGAATAAAAGTCTTTTGCGGAGCAGAGTTATCATACAAAGGTACGGATTTTTTAGTCTACGGTCTTGATAAGGAATGGTTTTTGAAGCATCCTGAAATTATGGATATGAAAAAAAGTGAAGAGCTTCCGTTTTTGGCAGAGCACGGAGGATTTGTAGTTCATGCACATCCTTACCGTCAGGCAGATTATATAGACCATATCCGTCTTTTCCCGGCTTGTATTCAGGGAGTGGAAACGATAAACGCAAACAGAACCGCTCTTGAGAATAAAATGGCTGATTTATATGCA
>JAZTZP010000081.1:0-7486 GCA_045637525.1 Clostridia bacterium | reverse complement strand
CTGTCGCATAGCGACAGATTTCACCCATGCTTTGCATGGATTTCACTCACACGAAGTGTGAATTTCACATTTTGCTGAAAGCAAAATATTTCACTATTATAGTTTAGAGGCGAACAGCCTATAAACTATAATTTATATTATTCCTTAAGCAAATACGAATATTTTGAATAAATCGAAAGTGCTCTTGAAATTTCGTCCGAGCTGAGTCTGTCGGTAACATATTTCTTTGCAGCCGCCTTATCGGTTTTCATGAGCGACATAACCTCATTCACATTCACACGACTGTATACAGACATTGCAAATGAAGCTTCAGCCGGCGTCATTGCACTCAAAATTCTTTCTGTTTTAGATTTCGGTTTTTCAGGCTTCGGAGTTTCAGTCGTATTTGCCGGCTCCCCTTCGCCCACAGTTTTTCCGTTTATATTAAGAGACAAATCAGGCTCTTCCTCTATTACTTTTACATACTCATCAATCTGCTGTTCTTTAAGCACGCCATCGTCAACAAGCTGCTGAACAAATTCGTTCACCTGAAGCTTTGTATTTTCATCATTTATAATAGTATCTATTTTCTCCACTGCGTCATTTACCTGTGCATTGTTTGACAATTTATCTATAATAACAAATCTGCCGGCAATAACCGCAAATATCAAAACCGATATAATAATAAGAAATACCGTAATTACAATTTTCAGCTTTTTCATTTAACTCCTCCGTTCCGCAACAGGCACTGCATTCAAATGATACCTATACTACCTTATATTATACCATAAATCTCTCTGTATGGCAATAGACAAAATAAATAAAATGCGAAAAATTAACATTAATTTCATAATTTTTGAATCAAAAAATGTAAAATAAAAAAGTTTTTGATTCAAAACTTCAACCCCCTGCACCCCCAATCATGGGGGCAGAGGAAACTTTTTTGTAATTTAGAAAATTGCAAAAGTACGCAATTTCCTAAAAGATAAAAAAACCCGGCGCAACCGCCGGGCTTTTAAACCTTATTTATTCACCTTTTACAAGTCTGTAAGTATCCATAGCAATCATAAGCTCTTCATTTGTCGGTATAACAAAAGTCTTTACTCTTGCACCATCAGCCGTTATATCTACGGTACCTCTTGTAAAGTTCTTTTCCTTATCCACAGCAATTCCCATAAATTCAAGACCTTCTGTTGCAGCCTCACGGGTTAACGGTGTGTTTTCGCCAACACCTGCCGTAAATACCAAAACGTCTATACCGCCCATTGCCGCAGCATACGAGCCTATATACTTCTTAACATGATAACAGAACATATCAATAGCAAGCTGAGCGCGCTCATTGCCCTCACCTGCCGCAGCAAATAAGTCTCTGAAGTCGCTTGATATACCAGAAACACCGAACACGCCTGACTCCTTGTTTATAAGGGTATTAACTTCGCTCACGCTCATACCCTCCTCAATGAGGTGTACAATAACGGCAGGGTCCATAGAACCTGTTCTTGTACCCATGATTGTACCGTCAAGCGGAGTATATCCCATTGAAGTATCAACAGATTTTCCGCAGTCAACTGCTGTAATCGAAGAACCGTTTCCTAAATGACAAGTTACTATCTTAAGCTCTGAAAGAGGCTTACCCATAAGCTCAGCCGCCTTCGCAGCAACGTACTTGTGGCTTGTGCCGTGGAAACCGTATTTTCTTATTTTCTTATTCTCATAGTAGTCATACGGCAGTCCGTACATATATGCCTTTTTCGGCATTGTCTGGTGGAAAGCTGTGTCAAATACTGCTACCTGCTTAATTCCCGGCATAATTTTTTCGCAAGCCTCAACACCTGTCATATTCGGCGGATTGTGAAGCGGTGCAAGAGGTGTACACATCTCAAGTGCCTTCTTAACAGAAGCATCAATTATGCATGAGTCAGCAAAATACTCTGCTCCGTGAACTATTCTGTGTCCTGCCGCACCAATTTCGTCCATACTCTTGATTACACCGTAATCCGGATTTACAAGCGCATCAACTACCATCTGTATAGCATCTGCATGATTCTTCATCGGCTTTTCAATCACTACCTTGTCCATACCCTTTGCAACGTTTGTATGCTGAAGGTTTGAACCGTCAATACCTATTCTTTCACACAAGCCTTTTGCTAAAAGACTTTCGTTTGCCATATCTATGAGCTGATACTTAAGTGATGAGCTTCCTGCATTTATAACGAGTATTTTCATTTTCAACAATTCCTTTCTGTTCTTATTGGATTTGTGCCTGTACTGCTGTTATTGCAACAACACCTGCTATGTCCTCTGCACTGCAGCCTCTCGACAAGTCGTTTACAGGCTTAGCAATACCCTGCATAACAGGGCCGTAAGCCTCTGCCTTTGCAAGTCTTTGAACGAGCTTATAACCTATGTTTCCTGCATTAAGATCCGGGAATACCAAAACGTTCGCCTGTCCCGCAACCGGTGAACCGGGAGCCTTTTGCTTGCCGACAGAATCAACTATTGCCGCATCAAGCTGGATTTCTCCGTCAATAAGATATTCGGGAGCCTTTTCCTTTGCAAGCTTTGTTGCCTCAGCAACCTTGTCAACCAAAGCGTTCTTTGCACTGCCGTATGTTGAATATGAAAGCATTGCAATTTTCGGTTCTTTACCAAGAAGCATTTCAAAGCTCTTCGCAGATGAAATTGCAATTTCTGAAAGCTGATCAGCATCCGGATTTTCATTTAAAGCGCAATCCGCAAATAAGAAAGTACCGTCATTACCCATAGTGCAGTCCGGAACGTTCATAAGGAAGAAAGCAGATACAAGCTTTGTACCCGGAGCAGTTTTTAAAATCTGAAGTGCCGGTCTTAAAACGTTTGCTGATGAGTTAACCGCGCCGGCAACCATTCCGTCAGCATCGTCGTTCTTTACCATCATAACACCATAGTATAATGTGTTCTTAACAGTTTCAGCCGCAACCTCAGGAGTCATACCCTTTGCTTTTCTGAGTTCATAAAGCATTTCACCGTACTCAGCTGTTTTATCTGATGTTTCAGGGTCAATAATCTGAGCCTTTGAAATATCGCATCCCTCTTTAGCTGCAATTTCATTTATTTTTTCAATATTTCCGAGAAGAATTATGTTTGCATATCCCTCTTTCAACACCATATCGGCAGCCTGAATTGATCTTAGCTCCTCTCCTTCCGCCAATACTACTGTTTTAATGTTACCTTTTGCTGTTTCTTTTATCTTAGATATAAGATCCATTATGTAAAACTTCCTTTCACTTTATATTATATTATTTTTCAATTACCCATAATATTGAAAACGGATAAAAACACACCCATATAAGCGTGTGTTTTTATCAAAAACCTTATTAATCTATAAGAACTGTCCAGGTTGTGTCATCCCAACCTACTTTTGCCCCGAACGATTCTGCAATAACTCTTACAGGTACAAGCACTCTGTCATTCATAAGAATTGCCGGTTGATCAAGAGGTGTTATCTTTCCGTTAATATTAACAGTAGTTGAATTCACCGTAATCTGAACCTGCTTGCCTGACTTCTGACCTACCGCAGTCTGATTAATATCATTCCATACCACCGTAGCGCCTAAAGCTTCAAATATAGCTCTCATCGGAACCAACACTCTGTCATTTAATTTTACAGGCTCCTGATCCGGAAAAACTACAGGCACATCCTTAATTTTTACGGTTATCGGCTGTTCAGCGAAAGCTGATGTACCAATTCCGATACACATTACCAGAACGGTAAGCGCACAAATTAATCTCTTCATTAGTCCACACTCCTTTACAAATCAAATTCTAATATAATTATACCAAATTTTAAAAAATTGTCAAGTATTTTTCGGAATTTTCTATTATATGTGCAAAAATATCCGAGCATATATATGCACATTGCAAAAAGAAATTCTTACTGTCCCTTTTTAATTGCTTCCTCTTGCATCTTCTGTATATCCTCAAAGGCAGAAAGCATCGGCTTTTCATCCGAGCCTTTAAATACTCTTGCAACATAATTCCTTGTTATTTTGATAACAACGCCCGTAAGCGAAAGAACACCTATAAGGTTAGGTATCGCCATAAGTCCGTTAAATGTATCCGACAAATCCCATGCAAGCTGAAGATTTGATGTTGCACTAACCACAACGAACGCTACAAATATAACCTTATAAATTATTGTAGCCTTTGTTCCGAAAAGATACTCAAAAGCCTTTGTTCCGTAAAAGCTCCAGCCAAGGCATGTTGAAAAAGCAAAGAATAATATTGCTATTGCAATGAATGCACCGGCAAAACCATGTATGCTTGATGCAAACGCACTTGTTACAAGCGCAACACCTTCAAGGTCAGGATTTACAAGCAATCCCGTTGACAAATCAACAGCACCTGAAGAAAGTACAACAAACGCTGTAAGAGTACAAACTATCATAGTATCAACAAATACCTCAAATATACCCCATATTCCCTGTGTTACAGGCTCTTTAACATTTGATGCCGAATGAACCATAACGGAAGAACCAAGACCTGCCTCATTTGAGAAAACGCCTCTCTTAAAGCCCATTGTTACAGCTTTTTTAACAAGAGCACCGATAGCTCCGCCGGCAACAGCGTCAAAACCGAAAGCGCCCTTAAATATTGCACCGAATACTGCACCTACCTGATCAAAGTTAACTATAAGTATGTAAAGACATCCCAATACATATGCAATCGCCATAAACGGCACAAGCTTTTCTGTAACGGACGCAATTCTCTTAATACCTCCGATAACAACAAGACCTGCAATTATCATAAGTACAATTCCCGTAGCTATCGGCGGAACTGAAAACGACTCATTCATAGCACCTGCTATCGTATTTATCTGAGCAATATTTCCAATACCAAACGATGCTAAAAGACAGAATATACAGAAAAGAACAGCTAACACAGCACCAAGCATTTTACAATTCTTTTTAGAACCTAAACCGTCTTTTAAGTAGTACATAGCACCGCCCGACCACTCATCATACTGATTTTTTCTTCTGTAATAAATACCGAGAACATTTTCAGCATAGTTTGTCATCATTCCAAAGAATGCAGAAACCCACATCCAGAACACCGCACCCGGGCCGCCGACTGCAACAGCACTTGCAACACCTGCGATATTTCCTGTACCGATTGTTGCAGCGAGCGCCGTACAAAGAGCCTGGAACTGTGATATTGATGTTTTATCATCAGATTTTCTTACATCCTTCTTCTTAAAAATTCCCCCCAAAGTTTCCTTTACTACATGCTTTGCATGAGTTAACTGGAAGAACTTCGTACAAACCGTCATGATTATACCTGTACCGATTATAAGTATCAGCATAGGTACACCCCACACAATGCCGTTTATGACACCGTTAATTTTTTCAACTTGTTCTAAAAACATAAACTTCTCCTCCATATTATAAATTTCAAGCAACCGCAGAGCAAAAAACAAGCCGGACAAGGATAAACTCCGTCCGACTCTGAAAAACATATGAAGCAGCAAGAAACTCGCATTTATAACTCCATCCTTTTGCCTGAGAGATTCAGCGTCTTTGTCCGCCTTACACCTTCGGCACCTCATTTAAGAGACTTCTCCGGAGCATCATCCGTCTTAAAGCAATTTTTTGCCATAACGATTATAATGCTTATACAACTTTTTTATTATACCATATTTCGCTATTTATTGCAATTACATTTCCATTACAACTTTATTACTTTATTTAACATTTAAAAACTTGCATCCTTAAGTATATCCCGGCTGTAAATTAGCGTTCCCGATAAATCTTTATTTGTATATTTGAATAAACATTCTCGCATCTAAACCAGCCGGTACTGTTTTTCTGTTTTATAACAAGCCATTCTCTCTCGCTTCATAAATAATCTTAGCCATATCGCCACGTGTAAAGAAATCCATTGTATTTGAATTTTCCTCGGTTATAACACCTTTTTCTATTAAAATATCAATAGCTTCCTCCCAGTTAAATTCAGCTTCGTTCCCGGCTCTTAACACCATCGTCGCAAACTGCACAGCAGTTACAGGCTCATCCGGCGCAAATATATTTTCTCCCATTCCTTTTATAAGCCCAAGTGAATAAGCATTCTCTACAGCCCCAAACCCCCAATGCGATGATAAAACATCAATAAAAGTCTGTGCCTGCCCATCATTTGCCACCGTCTCCTTTCCCATAGCACGCAAAAGCATAGTAGCCGCCTCAACTCTCGTCAAAGGCTTCAATAAATCAAGACCTTTTTCATTTCCATGCAACAGTCCTTCATTTTGAAGTGATAAAGCTTCTTCGTCATATGTTGGTTTTACAGGTGTTACATAACTAAGGCTTATTTTACTCCATTCTTCTTCTGCTTTAGTAACCAATTCTTCTAATGTAGTAAATTCAAAATACTCATCAGAAGCTTTATCAAACGAATCCCAATACTGAGAATATACAGATAAGAAAAATTCTCTATTATTATCACATTTAAAATACAATCCGGTTATGTTTCCGACATAAGAACAGAATTTTATATCTTCAACTTTTTTTACACTATGTTCAATCAAGAGATTTTTTATAGTATTTTTTTCTTCAATTAATTTTAATACCCTTTTTTGCCCCATCAAACGATTATTTTCAAAGCCAATAAATTCTTTGAATGCTTCATAATCTTTAATTCGTATACCGTTTATCTTGAATTTTGAACTACTTGTCGCTATTGCATTCTTTTTGAGTGGTACACTCCAATACTCTTTATCGCTGAAAAGATATTCAAAGCATTTTGATTTCATATACTGATAGTCATATTTATAATCAGCAAAATGACTTACTCTTAAACCATCCTCATAAACCAATTCTGCCTCATTCATTAATAATCGAAATTCTTCTTCAACACTGCCTGTTTCCATTTTATTCACACGTTGCCTTTGGGGAATATATTCGTTAAGAAGATAATCCTCATAATATTCCATATATTCCTTATTCATTTCATCAAACTGCTCATATGTAAAGTAATTTTTCATAAGAAGTTCGTCTAAATTTTCATTTAAACCCTCTATTTCTTCATTTGCAAATACACTTGCAGATGAAATAACTAAAATTATTGAAATTAATGTTAACAATACTTTTTTCATGTTAATAAATCCTTTCATTCTTCTGATTTAATTTTATCATAAAATTTTGTATTTTGCAATACTTTTTTATACTAAAAAATTTAATATTACGGCGGACTGCATTTTTGACAGGGTGTTAAGCCTTTTTCCTTTGCTTCTTCTATTGTACTTTTTATTTTACTGTTTTTTAAACTGCTGCATGAATTTTTATGATAGCGTTTCCCGGTTTTTGTAATATATACAACAGTACTGTTTCCGGCCTTTATTTCCTTCGGCGGTGCATTTTCTTTTATTTGACTTGCTTTTTTATCAATTGTAATATTTACACCATCTGATATTATAGTAATTGTCCCTGCTTCATCTGTGCGATAAATATTTATATAATTTTCTTTTAAAGTATTC
>JAZTZP010000080.1:0-17799 GCA_045637525.1 Clostridia bacterium | reverse complement strand
TGCATTTTTTCTTCCATAACGTTTGCGAAGCAAACATATCGCGCCGACAGGCATATCGCGTGCGTTAGCACATATCGAAAATTCCGTTAGGAATTTATATCGCGTTTAGCGACTTATTTAAGTCGCTAAACTATAATTTATTCACTTGTATTGAAAGGAATGGTATTATAATGACAGAATCGTATTTGACTGTGAGATATGCAGAAACTGACAGGATGGGGATAGTGCATCATTCGAGATATTATCCTTGGTTTGAGATTGGAAGAAGTGAATTTACGACACAGGCCGGACTTAAGTATTCCGATATGGAGAGCATGGGGATAATGATGCCTCTTGTTGAGACCGGTGCCAGGTATATCGGGACTTGCACTTATGAGGATGAAATAATTATCCGGACATATTTAAGAACTTTAAAAGCTGCAAAGTGTGAGTTTTATTATGAGGTTTATAAAAAGCCTGATATGACACTAATAACTACCGGGAAAACGGTGCATGGATTTGTTGATACAGATCTTCGTCCGATAAATATGAAAAAGAAATATCCTGAGTTATATAAAAAGCTTGAATTGCTTGTGGAGGAGTGCGGTAATGAAAATCGTAATGCTTGATGTATCAACTCTTGGGGATGATATTACACTTGAGATGTTTGATAAAACGGGTGAGGTCATAAAATATCCGTCGACTGCACCTGAGGATATTCCTTCGCGTATAGCAGACGCTGAGGTTATTGTGGCAAATAAGGCAAGACTCGGTCGGGAAAATCTGGTTTTTGCCAAAAATCTTAAGCTTATATGCGTAACGGCGACCGGGTTTGATAATATAGATACAGCGTATTGCTGTGAGAGAAATATTGCTGTATGCAATGTTAAATCATATTCTACACAAAGTGTTATGCAGGCTACCGTTGCTATGGCGATGTCTCTTCTTATGCATCTTAATGAATTTGACAGCTATTCAAAATCAGGTGAATATACAAGGTCGGGTGTGCAAAATCACTTAAAACCGGTATTTTATGAGCTGACTTCTTTAAAGTGGGGTGTGGTAGGATACGGTGATATAGGAAAATCGGTTGCAAGGGTTGCAGAGGCTCTGGGTGCACAAGTGATGATTTATAACCGAAGCACCGGCGATATTGACGAGATATGCAGGGAGGCTGATATAATTTCACTGCATCTGCCTTTAAATGACGGTACGAGAGAGCTTATTAACCGTGAGCGTATTGCAAAAATGAAGAAAAATGCGATTGTAATAAATGTGGCAAGGGGCGGTGTGACAGATGAGGCGGCACTTGCTGAAGCGGTTGAGAACGGAATTATCGGCGGAATAGGGATAGATGTGTATAGCAGAGAGCCGTTTCCGGCAGAGCATCCGTATAATCGGCTGAAGGATTATCCTAATGTTTTGCTGACTCCGCATATGGCCTGGGGTGCGCAACAGTCACGCTTAAGATGCATGGAGGAAGTAAACAAAAACATAATAGCTTTTTATGAAGGGAAAGAACGTAACAGAATTTGTTAAATTTATGTTATATATTTACATTTTTGGGGGAATAATAGATATGGAAAAGCAATATACGATACAGGATTTAATAGAAATACTGAAAATTTTAAGAGGTGAGAACGGATGTCCGTGGGATAGAGTTCAGACTCATGAAACCATAAAGAAAAGCATGATTGAGGAGACGTATGAGGCAATTGACGCTTTGAATAAGAAGGATGATAAGCTGTTTGCAAATGAGCTCGGAGATGTGCTGTTACAGGTGGTATTTCATGCTCAGATAGCGGACGAGAGAGGCGCTTTTAACTTTGATGATATTTTAAATGAGATTTGCACAAAGCTTATAACCAGACATACTCATGTGTTTGGCGCTGATAAAGCCGGGAATGAGGATGAGGCACTTGTAAACTGGGAGAAGAATAAAAAGAAAGAGAAAAACTTAAAAACTGTCACAGATGTTTTAAAAGATGTTCCGTCATATTTGCCGGCGCTTATGAGAGCTCAGAAGGTACAGAAAAAGGCTGAATCTTTTGGTGTTGTTTCGGATGAAGAAAAGCTGGCAGAGCTTATTCGCGAAAAGGCTTGTAATATTAATGAGGAAAATGCTTGTGCAGACCTGTTGTTTTACGTGACGGCTCTGGCTGAAAAGAAGGGGATTACGGCGGAAATTGCACTTGCGGACAGGGTGGATTCATTTATCAGCGAATGCGAAACTGATGAGAGGTTTAAAAAAATGTAAATTAAATAGGGTTAAAAGTAGTTGAAAAAGCTGATTTTTCAAGCAAAATAGATATGTTTTAGGGTGTGTATTTCGCAAAAATGCACAAAAAAACAGTAAATTTGAGGAATTTTCAAAAAAACCCTTGACAAATGGCGTGAAATATAATAAAATATATTGGAAGATTTATGTATGATATTGCCTTTGGGTAAATATTTATAACAAAGAAAAAATTTAGGAGGAACTAACAATGAACAAAACAGAATTAATCGCTGCAGTAGCAGAGAAGGCTGAAATGTCAAAGAAGGATGCTGAAAAGGCAGTTGCAGGTGTTGTAGAAGCAATTTCTGATGCTTTGGCAGCAGGCGAAAAGGTACAGGTTGTAGGCTTTGGTACATTTGAGGTAAGAGCAAGAGAAGCAAGAACAGGTAAGAACCCAAGAACAGGTGAAGCTGTTGCTATCCCTGCATCAAAAGTTCCGGCATTCAAAGCAGGCAAATCTCTTAAGGATGTTGTAAACAAGTAATTGTATCTTATTTAAACCGAGGGGACTTTGCGGTTGCCTCGGTTTTTTCTCTTTTATTTTAGACCGTAAGTTAGTTAAAATGCTGAGTTTGAAAGGATAAAATATATGCGAATAGATAAGTATCTGAAGGTTGCAAGGCTTATAAAACGCCGTACGGTTGCGAATGAAGCATGTGATGCGGGACGTGTCAGTGTGAACGGAAAGCTTGTAAAGGCATCTTATGATGTGAAAATCGGAGATGTTATTGAGATAAAGATGGGCGAACGTGTAACAAAGATTGAGGTTGCGGAAATTGCGGAACACGTACTCAAAAACGATGCTTGCGGGTTGTATAAGGTTTTGTAATAAAAATAAGGACTTTCTCATATATATCAATTAGACTGAATGACTTTATGACAGAGTTGAAAGGAATGATATATATGATACAGGGAAAAGAAAATGTTAGTCCCCAAAAGCATGAGATATGCATAACAGGCCGTGAAAAGACCGTTGTTTCAGGCGTTATTGAGGTTATAAATGCGGACAGCACGGTTATAAACTTAAATACGTCTATGGGCAGGGTGATAATTAAAGGTGCGGGTTTGTCTATGGGAAAGCTCGATGTATCTGACGGACAGATGTCTTTTATCGGAAAAGTTGTTTCGATAGAATACAAAGAAAACAAATCTATGTCGGCGACCGGTATATCCCGGCTTTTTAAATAAGCGGGTGAGTGATGTGATTGTAGACATAAATCACGAGCTGTATGCGTTTGGGACAGTTGTTATATGTATTATGCTTGTATGTGCTGTTTTTGATTTGTTGCACACTTTTTACGGTGTTTTCAGACTGAAAACAGGCTTGCGTGCGGTTGTGGACATTATTTTCTGGATTGTTGCCGGAAGCTTTATCTGGATATGCTTACTTGCTGCTGATAACGGCGAATTAAGGGCATATCATTTGACAGGTGGGTTTTTGGGAGGAATTGTATATTTTTTAGCGCTCAGCAGGCCGGTGAGAGCTCTTTTTAAAAAAATTTTTGAGTTTTTTAAATTAATTTTTAAAATACTCTTGACACCGGCTCGATTTTTTTATAAAATGCTATATAGAAGGAAAAACAAATCCGTATAAGCCGGGTACGTTTTAAAAAAGTTTGCAGAGTTTTGTGCCTTGGCGTGTAAAGAAAGGATTGCTTATATAAAATGCAGGATAAAAAAACAAAAACTAAAACAACTCCGACATTTTTGAAAAATAAAAAAAAGTTGGTTAATATTATATTCCTCATTATAGTGGGGTTTATGGTTTTCAGAGGACTTATGCAAATTCCCCGTATAAATCAAAAGGCGGAGGAGCTTGAAAATCTTCGGCATGAAAAGATTTATGAGGAAGCTCGTGCTGAAGAAGTTGAAAAAATGAAAAATATAACTGATACAGATGAATATATAGAAAAAATGGCAAGAGAAAAATTGGGTTTGGTACGTGAGGATGAAAAAATTTTTATTGACGTATCAAAACAGGATAATTAGCGGTGGAGGAAACAACAAATGGCTGTTGAAGTAGGAAATATAGTAAACGGAAGCGTAATAAAGGTGATGCCTTTCGGTGCATTGGTTAAAATGGAAAGCGGTGAAATAGGGCTTGTACATATTTCGGAGGTATCTGCAAGATATGTGGATGACATAAACGAATGTGTTAAGGTAGGAGATACCGTTAGGGTTAAGGTTCTTGAAATTGCAGGCGATAAGAAAATCAATCTTTCCATAAAGCAGGCTGTGGTGAAGCCGGATAAAAAGAACGCACCGGAAGAACCAAAGAAAAAAGCTCCTGTTCGTCCGGCGGACATTGACTGGAGCAGAAAAGCTGACAGTGATATGTCTTTTGAAGACAAACTCTCAAAGTTTAAGCAGGACAGTGACGAAAATATGCTTGCTATTAAAAGAAGTAATGAATCAAAGCGTTCGGGGGGCTATAAAAGAGGCGGTTTTTAAGCATTACATAAAGGGCGGTGTTATGCTGTCCTTTGTTTTTTAAAACGGAAAAATTTTTGACGGAGAGTGTAATCTTATGAAAAATGAACTTAATTTAACAATGCTTACCGATTTCTATGAGTTTACTATGGCAAACGGCTTCTTTGCAGAAGGGTATGGAGAAAAAACAGCATATTTTGATATGTTTTTCAGAAAAAACCCGGATAAAGGCGGATTTGCAATTGTTGCCGGGTTGGAGCAAGTAATAGATTATTTGAAAAATCTTAAGTTTACAGAGGAAGATATAGAATATTTAAGAAGTAAAAATATTTTTGATGATAGATTTTTGGAGTATCTCAGGAATTTTGAGTTTACGTGTGATGTCTGGGCAATTCCTGAGGGTACGCCTGTGTTTCCCGGTGAGCCTCTTTTAACGGTAAGAGGACCTGTGGTTCAGGCTCAGTTTGTTGAGACGATGATACTTCTTTGTATAAATCATCAGAGCCTCATAGCCACAAAGGCTAACAGGATAGTGCGTGCTGCCGGGGGCAGACCTGTGATGGAGTTTGGTGCGAGACGTGCGCAGGGGGCATATGGTGCGGCGCTGGGCGCTCGTGCGGCATATATCGGAGGTTGCGTTGGTACAAGTTGTGCGATTACAGACAGAGATTTCGGTGTGAAGGCTTTGGGGACTATGGCTCATAGCTGGGTACAGTTGTTTGACACCGAATATGAAGCTTTTGCTGCATATGCGAGAACTTATCCGGACAACTGTACGCTTCTTATAGATACGTATAATGTATTGAATTCGGGTTTGCCGAATGCGATAAAGGTGTTTGACGAGGTTTTAAAACCTCTTGGTAAGCGTCCGAAGGGAATAAGAATAGACAGCGGTGATATAACTTATCTTTCAAAAAAATGCCGGAAGATACTTGATGAAGCAGGGTACAGTGACTGCGGGATTGTTGTATCAAATTCGCTTGACGAATGGATTATCAGAGATATGCTTTTGCAAGGTGCTCAAATTGATTCTTTCGGAGTGGGGGAAAGGCTCATAACATCAAAGTCCGAGCCGGTATTTGGCGGTGTGTATAAGCTTGTTGCGGTGGAAAATGATGACGGCGATATTTTACCTAAAATAAAGATAAGCGAAAATGTTGCTAAAATAACCACTCCGGGCTTTAAACAGGTATACAGATTATATTCAAGGGAAAATTCAGCTGCGGTAGCTGATGTTATAACACTTCACGGCGAAACGATTGACGATACTTTGCCGTATGAGTTGTTTGATCCCGAACATACATGGAAGAGAAAGATTGTAAGTGACTTTTATGCACGTCCGCTTTTAAAGCCTGTATTTAAAAACGGAAAATGCGTGTATGAAAATCCCGGTATAGATGTTTTGCAGGAATACTGCAAAATGGAAATTGATGGCTTATGGGATGAGGTAAAACGTTTTGAAAATCCTCATGAGTATTATGTTGATATGTCTCAGAAGCTCTGGGATTTGAAATACGGTCTTCTTACAAAGTTCAGAGAAGGTGATGACTATTAATACCAGAATAATAGAAATTGACAGCAAAAATATAGATAAAGAACTGATTGAGGCTGTGGCTGACGTATTAAAGGGCGGCGGCATTGCGGCGATACCGACCGAAACCGTTTACGGTTTAGGGGCGAGCATTTATCATGAGGAGGCCGTTAAAAATATCTTTAAGGCGAAGGGCAGACCGGCGGATAATCCGCTTATAGTTCATATATCGGACAAGTCTATGATTGATGAGGTTGCCGAATGTATGACAGAGAATGCTGAAATCCTTGCGGATAAATTTATGCCCGGCCCGATAACTCTTGTAATGAAGAAGAAAAAAGGGATAAGCGATATAATAACTGCCGGTCTTGATACTGTTGCAATTCGTTTCCCGGAGCATCCGATAGCAAGGGCTGTTATTGAAGCGGCAGGCGAGCCTGTTGCCGCACCGAGCGCAAATATTTCCGGAAAGCCCAGTCCTACAAAAGCAAAGCATGTGATTGATGATTTAACGGGACGCGTTGATGTTATAGTTTCCGGAGGAAGCTGCAGTGCAGGCGTTGAGTCGACTGTGGTTGATGTTTCCGGAGATGTGCCTGTGATACTGAGGCCCGGAGTTGTTACGTATGAAGATATAAAGGCAGTAATTCCTACGGTTATAATTGATAAGCATGTGCTTAAAAGAGTTGAGATAAATGAAGTCCCGAAAAGTCCCGGTATGAAGTATAAGCACTATTCACCTGAGGCTGAAGTGATTGTTGTGGAGGGTGAGAAGGACGCTGTAAGGAAGAAGATAACAGAGCTTTTTGAGAAAAGCAAAGGAATGAAAACGGGTATAATAAGTTTTCTTAATAATGATTACGAATGTGAGAATGTGTTATATGCCGGTTCGGATTACAGAGAATATGCTCACAATTTGTTTTCTATGCTTCGTAAATTTGATGAGACCGGCGTAAAACGTGTGTTTGCGGAGTTTTGCGAAGAGGGCGGTTGCGGTCTTGCAGTAGAAAACAGATTGTATAAATCGGCAGGGTATAATGTGATACACGTATAGAAAGGAATGACTGTTTAGCATGAAAATACTGTTTGTTTGTACGGGGAATACTTGCAGAAGTCCTATGGCGGCGGCGCTTATGAATAAAATTGCTTTGGAAAATGATATAGACGCGGTATCGGAATCTGCCGGTATGTTTGCAGAAGCGGGAGCGGAGGCAAGCTTTGAGGCGCAAGAGGTTATGAAGCAATATGATATAGATTTGTCGGGACACAGGGCGAGACAGATTACACAGGAGCTGGTTGATGATAGTGACATAATCCTTACAATGACTGAGGGACATAGGATGCTTCTCGGTTCAGGGGCGGAGGATAAGGTGTTTACAATCGCTGAATACGCAGGTTTGGCAGGCGATGTATCAGACCCGTTTGGCGGCGATGTGGAGGAGTATGAAGAAACTGCTCTTGAAATTTATGACTTGCTTACTGAAATTGCGGAAAGAATAGTTGATAGCGATGAATAATATACAAATCAGACGCATGACGAAAGACGATCTGGACGGTATTATGGAGGTTGAACTCAGCAGCTTTACCATACCATGGACAAGAAAAATGTTTGAAGATGAGCTGACAAATGAACTGACCGTTTATTTTGTTGCGTGCGATGGAGATAAAATAGCAGGATATGCCGGAATGTGGGATGTTGCAGGAGAGGGCGACATAACAAATATCGGAGTAATGCCGGCATACAGACAAAGAGGAATAGGCAGTGCACTTCTAAGAGCACTTTTTGATGAAGCGCACCGGCGGAAGCTGGAACTTCTTACCTTAGAGGTGAGAAACTCAAATTTAGTTGCACAGCATATGTATAAGGTGCACGGCTTTGTTAATATGGGGGTGCGTAAAAATTATTACGCTGATAACAGAGAAGATGCAGTCATTATGACGGCAAAGCTTGGAAAGGAGACCTGTTAAATGCTGATTCTCGGTATAGAAAGCTCTTGCGATGAAACCGCTGCGGCTGTTGTGAAGGACGGTCGTGAGGTTTTATCGAATGAAATAAATTCACAGATACAGCTTCACAAGGAGTATGGCGGAGTAGTACCGGAGCTTGCATCACGTCGTCATATTGAAGTAATAGACGAGGTAATAGATGAGGCGCTTGGTAAAGCCGGAGTGACTCTTTCTGACATTGACGCTGTGGCTGTTACATACGGTCCCGGACTTGTAGGGGCGTTGCTTGTCGGGGTAGCTCATGCAAAGGCACTTGCGTATTCGATGAATGTGCCGCTGATACCTGTGCATCATATTAAAGCACACATCATGGCAAATCTTATAGCTCATCCGGAGCTTGAGCCGCCGTTTATGTGCCTTGTAGCATCGGGTGGTCATAGCCACATAATTAATGTTGTGGGATATGATGAGTTTAAGGTTATCGGCAGGACGAGAGATGATGCGGCCGGTGAGGCTTTTGATAAAATTTCGAGGGTTCTCGGACTGGGGTATCCGGGAGGACCGCTTATTGATGCACTTGCCCGTGAGGGTGATCCGGATTTTTATAAGTTTCCGCGTGTAAGGATTGAGAAGGGAAGCTTTGACTTTTCTTTCAGCGGAGTTAAAACGGCGGTTATAAATCTTTTGCACAAATTTGAGCAAAATGGTGAAGAATTTAATAAAGCTGATATAGCGGCAAGCTTTCAGAATGCCGTTACAGAGGTGTTGACTGAGCATACTATGGAGGCCGCTGTTTTAAACGGAGTTAAAACAGTAGCTATTGCCGGCGGAGTGGCGGCAAATTCCGAACTGAGGAAAAAGATGACGGCAGCCGGTGAAAGGCTTGGGATTAAAGTATTATATCCGCCACCGGTATTATGTACGGATAATGCGGCAATGGTAGGCTGTCTCGGATATTATAACCATAAGGCAGGAATAAAAGCAGAGCTTGACTTAAATGCTGTGCCTACACACTATTTTGAGTGATTTTCAGAATCGGTTTTTGTGAAAGGAGTTAATGGTTATTAATATGCAAAAACTACGTGTTGAACTTCAGGAAAATTCTTATGACATTGTATTTGAAGACAGTTTTAAAAATCTTTGTCCGGCACTTTATGAAATAAATGCACCGGAAAAGATTCTCATAATAACTGATACAAATGTAGCGCCTTTATATGCTGAAGATGTGAAAAAATGTCTTGCAGACGGCGGTTTTGATGCGAATGTTTTTGTTGCGCCGGCAGGTGAGCAAAACAAGAACATGGACACCATACTTAAAATGTGTGAGGCGTGCATGGATAACAAACTTGACAGAAAGAGTATGATAATAGCTCTTGGCGGTGGTGTTACAGGTGATATGGCAGGCTTTACTGCGGCGATATATATGCGTGGTATAAGGTTTGTGCAGATACCTACAACACTTTTGTCACAGTCGGACAGCAGCGTTGGCGGAAAAACCGGGATAGATTTTTACAGCGGGAAAAATATTCTCGGTGCGTTTCATCAGCCGGGACTTGTATATATAAATGTCAGTACATTAAAGACCTTGCCCGAAAGGGAATTTATATCAGGTATGGGTGAGGTTATAAAGCATGGAGTTATACGTGATCGTGCGTTTTTTGACTATGTGATAAATAATGCTGATAAGATTAAAAAGCTTGAAAGTGATGTTTTGATTGAGCTTTCAAAAACAAACTGCCGTATTAAGGCTGAGGTTGTATCGAAGGATGAGAAAGAAAACGGTCTCAGAAGAATTCTTAATATGGGGCATACATTAGGTCATGCTGTTGAATCGGCATGCTGTTTTAAAAAGACGCACGGACAATGTGTGATGCTTGGGATGCTTGCGATATTTGACATTGCAAAAAACAGAGGTCTTATAAGTGATGCTGAGCTGAAGCTTCTTGAAAAGGCTGCCAAAGTGTATGGCTTTGAGTTAAGTACGGGGATAGCGGAGGCTTCTCAGATTTTGGAATATGTATACAAGGATAAGAAAAAACAGGGCAGTAAAATAAGCTTTGTTTTGCCCCGTGGAATTGGAGATGCTTTAATATCCGATGATATATCGGATGAAGAAATAATAAATGCACTTGAAGGTATTAAGGAGTAATTACATGACTTTTTTATGGATAATTATTACCATATTAATTACACTTGCAGACAGGCTTACAAAGATTTTTGCAAGTTCGAATTTTAATGGCCGGGATGTTGAGGTTATACCCGGAATTCTTAGCATGGTTTATGTTGAAAATACAGGCGCGGCATTTAGTATACTTAAGGATAAAACATGGCTTTTAAGTATTATTTCACTTCTTTTCTGTATATTTGCAGTAGTTTATTACGTTGTGAAAAAGCCCCGGAATAAGCTTTTGTGTTTGTCGGGAACTCTTATTTTTGCAGGAGCTCTCGGAAATGCAATTGACCGTGTTTTTTACGGGTATGTGATTGACTTTATAAAGACTGATTTTATAGAGTTTCCGGTATTTAATGTGGCGGATATAGCGATAACTGCCGGTGCGGTACTTTTGATGATTTATGTGATTTTTTTTGACAACAGGGAGAAGACATGAACGAATATATTTTAACTGTAAGTGAGGAATATAATAATGAGCGCGCGGATAAGTTTATAAGTGAAAATTCCGATATATCACGTTCGTTTGCGCAAAAGCTCTGCAATGACGGAGTCGTTATAAGAGACGGTGTGCCGATATGGAAGAA
The DNA here is from genome assembly GCA_045637525.1 of Clostridia bacterium. GTDB lineage: Bacteria > Bacillota > Clostridia > UBA1381 > UBA1381 > JAZTZP01. Next base: position 6,877 of record JAZTZP010000080.1, on the reverse strand, counting down.
GGATAAGGTGCATACAGGTGATGTTTTAAATATTGCTGTGCCTGAGCCGATAGAGCTTGATGCGGAGCCGGAGGACATTCCGATAAATATTGTTTTTGAGGATGAAAGCGTAATAGTTGTTAACAAAGAGCAGGGGATGGTAGTTCATCCGGCGGCAGGAAATGCAAGCGGGACTTTAGTTAATGCTCTGTTGTTTCATTCAAAAGGGAAGCTTTCGGCGATAAACGGTGTGGTACGTCCCGGAATTGTACACAGAATTGATAAAGATACAAGCGGTCTTTTGGTTGTTGCAAAAACAAACGATGCGCATTTGGAAATTGCGGCACAGCTAAAAGAAAGAAAGGCGCTAAGACGCTATATTGCACTTGTAAACGGAAATATAAAAGAAGACAGCTTTACGGTGAATAAACCGATAGCACGTCATCCTCTTGACAGAAAGCGGATGGCGATAGTGCAGGGTGGACGTGAGGCGGTCACTCATGTGAAGGTGTTGGAACGTTTTGGTAATTATACTCTGATTGAGTGCGTACTCGAAACCGGAAGGACTCATCAGATAAGGGTGCATATGGCATCGGTAAATCACAGTATTGTCGGTGACAGGGTATACGGTATAAGAAATGAGAAGATAAAAACAAACGGTCAGCTCCTTCATGCAAAAACTTTGGGGTTTGTTCATCCGGTTTCCGGGGAGCTTATGACTTTTGATTCTGATTTGCCCGAATATTTCGGTAAAATTCTGGATATGTTAAGAACGGATTATGTTTGATAAATGAATTTTTTATGAATTTATTCAATTAAATCTTGAATTTGCGGATAAAAAGTAGTAATATATATATGTATGTGTATTGCATTCGTATTAGGAGAGTGTTTTGATGAGTAATGATTATATAGGTGTTTTTGATTCCGGTCTCGGAGGTCTTACGGCTGTAAAGGAAATAATGAAGCTGATGCCTGAGCAGCCTATAATATATTTTGGAGATACAGGAAGAGTGCCTTATGGTACACGCGGAATCGATACAATTATAAAATACGTAAAGGGCGATATAAGATTTTTGAAAAGCCTTAATGTGCGTGCTATTGTTGTAGCGTGCGGAACTGCAAGCTCGGTTGCTTTGCCGGTGATTGAAGAAACGGACATACCGATAGTAGGAGTTTTAGAGGCGGCTGTAAATAAGGCTGTTGAGGTTACAAGGAATAAGAAAATAGGAATTATAGGTACGCCGGGGACGATAAAAAGCGGAGCTTATGAAAAGCTGATACATAGTAGTGATCCTGAAATTATAACTGTTAGCAATGCTTGTCCGTTGTTTGTACCTCTCGTAGAGAACGGTCATGCTGAATCTGAAGCTGCAAGGATTATTGCAGCTGAGTATCTTGCACCTGTTAAAGAGAAGGGCGTTGATACTCTTATTTTAGGATGTACTCACTATCCGCTCATGAAAAGGATTATCGGGGAGTTTATGGGAAATGAGGTTACTCTGATAGAGCCCGGAGTTGAAGTAGCGGAATATATAAAGCAGAAAGGGTTATGCTGTGAAGCTTCAGAAGTATCCGAGAAAGAGAAATACCGTTTTTATGTAAGCGATAATATCGAGGGTTTTGAGGAGCTTGGCGGTGTGTTTTTAGAACAGGAAATAATCGGACAGGTGAATAAGATTGATATCGAAAAATATTAAAGGAAAGATATATATAGAAAGTATCAGTTCCGGTTTGGACGGTACAAATAAGATTACACAAACAGAGGATTGCACGATTTTTGAAAAATCCGGAGAAATTTTTGTTTTTTATGATGAATCGGAAGACACTTTGGCAAATGATGTGAAATCCAAGATTAAAATATCTGATGATGGTGTGAATATTGTAAGGAAAGGCACGTATCATTCAAATATTTTGTTCAGTGAGGGTTATACCTGTAATTTCAGGTATTGTATGCCTTACGGGGACATAGACATGAGCGTTAAAACTAACGCTGTAAAAGTGGTTAATGATGAAAATAATATAAATATTTCTCTTGAATATATGCTTAATTACGGCGAATCCGATATAAAAAGCACAATGAATATAAAAATTGAAAAAGGTGATTTAAATGAAACTTAAAAGGATAATAGCTGCCATATGCGCTGTATGCACACTTAGCTCTTTGCCGGTATATGCAATAGATGAGTTAAGTGAGGAATATCATATACTCGAACAGATAGCGGAGTATGTTTCTGAACTGTATATAGATGAGAGCGTGACAAAGGAGGATGCTGTAAAGCTTGCAATTTCCGGCCTTTTGCGTGATGATGAGGAGACTATGGTTAAGGCTCTTAAAAAGATGCTTACAGGGCTTGATCCGTATAGCGAATATCTTACTGCTGATGAATATAATGCGCTTAATAACGATATAAATAACGCATTTTACGGAATAGGCGTCGTTATTAAAGAAATTGGTGACTATGTTGAAATAATGGGCTTTACCGATAATTCACCGTCGGAAGCGGCAGGCGTTTATGTAGGTGATAAAATAACAAAGGTGAACGGTGAGGATGTGAAAGGAAAAGGGCTTTCTTATGTTCGTGAGAAAATAATGGGTGAGCTCGGTACGTCTGTTGAAGTGACATTTATAAGAGATAATATAGAATATACCGCAAAAATTACAAGAGCTGAAGTAAGAGGCGATACTGTATTTTATGAAAAGCTTACAGATGATATAGGTTATATTCAGATAAGCGATATGGGCTCTAACACTCATACGGAGTTTGCGGACAAGATTGCCCAGATGCGCGGTGACGGTGTAAAGAAATTTATACTTGATTTAAGAAACAACGGCGGAGGTTTTGTTACAAGCGCTGTTGAAATTGCGAAGATGATTGTTCCTGAGGGTAAGATAATTGATGTTGTTTACCGTGGAAGAGAAGGTGCGTTTTCTTATTTATCAGACCTTAAGGAAAAGGAATTTGAGATAGTTACCTTGGTAAACGAAAATACTGCGAGTGCGGCTGAGATACTTGCAAGCGCTTTGCAGGAGTCGGGCGGTTCGGTTTTATATGGAGATAAGACATTCGGTAAAGGTGTAATTCAGCAGCCGTATTCACTTCTTAACGGCTCTGTAATAAAGATTACCACAGGAAAGTACATAACACGTGGCGGAAACGAGATAAATGAAAAGGGTATAGAGCCTGACGAATATGTATTTAATAAAACTGTACCTATAAATACAAAGGAATACACTCAGTTTGACTATAAAACAAAATGGGACGAAGGTATGAGCGGAGAAGGCGTGAAGGCGGCAAAGGAACGATTATATCTTCTCAGGTATTTCACCGGTGACACAACAAATGATAACTATGATGAAGAAATGAAAAGTATCGTAGCAAGATTTCAGGAGGAGAATGAGCTGTACCCGTATGGCGTACTTGATATTTCAACACAGGTGAAGATTGAAAATAAATTTGCAAAGCTTCAGGTGCTTCATGATAAGCAGTTTGATGCGGCTTTTGAGGCTTTGGGCGGAACAGTGGAAAGTGAATGATAAATGAACAGTAATTTTAAGAAAGATTTTAAAGAAGGACTCCGAGGCGGTATCGCTATCGGAGTCGGATATTTTGCGGTGTCCTTCAGCTTCGGCATACTTGCCGTAGCCGGGGGACTTAGTGTGTTTCAGGCACTTCTTATCAGTATGACAAACGTAACGAGCGCAGGGCAGTTTGCCGGTCTTACAATTATAACGTCAATGGGTGGTGCGGCAGAAATGGCGCTTACCCAGCTTGTAATAAATATGCGTTATGCGCTTATGAGTTTTTCGCTCAGTCAGAAAATAGCTCCGGAGGTCGGAGGGGTAAAGCGCAGTATTATGGCATTTACAAACACTGATGAAATTTTTGCGGTGGCGAGCGGACGAAAGGAAAAGGTTACTTTTGCATATATGGAAGGATTGTCGCTTGCTCCGTTTATCGGCTGGACCGGCGGTACGCTTTTCGGAGCTGTCGCAGGGGAGATATTGCCGGCGTTTTTGTGTAATGCGCTCGGAATTGCACTTTACAGTATGCTTATATCTATTGTAATGCCGTCGTTTGCTGATAAAAAGAGTGTTCGGTTTGCTGTTATAATGTCGGTTTTGCTAAGTCTTGCACTTACATATATACCGGTGTTGTCGGGAATTTCTTCGGGATTTGCAATAGTAATTTGCACAGTGACAGCATCATGCCTTGCGGCACTGATTTTTCCGGTGTGTGAGGAGGAGATGAACTAAATGAATATTTATGTATATATCCTTATAATGGCGGTTGTAACATATCTTATCAGAATGCTTCCGCTCACTCTTTTCAGGAAAAAAATAAAGAACAGATTTATACTGTCCTTTTTGTATTATGTGCCTTACACGTGTCTTACAGCAATGACTATTCCGGCAATTTTTTCTGCTACGGATTCGCCCGTGACGGCGACGGCAGGATTTCTTGCGGCTGTTATTCTCGGACTTATGAAGAAAAGTCTTATTACTGTTGCGGCGGCGTCGTGTATAGCTGTGCTTGTGGCTGAGGGCATTTTATACTTTATTTAAAGCTTAGTCTGTAGTTGTTTGGGGAGAGTCCGGTACTTTTTTTGAAGTAACAAAACGCCGTCAAAATGGGAAAGTGACTTCGGTACTGATGAGTATGACTGGTAAAAATAATAAGAAAAAAATGAAGTGCCGGCAGTTAAGTAATGCCGGTGCTTTGTTTTTACAAAAAATCAGCCGATATTTTGTTTTTTTGCTTATTGACTTTTTATTTCTGTTATGATATAATGTGTTAAAAGTGTAACTTGAACACATTGAATTGCCTTAAGATATGAATTGAAATGAGGCTGAAAGAATTATCTGTAAAAATAAAATTGTTGAAAGGATGAGATGGTTTGTTTAAATTTATTGAAAGTTTAAAAGCGAAGCTTACAGACGATCAGAAAGACATTTTAAAACACATATATGAGCCAACGGTAGTTGCAACTCCGTTGTCTGATTCGAGAAGAGATTTATGTGTTTTGCCAAACGGTGAAATACGTTCTTATGGCAGGCTTTATGCTAAGAAACATTTTGACATTAAAAACGGACAGACAGCATATCTTTCGTCCGAAGATTGTGGTTTGTCATGGAATATTAAATATTCTCATGGTAAAATGAATTCTTGTACTTATATGGAAAAGGGTGATATATATATAACTGTATGCGAACGATACAACAATTACAATGGAATAGAAAGCGGGCTTTATGTTTTTCGTTCACAAATCGGACCTGATGATGATGATCCTGAAATTATAAAAGTAAGCGACGAAAACTATGCAGACAGCTTTCTTCCGAAGCAATCACAGTATACTCAGCGTATATGGTTTACGGCACAGCTTAAAGGTAATCCGGCATTTTTCTATTCTGATGACTTAGGAATTACCTGGACAAAACGTGAAATTCCAAATCCGAACTGTTTTGAAACAGTATTCCCGCATAAAGGGCTAAGATGGTGCAAGGAAAGCGGAACAGAACCGAACGTTATAGAGATTTCTGAAAATAACATGCTGATGATTATTCGTACCCCTATGGACTGTTTTTATAAAAGTTATTCAACTGATGGTGGCGATTCATGGAGCGTGCCGGAGCCGACGGATTTTTACGGAACAAATACTACTGCGTATTTATTAAAGCTTTCTGATGGCAGAATTTTAAATTTCTGGAATAACACAAAACCGCTTCCACAGCCCAATTTAGGAAAAATTCCCGGAACTTATGAGTATGTTGTTGCAGGCGATGGTGAAAATGCATTTACAAATCGCGATGCAGCACATGTTGCGATAAGTGATGATGGAGGCAAAACTTTCGTTGGTTATCGTGAAATACTACTTAATCCAATACGTAATAATGCCGATTTTCGTTATGTCGGAGGCGTAAAACATTCACCGGATAAAAGTGTTCATCAGTTTCAGGCATTTGAGCTCCCGTTTAATAAGGTTATGGTTTCGGTCGGGCAGAACATTGTATCAAGAAGAATTATAATTTTTGATATTGACTGGCTTTATGAAACTGCTCGTAAGGAGAATTTTTTAAACGGCTTGAAAGATGTTACAACACATACTTATCTGAAAAGTGTTTCGTGTTCTCATTATCACGAAGTCGGAAACGGTCATTGTTCTTGGAACAGGGTGCAAAGCTCTTATCCCGTTCCCGATCCGGAAGGCGGGTTTGGTGAAGTGATTTTGGTTTCAAAGCATAAAGATGAGCGGTTAATTAATGATATAAGCGGTATATGCTGGAATTTTCCGATGTCGAAAAGTGGTCGGGTAACAGTGAACATTAAAATTGCCGAAAAACAGGCAAGATTTATTCTGACAGACCGTTGGTATAATGTATGTGATATTCATGCTGCTTATCAGTCGCCTTTCTGGTTTGAACTTGATATATTTGATACCGGCGAAGGGTATGCAAAGGTTGATATTGATTTTGATACCGATAAAAAATCAGCAACAGTGTTTATTAATGATGAGTTTTTGTTTAAAGTTAAAATGACAGCGGAATGCACTGTGGGATTATCTTATCTTATTCTGCAATGTGCTTGTGATGGCGACAGTGACGGATTTTATATTAAATCAATTGAAAAGAGTAACAACACCGGATGTGAAATGTGAAATTCACACATTTTGTGTGAGTGAAATCCACGCTTCGCGTGGGTGAAATCTGTCGCATAGCGACAGGTTTTGGTAGAAATCGCAAGCGATTTCAAATTTAAATTTCTTAAGTTGACAGTATTGCTATATAACGGAGGGATTGTCGGAATTTCTCGGAAAAATGGGGGAATTACAATGAAAAAAATGATAATATTTTTGTTTGTAGCTTTTATCATAACTTTATCTATCACTGCTTATGCTGAGG
>JAZTZP010000079.1:0-6281 GCA_045637525.1 Clostridia bacterium | reverse complement strand
GTAGAAATTGCAAGCAATTTCTGAATTTAAAATCAGAAAATCGCTTGTCGATTTTCTTTCCATAACCTGCGACTTAAAAGTCGCAGATTTCACCCGCACTTGTGCGGATTTCACCCAGTCGCATGACTGGATTTCACTTTTTGCCTATGGCAAAAAATTTCACTGTAAATTATAGTTTAGCACCGCTAAACTATAATTTAATTTCTGATTTCATCTTTAATAGCAAAAAACACAAGGCAAAGCAGATATACCACCACACCGCTCGCTCCTGTTATGCATATCATTGCCATCGCGTTCATCTCACAGCATATATTTTTAATAAAACAACAAAATACAGCCATAACAGCTCCTGAAATCAGGAGCTTAACCACACCTGCCGTCCCCCCTGTTTTCCCGTAGCATCTTCTTACAAGAATTAAATTTATAATCATAACGACAAAAAAGTCAACAAACGCAGCAACCGGCACCCCGTATATATGTATATCGGGATTCGATGTAAGAATACGACACAACACTATCTTAACCACACTTCCGGACATAGACGCAACGAAAGGTGACAAAACCGTCCCCGATGCATGAAGACTGCTTCCGCATATACCCGCCACACACAGAGGCATAACAGAAAACGATAAAATCCGGAGCATCCCGGCAGATGCAGGATTACCAAACAAAAGCTCTAAAAGCTCCGATGCTAAACAAAAAAGCAGAACGGAGGACGGAACTGCTAGAAGAAGAACCGTAAGTATTCCCTTTTTTACGGAACTTCGCACTCTCTTTATATTTCCCTCCGCATATGCGCTTGCAATCACCGGAAAAAGACTTATACCGAATGTAGATATTATCCCGGTCGGCAAATGAAAAAGCGTTACTGCATATCCCGTATACGCACCATACAGCCAGTTCACACACTCATCCGAAAGCCTGCCGCCCTGTATTACCGAAAGAAAATCGTTTCCGAAATTTGAAACAAGCTTCCCGGCAGATGATAAATCAAATTCTATCCCCGACAGACCATGCCTTATAACGCTTACCTCTACAACTGAAATCATGTTTGCGGCAAAGCTTGCAAGCATAAGCGGCACAGACATCGACATTATCTCTTTATATACATCTTTCCTAACACAGCACCGTCCCCTGTACAGCTTATTTCTCTCATATAAAGCCCATAAAATTGCTGTTGCAATAAATTCTCCTATCATTATTCCGCCTATTGCCCCTGCGGCACTGTTTGCCAAGCTTCCTGCAAAATAAACCGCCAGCGAAAAACCAATAACCAACCGGCATATTGATTCTATTACCTGCGATATAGCTGTCGGTGTCATATTCCCCGTCCCCTGAAAATATGATTTGAATACAATACCGAGTGCAACTGCAAAGACCGCCGGAGCTGCAGTTTTTATTGCACCGGCGGCTAATGGCTCCTTTATTGCATACGCAAAAAACTCTGCACCAAAATACAAAATACCCGTTCCTAAAATTCCAAATATGCTCAAAAGGACCATCGCACATTTTGAAACAACTGCTGTTTTCTTTAAATCCGTCCCAACAGTTGCCGCAGATATGCCTTTTGATATTGCCGTCGGGAAACCGGCCGTTACAATAGACAGCCCCATTGCATACACCGTAAATGCACTGTTAAAAATCCCCATACCTTCCTCATGCAGAATATATGTAAGAGGTATTTTAAACACAGCGCCTAAAATCTTTGATATGGCATTTGCAACAATCAGAATAATCGCACCGTGTATAAATCCTTGTTTTTTCAATAATATCACTCACTCTTTCAAAAAATTCTTGTCATATTATTTTATTTGTGATACAACAAATGTATGACAAAAATGAAAGATAAGTCAATATCGCATTATGGTATAACACCTGCTACTTTCTTCTCTTCTGTTATTAAAACACACTACCGTCCCTTGTAATCAATCTTCTGCATCATTTTTTATGGCTATCTGTTTAAATTATACATTTTCCGAAACTCTTTCGGTGAAACACCATACTTTTCTTTGAAACAGGTATAAAACCAGCTTAGATTCATAAATCCGCATTCAAAGCATATCTCCGTTATGGAATTACCGCTGTTTATAATTCTGTTGGCCGCATAGTTTATGCGCAAATCATTTATATACTGTGTCGGTGTAATATCCATATGCTTTTTCATAGTCCTTGAAATATGCTCAGGCGTTTTTCCGCAAATAGAAGTAAGCCGTTCCATCCCCTCGGAAAAATTTTCTATCCTGTTCATATCCTCAAGAGCCTCCGAAAGCCACTTCGGAACATACGCATCCTGATTTCTATTCTGCCTCGCAAAATATTTTACGAAAACATCAAAAAGAATTATCCTCATATTCATTTTAAGCTTAACGTCGTCATCCCATTCAATACCGTTTAAGCTCATAAGCTTTTTAAAAAGCTTCTCACATTCCTTTTTTTCTAAAATCACCTGAGGCGGTAACTGGCATTTCGTCAGCCTTTCATATTCATATCCTTCGGACAGATATTCAAATAACAGCTCCGCTGTTTTTTTGTCAAATGTCAGATTCACAAAATGAAATTCTTTATCAGAATACTCAAATTTATGTGTATCAGCAGGTCTTATAAAAACAAGAGTCCCCCGCTTGAGTCTTTGTCTCACACTATTTACAATATGTATTATATCATCATCTAAAGTAAGAAATATCTCATAATACTCATGACAATGCAGTTTAAAGCGTTCGGTCGTACTGTCTATAAACCGAAATCTGCATCCACTTCCTTTGTCCACATGATACTCACTAAGAAGCAATTTTACGTCCTCCATATAAAGCCCTCCGTTTCTGTATTAATATCATAATACCATAAAAAAAGTATCATGTCAACAGTTGAATTTAAATTCCATTCAATATATAATAAATTTATAAATATCCAAAGGAGGTTTTATAAATGCATTTTTATGAAAAACAAATCAATACTACACTTGAAGTCTTAAAATCTGAAATACAAAAAAAGGCAGACTCTTTTCCTCTTAAATATATTCCCTGTGAATACAAAACGGGAAATGAACTTCCGCCTGTTACTTCGGAATGGAAAGATTTAAACGACGTCCATACACTCGTTGGTTGGGATAAGCATTTCTGGCTTCATACAACGGTAACCACACCTGCCCCGGTAAGCGGGAAAAGCGTAAGCTTGCATGTTTCAACAGACATTGGCGGCTGGGACTCAACAAATCCTCAGTGTATAGTTTATTTAAACGGCGAGCTTGCATGCGGCATGGATCTAAATCATACGGAATATCTTTTAGAGTTTAATAAAGAATATGACGTATATATATATTATTACAGCGGAACAAATAACGAAAATCTATCAAAAACAATATCCCTGTCCGTTGATACAATACTCACGGACGAACTCGTAAAAGAGCTTTATTATGATATTGCCATTCCGCATCAGGTGTTATCATGCTTCTTTGAATCAGATGACGAATTTGTCACAATAACAAAACATCTCGGCATTGCAGTTAATTTGCTTAACCTATGCAATATCGGAAGCGATGAATATTATGAAAGCATAAAAGCGTCCCTTGATTATATGCATAACGTTTTCTATAAAAAAGTATGTAATGCCGAAAGCCCCATTGTTGTTTCGGGCATAGGCCATACTCATATAGACGTCGCATGGCTCTGGACATATGCACAAACAAAAGAAAAAGTACAGCGCTCCTTCTCTACCGTCCTTGCACTCATGGACCGCTACCCCGAATATAAATTCATGTCATCACAGCCTCAGCTCTATAAGTATCTTAAAGAAGAAGCTCCCGAGGTTTATGAAAAGGTAAAGGAAAAGGTTAAAGAGGGTCGCTGGGAAGTTGAAGGCGGCATGTGGGTTGAAGCAGACTGTAACTTAATCAGCGGTGAAAGCATGGTGCGTCAGTTTATGCACGGAAAGAAATTCATTGCAGACGAGTTTGGAAAAGACAGCAAGATCCTCTGGCTTCCGGATGTTTTCGGATACAGTGCCGCACTTCCGCAAATTCTTAAAAAATGCGGAATAGAAAAGTTCTTCACATCAAAAATAAGCTGGAACGAAACGAACACTCTTCCATACGACACATTCTATTGGCAGGGCATAGACGGAACAGAGATTTTCTCTCATTTTGCCACTGCACAGAATTATGATAAAAATGTAAAATCTGTAAATGCTACTACATACAACGCAATGCTCACCCCTGTTGACGTAAAAGGAACATGGAACCGCTATCAGCAAAAGGAATATGCAAGCGAGGCTATATCAACGTTCGGCTACGGCGACGGTGGTGGCGGTCCGACTATCGAAATGCTTGAAAACCAAAGACGTTTAAGCTATGGAATACCGGGCATTCCGAGAACACAGATAGATTTTGCCGCAAATACACTGGAAAGAATTAAAAACTCTTTTGATGAAAACTGTAAGCTTTTAAAAGAAACTCCGAAATGGTGCGGCGAGTTGTATCTCGAATTTCACAGAGGTACATACACAAACATGGCAAAGAACAAAAAGTATAACAGAAAGAGTGAGCTGTTATATCAATACGCCGAAGCTGCATCCGTTTTTGATATGCTTCTTTCAGGCGGCAAATACGATGCAGAAGCTATTTACAACGCCTGGGAAACAATACTTCTTAATCAGTTCCACGACGTTATACCGGGAAGCTCAATTAAAGAGGTTTATGAAGACTCCGACCGTATGTATGAGGAAATAACAGCAATCGGCGAAGATATAGTAAGCAAAAAACTATCTTCCATTGCCTCAGGCATTGATGCTGAGGACGGCATTATAGTCTTCAACCCGACAGGCTTTGCCGCAAGCGGTATTATTTCATGCGATGATAAAAAGTATTTTTGCAAAGACGTTCCGGCATACGGCTGGAAACACATTTCGGAGTCTGAAGAAACGGGCAACGCAACTGTAAATAATAATGTTTTAGAAAACAAATATTATATACTCACGCTTGATGAAAATGCAAATATATCTTCCATTTTTGATAAGCGCACAGGCCGTGAAGTTTTATGCGGTACCGGAAATCAGTTTGAACTGTATGAAGATAGACCTTACGCATTCGACGGTTGGGAGCTGAGCAGCTATCACAAACATAAGAGAACGGAAATAAATAACGTAAGCGAGATAACTCCGTTCAGTGATAATGTAAGCGCCGGTTTCATAATAAAGCGTGAATTTTCAAATTCTGTTATTATTCAAAAGATAATTCTTTATACCGATATCGAAAGAATAGATTTTGAAACAGAAATAGACTGGCATGAAAACAACATGATTTTAAAAACTGCATTCCCCGTAAACGTATTTGCAACAAATGCGACGTATGATATACAATTCGGAAACGTCTTAAGACCTACACATACAAATACTTCATGGGATAAGGCAAAATTTGAAGTATGCGCTCATAAATGGGCGGATGTTTCTGATTATAACCATGGTGTAAGTATTTTAAATGACTGTAAATACGGTCACAGCGTCGACGGAAATGTAATGAGACTTACGCTTTTAAAAGCTGCAAGTTACCCCAATCCGGAATCTGACAGAGGCATAAATACGTTTACATACTCCCTGCTTCCGCATGAGGGCGATTTCAGACAGGGCGGTACTGTTAATGCGGCATACAGCCTTAATAATCCGCTCCGCTGTGTAAAAGCATCAGCAGGAGGAACACTGCCCGGATGCCATTCGATGGTAAGCTGTGATAATAAAAATATTGTTATTGATACCGTAAAGAAAGCGGAAAATAATGATGATGTTATAATACGTGCTTATGATTGTTATAATTGTACCGATGATGTAACATTTAAATTCGGATTTGATGTTAAGAAAGTATATGTATGTGATATGCTTGAAAACTTTGAATATGAAGTTGAAACAGCAAATAATTCTGTGACTGTCAACGTAAAGAATTTTGAGATTGTTACACTGCGTATCATAAGATGATGTTTGACAGAGAAATTAGATAAATTATAGTTTATCGGGGATAAAGTAGTAGGATTCCGATGCCGCTTTGCTTGCCTCCCTTGCCTAAAGGGAGGGGGACCGCTTGCGGTGGAGGGATATTGATTTTTCTATATCTTTACTACATATTTTCAATACATAGATATGTAATATCCCTCCGCCACGGCTTACGCCGTGCCACCTCCCTTTAGGCAAGGGAGGCTTTGGCAAAGCGTACCGAATGCAGACTGTAAACATACAGATAAACTATAATTTACAATTTCTTTACTAATTCAAAAATCGTAATTTTTTTTCCTGTAACA
>JAZTZP010000078.1:0-94578 GCA_045637525.1 Clostridia bacterium | reverse complement strand
TAATCAAACAAAAGCAAAGCTTTTGTACCTTAACGTTCGCCTTTGGCGAACATATCGCGTTGACTTTAGTCAACATATCGCTTGCCGGCAGGCAAATATCGCGTCAGCCACAGGCTGACATATCGCTATTATAGTTTATCGCAGATAAACTATAATTTATTTACTCATTCAAAAACCGTGTTATTTTGACACCGATTTTGAAAGTGAATATTCCCTTGCTTTATCATATCATAAACTATAAGCTGATCACCATTAAGATTTTCATTATACATATCAACTGCATTAATACTGCTGTTATAATAAGTTGTATAATAATATATCCCTTTATCGGTATTAAAGCAAGATGTATAATGTGTGCTCATCATCCCGCTTTTACCTCTCACACAGCCCTTTTGCTGATATACACAATAAAGTATGTGAAAAAACTGACTCACAACCTCTTCTTCAGTTTCCCCATACACCGAATTAAGCTTAGTAAAATACGCCCTTACAAACCTTGATGCAGATGTCAGGTCTCCGGGAATACCTCTCGCCCCCATACCTTTACTGTAAAATCCCGGGCTGATTTTATCAGAAATGCAGTTTTCCGGCTCCTCTGCCGTCAACGACATATAATTATACAGATTAAACATCTGTATATCAAACGTCGGATTATTTGTCAATACTCCCGTATGATTTTCAAAAATTTTCATCCCATCCTCCGTCTGCTCAACAGTTATCGCCTTTTCTCTGTCAGCGACCATCCAATGCAGCGGAGTAGGCGACATGTTTTCATTAAAACCCTCATCGGTTATGTTTATTTTTTCAAGATGACTCCGGGCTTCGGATACGCTTTCGCATTGTGATAAAATCCGTGGTATCAACTCAAACGAAGCTATATTCTCCTTTTCCTTCGCCCTGTTCATATATTTTGCATTGCCCGGGAAATTAAGCCCGGCGATCCCTAACCCCTTTTCATTAATCGCATCAAAATACAAAGGATAATTATCACACTCAATCGCCGTCCCAATCAAAGCATAGTGCCTATCAAGCTTCTTTCCGTTTATAAAAGAAAACCCATAATTTCTCGGTGTTATTACAATCCGTTCCCCGAACGAATGCTCATAATCAAGATTTCTTCCGAAATAATTGTCTTTAACAGTTACCGAAACCGCCGTACACATAAAAACTCAACCCTCTTTCTTTTTTTGTTAGTATGTGTTATTTTTTATCTAATATAATTATATCGCAAAAAATATACGTCAGACTGCCGAATACACTAAACAATTCGACAATCTGACGTCCTCAACTACGTCCTTTCTGATTCTACGAAATTTTCACCAACCTACACAATGAAACCTATAATTCCTAAAAAAATGGAAACAATCCCTATAACAAACCAAATACTCCTAATTATTTTTAAAAACATTTTACCAATATTATATACACCGAAATATAGATTATTATCTCCCCACCCAAAATATGAAAAAAAATCTCTCCCCAATTTAGCTTGTAATACAAATATAATTCCTATAATAATTAACAATAATTTATAAAGAACATCCTCTATCATTGCAAACACCTCGAAATGTAATCTGAATATTGTCAAAAGATGACGTCAGACTGTCGGAAAACTCAAAATTTGTTAGAAGTGAAATTTCTGAAAATATAAATTATTCGACAATTTGACGTCCCCCAATTATCTCTCCCAACTATCTCTTAAACTCTGAAAGATTACCATATTTATCCTGAACCATTATTTTAAAACAATCAGTATTACCATCATACTTTGTATAATAAACGTTATCTTGTATAACTGTAAATACCCCTATTTTTGAATCAACCGATATATTTTTTTCTCCAGTATCTAAATCAACCCTATAAAGACGCTTTTCGTTATAATCTTGTACATACAAATTATTACTATCCAAATCAAATGCATATGAATTAAAATTATCTGATATGATTCTTTCATTAGCTCCATTTATATCAACGCTGTATAAATAATTGCCATCCTGCTTATTGTTAAAGTAAATCTTATCATTATATATGCGTAAAATTTGTCCCTGCGAATCGCATAATTTTGTTATATTATTATTCTCCAACTCTATTTTATATAGTCGGTTATCGTCATCAGCATTAAAAAAATAAATACTGTCTTTATAAAAATCAGCGTATGTAGAATTAATATTATATCGGTATTTAATATTACCTTCAATATCTACTAACAATACACAAGGTTCAATATTTCTAAATTTAATTTCACTATTAGCTCTGAGACAAATCAAACCATCTCTCACACCTGTAATATTATAATGGTCAAAACTTTTTTTTAAACAGTTTGTTTTTTTGGTATATATATTTATGGAACAGATTCTATTATTATTATTCATATAATAAATATAATCTCCGTTTGAAAAGATCTTTCCTTGAACAGTCGAATTATTTTGAATATATCTATTACAAAAGAACCCAAATATTCCCCCAATGCTCATAAAAGCAACCAACATGATAATTATTCTTTTCATTATATACCACCTCCTTTATTCGATTACAAGTGCTGATTATTTAAAATATTTATTTATCTTTATCAAACCTATAGTATCCCGCTATTCGACCATAAAAATTTAAATAAGCAATACCGTGATGCATGGGGACGTGCCTGTTAAAAGTGAAATTCCTGAAAATATGAATTATTCGACAGTCTGACGTCCCCAACTATCAAATGACAACACCTAACTACTTGCTATCGAATAGCTCGGTTAAAAAATCTACCTTTTCTAAATAGCATACTGCTGATCTCTTTCATTTTTTTATGATCGTATGATTCCTCTGTATATGGACCGATATCAGTATATTCTCTTTTCAACATTATGTTATCACAAACCTTAACCAATTCAAATTGCTTATCATCTCTTTCTTCTGTCTCTAAAATATCAAACATGTACAGTTCTCCTGTATTCTTTAATACAAAACACTTGTAAAACTCACAACTTTGTGATTCACTTATAAAATTTACATCTTCAGAAACTTTAAAAGGTATGTTTAATTTAAGTTTTGCATTAATATTAACTTTTTCCTGTTGGTCACTTTCTCCAAAAACCCAAAGCGAGCCGTCAGTTTTGAGAACCAAATTAAATCCCCAAAACGAACGAACTTCTTTAACATTCTTTATATATTCTTCCGGAGCATATGTATACATTTCTTTTTCTCTATATATATCACCAAAAATTTCGCCCCATCTGTATAATGTGTTATCTTCTGAAAGCGCAAAACTAGAATACTGCCCCGCAAATATCTTTTTAGCATTATTCATAACTTTTATCGGCTTCATGCTCTTTTCTATATTTTTATCTACACCTAATTGTCCACAAAAATTATCACCAAAAGTCCAAACTGTTCCATCTTGTTTTAAAACTATGCTATGATAAGAGCCAACATCTACACATTTGACATCATCCATTATTTTTACCGGAATAGTAAAGCTTTCCATCTCACATTCCATTCCAAGTTCGCCGTCATTATTATATCCCACGCCCCAAAGACTACCATCTTTTTTTAATATAAGTGAATGACTATACCCCTCAACTGCATCAATCACATCATCCATAACTTTAGTTGGCTCAGTCAATTTGTGATAATTAGAAGAAAAAAAACCACTATCATATATTTGCCATAAAGAACCATCTCTTTTTATAGCATATCCTCTTTTTACGTTTATCACATCTTCCAATACTTTTTCAGATATTACTCCTGTAGCAACATCTATATTAAATTTCCAAAGAACTCCATTTTCATCAATTGCATATTCATCTCCATATATACTTATCGGACAAGTATATACAGGCAAGTTCTCTCGCCCCCAAACAACGCTGTTAAAACAACATACTATTATATATGATAATATCAGAAATTTTCTGAACATTTTACGCCTCCTTATACCTTAATCATTCTTACCAGAGAGAATTTACAATTTTATATCATAAATTCTCTCTAAATTATCAGTCTTGAACTTTTTTAAACGTAAGAGCCGGATAATGCGATATTTTTGAAAAATCAAAAATATTTCTGCTATTCTTTGCAGGATCTACACATAAGACTAATTGCATATCAATCTCTTTATCATATGCATATCCAATTATAACTTCATCATGAAAACCATTAGATTTAAGAATCAAAGGTATCCCATGAGGATGCACGTGGACGTCAGAGTGTCGAAAAAGTCAAAATTTATGTATAATCAAATCGGACAAATTGTATAAAATCAATATTTGTTAGAAGTAAAATTTCTGAAAATATGAATTATTCGACAATTTGACATCCCCAACTATCTCATCTTGAAAAATTACCACGTAGACTCGTACTTTATTGCAGAACAATGAAAACGATTAGGGAAAAATACTATATCACTAAAAATCGTTATTATGAATATTATATTGATAATGCTATTGTGATCATTAAAAATTTCTATATCATATGTATTCCTTTCGTTATAAGTAATAGTCCTTTTACAAATGTATGCTACTTCTTCATTATTACTATGTACAATAATTCTATTCTTCTTACCTAAAATAAATGTATATTTTTGATTATGTACATATAATTCATACCCTGGGGCAATTATACCTCTGGGGACAATAGCCCCAATCATCTCATTATTACACATCAGATAATATTTAGAACATTTTATAAACGGCAAACAATTTATCCATTTCAATATTAAGTTTGTTTCTTTTAAAACATACTTGTTTTCATAACAATGAATCATGAATTTTCTTAGAAAAATCCCCAAAGGATGCATTGTTTTAGCATGTACATTCTCCGAATTTTTTAAAAAATATTCGTATCTATTAAATTTCATAATACGTTCGATTACATAATTCACTCTTATCACTCCAATCCAATTTTGATGCATGGGGATGTCAGACTGTCGAATAATTAAGCATATTCGGCAGCTTGACGTTCCCAAATATCTCACTTTGAAATCTCACATTTAATTGTATTATTGGAAATTATTCTGCTTTTAGGATATGTCTCGCGTACATCAAACTCAATTTTCTTTAATTCATCAAATATTTGTTCATAAGTATAATCTCCTACATCTATCAAAAACTGATATTTCTCCATTCTACTTTGAAGCGGTTTCACAGAATAAAGTTTGGGATTAGTTGACTGTACTACACCATACACAACAATATCACTTAGATTATCCTTATCAGCAAACTCCATATCAATATTTTTTATAGTCCTTAATGGTGATTTGTTTGTAAATTCCACCTCCATAGTTACTACATACAAGTTAATATCATCACATTCCGTCTTATAACCTCCATTACTACCAATATGCGAACCATCACTCGCTTCAAAACTTATATCAGCAATCTTTACACCAACATTCGGTCGCATACATAAAATAAATATTACAACCATTAATAAACATATTAAACCTATAGTTATTTTTTTCATATCATAAACATCCTTTTAAAAATATTACCGTGATGCATAGGGACGTAGTGCCGTTAGCATAGTTAGGGACGGTAGCATAGTTAGGCATAGTTAGGGACGCGTTAGGCATAGTTAGGGACGTGCCTGTTTTTGCACGTTCTCATAAATCGCACATCCATGCCGTTTTCAGACCTTCTTACAAAACGTGATGAAACAGGCACGTCCCCAGCTATCCAAACTCTTTGTAATCGAAAATATATTCCGATTTCCTCTGATCATTTACAGTTCCATCTGTCAATAAAAGTCTTGTAAACTTTTCATCGCCTATCCGGTACGCTTCGTCATACGATATATATCTTTCGGAAAATATATTGTTCTGTGCGTCTTTTACAACTATACTTGTATAACGGTCGGTTGAATCATATGTATATCGATACTCCGCTCCGTTTACATCACGCTCAAGTATTAATCTTCCCTTTACATCGTATTCCTTTTCCGCAAGATTATACTTTCCGATAACATCCGTAACCTTAAGCAGTCTGCCGTATGGGTCATATGAATACAAAAGCTGCATCCCTGCTGCATCTGTTGTTAATACCCGGTTATCTTCATCCGAATACATAATCTCCATCACCCAAATGGCTATTTCACCAATTTTTTGGATTGCCATGATGCAAAATACAATAATTCAAAACAGCTTTATCATTCCAAACAATTCCATTTTGCCTATTCCATAGCTCTAATTGACCATAATAATCCTCTACTAAAATTCTATCAACCGTATCAAAATCAATATCGCAAATTACATGATTTGCTGGCAACTCACTTATTTGTTTATCACTCATAAAAGCTGTAAGACTATCGCAAAATGTTATGATAACATCTGTACCCTTTTTCTCACACTGTAATTCTGAAAAACGAAATCCACTACTGTAAACCAATATATCCATGCTGATATCATCTTCATTAACCGAAATATTTTCCAAATCAAATGCACCAATAGCAATTGGTGAAGATGAATTGTTAAGTGCCCATATTACAACATGACAAATAACAAAAACAACTATGAAAATAAGTGCTAAAATAATTATCATTTTCTTCATGATAGATTTTATTTTTTTATTCACCTTTTTATCCTCCATTATGTCTTATTATCGACTCTTTAACACTTTTCGGTAAAACGGTATTTCCCATATTAATTCCTGTTGCTTTATAAAATATTTCAACAGCAAAAGTTGCACACGTATTATTATAATCCCATGTATCATTCTCTTCAAGCAAAATAGCATTGATCATATTTAACTGTTGATTATATGTAATATTTTTACTATAGGATTCCGTCCCCCATTTAGTAGAATAATTTATATCATCTTGCCTATTATAATAAATACCTTCATTTTTATATCCGTGTTGCCACGTTGAATAAAAAGTATTAAAGTATCATTTTTTCTACATCTATCGCCCCGGCGAAAGAGCCGTTTTCGCCCCACCATCCTTTTATATCTTTATCAAAATAGCCTCTAACATACATATAATGTCCATCATATTTGATATACTCGCTCCAATTATCATACATTAGGTAAAACGCTTTTTTAGTATTATTATCCCCGATATCTTTTGATGTGTAATAAATAGCATTACTTTCCCACTCAAAACTTACATATCCAAAAACTTCAATAAACTCATCATCAAATCTTTCCGGCGAATTCAAAATATTATTAAATTCATCATCAAAAGAATTATTGGTTATATCAGTAGCCAATGATTGTATATTACACATAATAATTATACAAAAAACAAGTAATAAAGAATACTTAAACTTAAAAACCAATCTTATATACCTCCAACATCAATTATCCATGGTAAACGGATCTCTATACACGCCCCATCCCAAAACAATTGTTTCTTTGTTTTCAGAATTAGGATCATATTTTTTAACATATCCAGCTGGAGTGGATACATATATAGGTATTTTCCAATTATTAGAAAGACTTATATCGCCCAGTTGTGAAAAATTTTCATTATCTGCAGCCCAGTTAAATGCAGCATGTGAATGAACAATTCCTTTTCTCACGTTTTCATAATAATTCTCAGGAACATGCATAGTTAGGGACGTGCCTGTTTTTGCACGTTCTCATAAATCGCACATCCATGCCGTTTTCAGACCTTCTTACAAAACGTGATGAAACAGGCACGTCCCCAACTATCTCATTATACCATACTGCTCCGTTTACATCACGCTCAAGTATTAATCTTCCCTTTACATCGTATTCCTTTTCCGCAAGATTATACTTTCCGATAACATCCGTAACCTTAAGCAGTCTGCCGTATGGGTCATATGAATACAAAAGCCGTCTCCCGGCTGCGTCTGTTGTTAATATTGTATTGTCTTCATCCGAATACAAATATTCACGCTCACTTCCGTCTTCAAGCTTTTCCAAAATTTTTCTGTTTAAAAAGTCATACTTATATGTTACCTTATTCCCTGCCGAGTCCTTTGTGCTAATCAGATTTCCGTATTCATCATATGAAAACGCTGTACTTATACTGTCACTTTCGCCGTCTGCGTTCTTTATATTTCTTACGACATTTTTCTCCGGGAAATGACTTTGTTTATCATACGTATATTCGCTGATAATATAGTCTTCCTCCGAGGTCTGAATTTCTTCTCTAATCACATTTCCGTATTTATCATACGAATACAAATCTGTTTTTATAACAGAACCGTTTTTCAAAACCATAACCTTTTCGGGAGCTGTTAAAGAAGAATTTAAATCTTTATGTGGCACAGTTGGGGACGTGCCTGTTTTTGCACATTTTTTTGTTCTCCTATTATGCTTTTTTCGCCCTTGCAATAATAAAGGATGCACGGGGACGTCAGACTGTCGAATAATTCATATTTTCAGAAATTCCACTTCTAACAAATATAGGTTTTATGCGATTTGTCCGATTAGATTATGCATAAATTTTGGGTTTTCCGACAGTCTGACGTACATTTTTTGGCTCCCTCTTCTAAACCGCATACCTATCCCATTTTTCAGCATCAAGCCAAAAAATGTACGTCCCCAATGGCTTCTTGCCCTTATCTGCCATAGCGTGACTTATTACATTTCCCGATATATCATAGCTATACGTTTCTGTCGTTAATCCGTCTGTTTTTGATATAAGCTCGCCGAATTTATTGTATGACATTTTCTGAGCATTGTTATTATCTTTCTTTGACATAACATCTCCGAAACTGTTATACTCATATTCTGTCGTTTCGCCGTTGTTCTTCTGAGATATTACTCTCGCAAGCCCGTCATATACATACTCTGTAATATTTCTGTTTCTGTCGGTATACTTCAAAAGATTTCCTTCGCTGTCATACTCATAGAAATTACTCAGTCCAAAGTTATCCGCGGATGACTGGGGACGGGTCTATTTCATCACTCACAAATCGCATATCTATGCTGTTTTTAACCATCCTGCAAAAGCGTGATGAAACAGGCACGTCCCCAACTATCCTTAACGAGTTTTCCGACAGTCTAACGTCCCCAACTATCACCCTTTACCCAACTATCACCCACCAACTATCAAACCGTGTTCATCTTGAAATCTCACATTTGATTGTATCCTTGGAAACTATTCTTATTTTAGGATATGTCTCTCGTACATAAAACTCATTTTTCTTTAATTCTTCCAAAATTTGTTCATAATCATAATCCTTAACACCTATCAAAAATTGATGTCTCTCCACTCTCGTTTCAAACGGTTTTACAGAATAAAGTTTTGGATTTGTTGACTGCACAATATCGCATACAACAATATCACTCAGATTATCCTTATTAGCAAACTCTATATCAATATTTTTTATAGTCCTTAATGGTGATTTATTCTCAAATTTCACCTCTATAGTTACTACATACAAATTGATATCATCAGATTCTACCTTATAACCACCATTGCTACCAATATGCGATCCATCACTCTCTTCAAAGCTTATATCTGTGATCTCTACACCGACATTCGGTTGCATACATAAAATAAGTACAACAACAACTACTACTAAACATATTAAACTTATAATTATTTTTTTCATACTATAAACATCCTTTCAAAAATATTAAAACTCTACTTATATTATGAGTATTATTCATCAGGATATTTTATATGAACAATGTATAAGTCGCCATTTAACGTATCATTAGTTAAATTTCGATTAGTTCTATCAGATGTATTACCACAATAATAAATTATTCCATTTTCTACCTTTGAAATTATTGCTGTATGATTTATTATCCCCGGAGCCACATCATCAAGATTATTCCAAGCTATTACATCTCCTGGCGAACAAGTATTTGCAACATTAGATATATCACCTTTATTTGCTATATATGAAATTGAAAAACCATGCACCCCAGTCAAATACCTATATAAATTATCAGCTACACCCCAAGCAGCACTGTTTTCTCTAAATGGTCTATTAAAATCATACCACCAAACTTCATCCATTTGAAAACTACCTTCAAGCAAGCACTGTGAAACAAAATTTGTACAATTACTAGGAAATGACTTATACTCTGAATTTCTTCGTATAATTCCATTTTCGCTATCACCACCATATTTTAGCGCATAATTTACAGCCTTCATTCTATCTGTTACATACCAACCCATATCATTATAAACAGTCTCGTCCCAGACATACATTTTATCTTGCTGAATAAAGGTTCCCTTTCCATCACCCTCGTAATATGATATATCATTTAACTCTGCAGTTTTTGTATTTTCGTTCCAATTTACATTTCCTAAGTCTCTAATCCATACGTACTTTAACCCCCACATATCAACAAACATAACAGGATTGCCACCGCAGTAAGAATACCAGTTAACTCCGTCCTTAATCGGATCTTCGGTGATAAATCTTCCGTTTGTTGGGTCATAGTATCTGTTTCTCAGGTAGATTAACCCAGTCTCATCGTCTTTATATTCTCCGCAGTAGCCAAACGGATTGTGGATTTTCTCTGTTTCGGCTTTCCATTGATAGATTATTGTATCATTTCCCATTGGATTGAATACGAATGCATCTTCTTTTCCGTATGCGTTGTAGGTATATGTATCAAGCTCCTGATTTTCGGCGTTTAATATTGCCAACACATCGCCATGATGGTTTTGCCTGTAATATACTCTTTCGCTGTTATTCTTTTCATAGCCTATAATTTCCGTTCCGCGGTAATATTTATATATCTCAACATCATTCGTCTCCGTTATGATATTCCCGCCGAAATATGTAAAATGCGTTTTCTCTCCGTTTACCGTCTTGCTTCTTCTTAAGCCATCAAGAGCGTATTCATATTCCGCAAAGTTTTCGCCCGATATATATTCCTCTAACCGGTTATATCCGTCATAACGGTAATATTCTTTTGTAACGTCGTTTCCAACTCCCGTTACCCTACTCACCATGTTTCCCTGATTATCATACTCATATTGCTCAATGCCGTAGTTATCGGTTTTGAGTATCAGTCTGTTGTTAGCATCATAGTTATATATCCGGGTATTTACTCCTGTTCCCATGCATTCATATTCCTTTTTGATATTGTTAAATCCGTCAAACTCATATTCCGTTGTTTTTGCTCCGTTGTACTCTGCTCTGATAAGACGGTTTAAGCCGTCGTATGCATACTTCGTCACTCTGCCGTTTTCATCGGAATATATCTTGTTTCCGTTTTTATCATACTCATAGCTTTCACTGAATACTAATTTTCCGTCCTGTCTCGTTATTATGCCTTTTACGGTGCTGTCGCCGTTATACTCATACTTTTTTTCCCGTCCGTTTATTTCACTTTTTATAACTCTTCCGGCTTTGTCGTATGATATATTTTCCGTTCCCAAAGGCGTTATAATACCCGTTACAAGATTTAAGCTGTTGTATGTATATTTCTGATTTACAACGCCTGTCCTCTCATCTTCGGAATTAAAGCTCAACATATTTCCGTTTATGTCGTATGTATAATCCTGCTTTAAGCCTCTGCTGTCTTCCATCGATAAAACATTACCAAAGGTGTCATATATGTATTTTATATACTCATCTTCTTCCGATATTTTTATGAGTTCATTAAAATTATTATACTCATATTCTATCGTCCCCGTATCGCTGTTTGTCTGCTTTATCTTTCTTCCCAATGCATCATAAAAATACTCTGTTACAACTCCGTTTTTATCCGTATGATGTATAACATTTCCGCCGTTGTTATATTTATTATACTCCGCATTTCCCATATTGTCAATAGTTTCAACAACATTTCCACGGTAATCAAGTATATTTTTATACGTATGGCGTTCATTTATATTTTCTATTGCTCCGTATGAATACTGCTTCACTCTTCCCTCGTTATCGTATTCATATTCCGTCTGCAAGCCTTCGTTTATATTTGAATATGCCTTTATTAAAGTATTAAAACCTCTTTCGTTATACTCATATTCTATAACATTGCCTTTCGGATCTGTTTCCTTAGCCTTATTACCCCGATAATCATAATACGTTTTATATATTTTTCCGTCTATATTTCTTGAAGTCTGTCTCGACAATCCGTCATATGTGTAATACTCCGTCTCGCCCTCGCCGTTTGTAAAGCTCAATACATTTCCGTTAAAGTCATATGTATAAAGCTGTACCGCGCCATCAGGAAGCACTGTTCTTACAGGATTATTAAACGCATCATATTCATTTGTTGTAACATTGCCGGCTGAATCTTTAGGAGGATGCACGGGGACGTGCCTGTTTTATCACGCACCAACAAAATCGCATACCTACGCTTTTTTTACCATCCATCAAAAGCGTGATGAAACAAGCACGTCCCCAACTATCTCTCAAGCGACCTGACATCTTAATACAATGAAAACGCTAAAACCTTTCCATCTTTTTTTCTTATCAAAATATACAATTCTCCATCTAAAGTCTCATCGCTATTGTCTTTTTTTACTTGTTTAACATACCATGCATTCATAAATTCATCATATCGTGCTTCAAGATTATTAATCGAAATATCGAAACCATATATGTTTTGGATATAAAAACTACATAATTGCATCGCATCTTCTTTCGTTGCCACCATTCCATTTTGGGGATAAAAAACATTTTTCAAATCTCCATCTATAAATACATAATTACGCTCTATCCAACTTATAATGCATAAAATACTTAAAGTCATAACAATAATCATTTTCTTCATTTCATTTATCTTTCTTTCACTTACAAACTAATCTGGCATAGTTAGTCTGGCATAGTTAGGGACGTGCCTGTTTTTGCACGTTCTCATAAATCGCACATCCATGCCGTTTTCAGACCTTCTTACAAAACGTGATGAAACAGGCACGTCCCCAACTATCTCACGTCCCCAACTATCTCACACAAATCGTGCAAAAACAGGCATGTCCCCAAACATCCACTTATGGCTCAACTTCTGAAAACACATTGAGTATCGGTTCAGCACATTCAACATTAATAATTCTGAAATCATATATCTCATATGCTTCTTCAACAGAAATATGTTTACTTCCAAAGTTCTCTCTCCATACATATATCTTTTTAAATCTTAAATATTCTTCTTCCATTTCTCTATAAAATGGATCATTCATTAAATATTCCGGATCATCATGAAAAACACATATTTTAAACTTTCCATCTACGTCTGTATCCTCTATTAATATCACTTCTCTATTTCCACTCTTTAATCTTGTGTTCCAAACGTATCTTTTTCCACCACTTCCATAATCTACTATACCACCATACTCGCATATTTGAACATCCTCATACACTATTTCTTGACCGTTATATTCATAAGTTATGCAAAACGGGAATTCTGTATACGTAACCTTTGGAGCCGGAGGATCAGGCGTGAACATAAATATCATTCCTGAAAGAACAAATAATTTAATTCCTATAATTATTGCAACTCCTATCAAACATAAACGTAAGCATAGTACGAATAGACAGATTATCATTACAATTGCTTTATTACGCATCTCACCAACCCCATTCCTCTAATTTTTTCAAAGCTTGTATTACTACATCAATATCATGCCTTTGTTTAGATGCCTTTGCTCTAACATCTATGCTATTTCGTCCTCAAACTGTCTCCCCAACCATCCATTCACCAAATGACTTACCTTTCAAAAGGCAAAAATTGATACTCGTTTTTTAATTTTAGTATTTTCCCAAACTTTTGCCGTTGAGTTCCAGCCGCTAATTCAATAGTAAAACTTGACATTATTGTATCATCGTTCAAAATATTTACAAAACCGCCTACAATAGTATATCCGCTTTCAAATTCTTTTGAATTTTCACAATATCCGTAAATAACGTTACGAATTTCATTGATTTCCGGATATGTTTCAAGTTCCTCCAAATCGCAAATCTGACTATTTCCATAAACCCTCATTCGGGTAATTAACTCTTGTTGTAAATCTATATGAATTTCACACAATGCAAAACGTTCACAGTTATAGAAGCCATTGGCATTCCCTAAATTTTCATAATAAACAAACACAATCTCACCATCTGTAAATGTTTCAAAACTTTCATTTGAGTCGCCTATAAACTTTATCTCGCATAAATGAGAATTAGCATATTTATCAGGAATCACCTTTTTTACTTGTTTTTCAATACTATCAATTGTTCCATTATTTACACTTAACGGAATATCCAAATCATATACTTTTTCTCTCAAAACCCATTCTGTTCGCTCAAGGTGTATCAAAAATAATAAAGAAATAATAGCAATGATACTGATAATAATTATTAATAATCGTTTCACTTCCTAATCACTCCGTAATAATCATAAAATGGGATGTCAGACTGTCGAAAAAACTCAAAATCTGCATATAATCAAACAGAGCAAATCACATAAAACCGATATTTGTCAGAAGTGAATTTTTTGAAATTATGAATTATTCGACATTCTTTATTATATGGGATATAAGATTTAGACGCCGATCTTTTTAATGAAATCGGCTATCACTATAATTTCTCGTTATCGCTCCATGAATTGAATTGCCCTTATAATGCACGAAGTACAATTCATGTCGCAGGCAATTCAATTATTCAAGCTTTGCTTGAAATCATTATACCATAGAAACAAAAAAATGTCAATATTTCAATTGTCTTTACATAAATCACTCACGATATATAATCATGCTATAAAAAACTTCCGAATACACCGATGTGAAACCTGCAAATTATTTGCAGGTTTCACATTTTTTATTGCAATTTTCACTTGTATATTGCTTTTTCAATTTCGGTATGCTATAATTGAATTGATACTACTTTAGATGCAAAAAAACAGGAGTATATATTAAAATCATGGACATTTATTTTGAAAATTGTACCGCAGCACTTGACTACGCCCAGCGTACAAAGGGCTTCGGTCTCTATCACTCTGCCGTCAACAACCCAAACCCGAATATTCATACTCACGATTGCTGTGAGATAATGTTTTGCGTAAAAGGCGGTAATCATTTCCTGATTGACGATAAAATTTATGAGGTCGAGGACGGAGATATATTTACAATAAATCAATTTGAAGCACATAAAATAACCTTCAATCCGGACTTAGATGTAGAGCGTTTTATTATTCAGATTCATCCTGAATTTATCTATTCCGCATCTACCGAAGAAACGGATTTATCGCAATGCTTTTATGTCCGTCATAAAAACACATCAAATAAAATCACACTCTCGGATGAAGAGCGAAAAAACATTCTTAATATGTTAAAAAAGCTCTCCGTAAACTATGAATTTGGCGATGATGTTATGAAAAACAGCATAATGCTTCAGATTCTTACCCTGATAAACGAAAAGTTCATTCACAGCCACGACGCAAGCTTAAGAGCACAGCTCAAAAGTCTTCCGCTAAACGCCGCAATTTTATACATAAACGAACATCTTGATGATGAACTTACGCTAAAAAAAATAGCTCAGAATTCATACATCTCGGTAAATCAGCTTTGCAAGCTTTTCAAAGTAAATCTTGGTACAACAGTTATGAAATATATAACCGGCAAACGAATTTCCGAAGCAAAAAAGCTCCTCAAAAACGGATACAGCGTTTCAGACACAGCGTTCATGTGCGGTTTTCGTGACTAT
The DNA here is from genome assembly GCA_045637525.1 of Clostridia bacterium. Lineage (GTDB taxonomy): Bacteria > Bacillota > Clostridia > UBA1381 > UBA1381 > JAZTZP01. The sequence continues at coordinate 79,031 of JAZTZP010000078.1, read as the reverse complement.
TCCAATTTCATACGAACGTTTACTTCAAGCGTTGGGATTTCACCAGGAAAATACGCAAAATCAAGCTTCTGAAAACAAAAGACTACCCAATTTTGTCAGGGTAGTCTTTTCATTTATTTCTTTGTAAGCAATCCGTCTTCCAAATCTTTTTTTGCCATCTCTTTTACCTTATAGTGCTGTTTCTTACCGGTCGCCGTCATCGGCATTTCATCCACAAACCTGTAATATCTCGGTCGTTTAAAAGACGGTAAATCCGGATGATTATTACAAAACTCTTTAAGCTCTGAAACTTCAAGACTCTCATCAGCTTTTACTACATAAGCAACTAAAACCTCGCCTCTTACTCTGTCAGGAACGGACGTTACCATCGAGTCTTTAACCTTCGGATTTTCATTTAATGCTTCCTCTATCTGTGTAGGATAAATATTTTCTCCTGATGATATTATCATATCATCCTTTCTTCCGGCAATAGTTACATAGCTTTTATCATTCCATGTTCCGAGATCCGAAGTATACATCCAGCCCTTATAGAACTTTTGTTTCGTCATTTCCTCATTATTATAATATGCATACGTAGACTTAGACGGCGTCATAATTATAACCTCGCCCACAGTCTTTCCGTCCTGAGGTACCACATCGTCCGGCTCTGCCTTTCTGTCTTCATATATATTTACAACACGAACCTCATCATCAGTGCATGAGCGTCCCGCACTGCCTGCCATCTTCGGCAAATCAAACGGACGAAGGAATGTGTTCCAGAACGTCTCTGTTGTACCGTAACCGTTAAAAATATTCGGTGTAAGAATATTGCGATAGCGTATGCATGCCGCTTTTTCAAGCGGACTTCCCATCGTAACAATGCCGCGGAGTCCCGATAAATCAAATAAGCTCAGCTCCTGTCTCTTTGCAAGCATTTCAAGAACTGCCGGAGCACCTATAATAAACGTTACTCCAAACTTTTCTGTATATTCAAGACAGGTTTTGGGATTAAAGTTTCTTAAAACCACAGACTCAGCTCCAACATACAAAGTCGGCGCCAATCCGCCCGAATGCAGTCCTCCGCGGTGAAACCACGGTGTCGTGTTCATGGTTTTGTCGGTTATGCTGAGCGGAAAATGCATTATTACGTCATGAGCGGACAAAACTTCATTTATGTTATTCACAGGCACACCTTTAGGAAGACTTGTCGTACCTGATGTATACATTCTTGTAACTTCATCATATATATGCGGTTTGAAATCATTTTGTGGAGTCTCTTCGCTTCCCTTTTCGATATACTCCGAAAGCAGAATATGCCCCTTGGGCAGCTCAGGCTTGTCTTTATCGTGATACTCAGCCACTAATATAACTTCCGGCTTATGCTTTGAAATTTCTATTGCCTTTGCTGCAACATCTTTAATTGCATATTCATACACATACACCTTAGGTGTGTTATGCTCCATTATTTTTGCTATCTCGCCCGGTGCAAGCTTAAAGTTTGCCGGACTGTTTATAGCGCCGATTTTCTGCGGTGCTATATAGCAATATGCAAAATCAAACGAATTTTTTATCTGATACAGAATAACATCATGTCTGCCCACACCGTCAGCCTTCAATGAGTTTGCAAATTTATTGCAGACAGTATTAAGCTGTTCATAAGTAAGTGACTTGTCATACTCCGGATCGGATATTGCCGCTTTATCATTATATCTGCGGACATTTCTTTCAAATCCGCTGAGCCAGGTAAAACTGCTTTCAAACACGTCTTTAAACATAGTTATATCATAAGTAAAATCCATTTTTTATTTCTCCTGTTCACTGTTTAAGCCATTAAATACGCTTTTAGCTTTAAGTATATTATACCATATTTTACAGCGAAGGTCAATAAAGAGTGTGACTTTTAACTATTTTTACTAACAATCCCAAGCAAAAAAATACATTGCTTAGCTAATATAACACATCTTAAATCCCGTCCCACTGATATTTTGAAAGCTCTACTTTCCCGTCATTTACCTTTATTCCGTCAGCTTCAAGAAGCTGTATCTGAACATTTACACCCCCAAAAGCAAAAGCCTCTGATACTTTTCCCTCACGATTTACAATCCGGTAGCAAGGTATAGTTTCAGGGTCCGGGTTGCTGTGCAGTGCATATCCAACAACGCGCGCCCACCTCGGATTACCGGCAAGAGCCGCAACCTGCCCATACGTTGCAACATTCCCCCTCGGAATCTTCTTAACAACCGAATATATTCTTTCATACGTATTCATACGTCAGTCCCCTTTATAAAAAAGTTTTTGATTAAAAGCTTCAACCCCCTGCACCCCCAATCATGGGGGCAGAAGAAACTTTTTTGTAATTTAGGAAATTGCAAAAGCACGCAATTTCCTAAAAGATAATAAAATTAACTTAGTTAACTTCATTATACCACACGACATTGTCCGCTGTCAACAGTAATTTATGTCATTTACACGGTTTTTGAATGAGTACAAATTGTTAACAAGAAAATTAATTATAGTTTAGCACCGAAACTATAACCTCAGCAAACGCCTCAGCGGCTTTCTTTGCTTCTTCAAACGTATTCGTATTACTCCCCACCTCAATTATCAGACTACCGGGCGTAAGATGCTGATTAAACCTCTCCTTCCTGAGATTAAGATTTCTCATAAGCCCCGGATACATTTCATTTGCTCTCTTCTGAAGCTGTGCGGCAAATACAAGATTCCCCCTCCATTTATCATGCCTGAGTCCGTTTCCGTCCGTACCGGCCACAATCATTATCTGAGCCGCCTTTTCGCCGTTTATCTCGGTTGTGAGCTTCCTTTTACCCTCACCCGAACCCGGAAATGCGTCCCGGTGAAAATCAAGCACAATCTTAATATCTTTATTATCCTTTAGATTTTTATTTATCGTCGCCGCCGAACGTGTGTATGCATTATTGTATGTAGGATAATCATGAACTGTTGTATCATGAATCGTTTTTATTCCGTTTTCGTTCAGAATATGTGCCGCAGCTCCTCCAATTGCCGTCATATTCTTGAGATCATCAGTTGTTCTTCCGTTCTCATACGCCGAATAAACTGTCGTCTCAGATGACGAATAGCTTTCGGTCGTATGTGTGTGCATTATAAGCACCTCTACTTCGTCACCGTCAACCTCAAACGGCAGTTCCTGCAAAGCCAGCTCATTCAGATTTACATTATAATCCGTCTCATTGCGCATTTTCATCTCACCATATAAATTATCCTCATATATCTCTTCCGGCGACGGCTCAGGCGAAGTTGAAGGTAAAGCCTCCGGCTTTTCCGTTTCAGACTCCTCAGCCTCTCTTTCGTTCACATCCTCTCCCAATTCTGAAAACATCGGATTTTCCTTTATTATCTTAAGATGTTTGTCCTCTTTTTTCGTATTTTCTGCCGGGAACTCCGACTCTATTATCTCCATTCCGAGATCACTGCCGAGAAAAGTCTCCTGTGTTTTTTTATTGTTAATTATCGCAATAAATGCTGATACAACTATCAGAATAAGCACCACCAACCCTGCAATTATCCCTATTCGCCTTCCGTTTAAAACCACGCATTTAAGTCTCATCTTATTGTTCCTTTCGCACACGTTTTATCATTATTTGGTTATCTTTACTTAATAATACGCTGAAAACTTATGAAATATGTTAATTTTTTTTATAAAAAAGACTTGATTTTTTCATAAAATTGTGTTACAATTATATGGAATATGGGCGGTCCTCTGCCTCGGTCGGCACGAACACCTAATAAATGAGAGGAGGGCTTAATGATGAACACAAATGAAATCATTAACGCTTTAACAAAAGACCAGATCAGAACAGATTTACCTGAGCTCGTTGTTGGTAACAACGTAAAGGTATATCAAAAAATCAAAGAAGGTAATCGTGAAAGAATTCAGATGTTTGAAGGAACGATTATCAAGAAACAAGGCGGCGGCATAGGCGCAACCTTCACTGTAAGACGTATTTCTTACGGCGTTGGAGTTGAAAAGACATGGCCTGTAAACTCACCTAACATCGAAAAAATCGAAGAGTCAAGAAAAGGTAGAGTCAGAAGAGCTAAGCTTTACTATCTCCGTAACAGAGTCGGAAAAGCCGCAAAGGTTAAGGAACAAATCTAAGTTTCCTGAAAATAAGCAGGTCGCCTTTCGGCGTCCTGCTTTTTAATCTTAACCTTGCGAAAAATTTGTTTAAAACGGGAGGATTGTATGATGAACGAAAATAACGAAAACAAAGAAACTATCGAAAACAAGGAAAACAAATCATCAAAACCAAAGAAGAACTCAATAGGCAGAGAGTTATTTGAGTGGTTTTATACCATAGTTATAGCAGTTGCAATTGCATTTTTAATTAAAGGATTTCTTTTTGACATTGTAAAGGTTGACGGCTCAAGTATGTTCCCCACACTTGTTCACGAAGACAGACTTATTGTTACAAAGCTCGGCTATGAACCTGAACAGGGCGACATAATAATATTAGACTCAACATATAATAAGAGAAACGACTACTTTGAACAGCTCGAACAGAGCACCGGCAAAAAAATCAACGCCGCAAGCAGATTTATCAAGTCATACACGACTGTTCCAAAGGAGCTGAAAAGAAGATACTATGTAAAAAGAGTTATAGCCATGCCGGGACAAACCGTTGATTTAAAAGGTGGTAAGGTTTATGTCGACGGAGTTATGCTTGAAGAAGATTACGGCTACACCCAAAGCATAGATATGAACGTTGAATACCCGGTAACGGTAGAAGAAGGTCATGTGTTTGTAATGGGCGATAACAGAGAACACAGTAAAGACAGCCGTCATTCTGATTTAGGTCAGGTTCCGTTTGAAGCCGTACTCGGAAAATCACAAATAAGAATATGGCCTCTTAACCAGATAGGTATCACAAGATAATTTTCAAAAAACATTAATCTAAAAGGCGGTTTGTAATTCTATTAATTGCAAATCGCTTTTATTCAGAATTTTAACAGGAGACAATTAACATGAACGAAAATCAAACAGGTATTCAGCCGCAACAACTTCAATGGTATCCCGGTCATATGGCAAAAACACGCCGTTTGATCGAGGAAAACCTTAAGCTTATAGACGTAGTTGTGGAAATAACAGATGCAAGAATCCCATTCTCAGGAAGAAACCCAAGCTTCAACGAAATGTTAAAATCAAAACCGCGACTTATTGTAATGAACAAATCCGATCTTGCAGATCTTGATATAACCTCAGAATGGATTTCATTTTTCAAAAAACAAGGTATAAACGTCATTCCGGTAAGCTGTACCACAGGCGCGGGTATAAATAAAATAACAGCGGCAGCAAAAGAGCTGATACGCGAAAAAATTGAGCGTGATAAAGAAAAAGGCAGAAACCGCACCATAAAAATAATGACAGTCGGTATTCCAAACGTCGGAAAATCAAGCCTCATAAACCGCTTAGTCGGAAAAGCGAGCACAAAAACCGGCGACAGACCGGGCGTTACGCGCGGCAAGCAATGGATACGCCTTCGTGGCGACATAGAGCTTCTCGACACCCCCGGAATACTTCCGCCGAAATTCGAAGATAACGAAACAGCAAAGCGTGTCGCCTGCACCGGTGCCATAAAAGACGAAATAATAAACACCGAGCTCCTTTCCTATTCCCTGCTTGAGTTTTTGCGTGATAACTACGCCACAGAGCTTTCAACACGCTACAAGCTCGAAAACATATCGGAGCTTAAAGGCTATGAGCTTTTGGAATATATCGCAAAAAAGCGTGGTTTTATAATCTCAGGCGGTGAACCCGACACAGAACGTGCCGCAAATATGGTTCTTGATGAATTCAGAAGCTGCCGTATCGGAAAGATAACATTGGAAAAACCGCAATAAAAAAGTCACTATCATAATTGTCGTTCACACAGCTCACTTCCATAAGCAGACTTTTTTGTAATTTAGAAAATTGCAAAAGCACGCAATTTCCTAAAAGATAAAAAAACAGAGTTCCTTATATTTTCCGGAACTCTGTTTTCATATATATCCGTAAATTCCTCTTACCGAAACCTCTCCGGAATTTACAATATGTCTTCCTTCCCCGTTTCTGACGATAAGCTCACCCGTGGCTGTTATATCCTCAGCCATGCCGCAAAGCGTAATATTTCCGCTGACAGAAACTATCTTTCCAATTGTTATACACATGCTTTTATATTTATCGGCAAGTGTATCAAACCCATTTTCCGTAAACTCAAAGTAAAGCCGCTCAAAAGCATTCAGAATATCTGCAAGCAGAGCATTTCTTTGAGCCCTTTTTCCGGATTTTATATAAACAGAAGTCGCCTTATCCCTTAAATCCTCAAAAAACTCTCTGTTATTTACATTAACGCCAATCCCGCATATTACGTTTCCTGCCGTCATCTCAGTAAGAATACCGCATACCTTTTTACCGTCGGTTACAATATCATTAGGCCATTTAACAGCATACTCCGCTCCAAGCACCTCGCACACCGCCATTCCGGCAACAAGGGTTATAACCGATGCCTTATCCGGCTCAACACCCGGCTTTAAAAGCACTGAAAACCACAGTCCTTCCCCGCTTTCGCTTATCCACTCCCGTCCGAGTCTCCCCCGACCGTCAGTCTGAGTCTCAGCGATAAAAACAGTCCCCTCCGGTAAATCACTTTTTTCTTTCGCAATAACATTTGTAGAAGAAACTACGTCAAATATCAGAATATTTCTTCCAATAAACTTCGTTTTTAATGATGATAAAATATCCTTTTCATCCAATATATCACTTTTGCCGGGTGAATTACCCGGCAAAAGCTTCTTTATTTTACTCAAAACCTTATCTGAGCTGTGCATTTATTTCCACCTGTAATTTTTTGAGAATCTTATCAAACACAACGTTTACTTCCTCATTGGTAAGGCTTCGTGTGTTATCTCTGAAAGAAATTGAATATGCAACACTCTTTTTACCTTCAGGAATTTGCTTACCCTGATAAACGTCAAACAGCTTAACTGAGCAGAGCATCTTTCCGCCGGCCTTTTTCATAACCTCTTCAATTCTTGCAACAGGAATATCAGCGTCAACAAGCATAGCAATATCACGCTCAACCGCCGGGAATTTCGGAATCTGAACATATTTTATATCATCATCAACGCATTCAATAAGCTTTTTAAGATCTATCTCTGCAACGTAGCATGGAATATCTATATCAAAATTCTCAGCCGTTTCAGGATGCACCTGACCGAGTATTCCTATAACCTCGCCTCTTGATATAAGCTCCGCAGTTCTTCCCGGATGATACATCGGATTATCCTTGCACGCACGATAGCTTACCTTTGAAATATGAAGTCCCTCTGTGAGCATTTCGCACATTCCCTTAAGGTCAAAGAAATCAATCTTATCTCCATACATTCCCATAGTTATCATTTCGGGCTCTTCGGGAAGCTTGTCCGGCTCAGTAGGTATATATATTTTTCCTATCTCAAAGAATTTTACAGCCTCATTCTTATATTTATAGTTTCTTGCAAGAACTTCAAGCATGTTAGCAACAGTCGTTGTACGCATAACAGAAGTATCTTCACCAAGCGGATTTGAAATAACAACATTATTTCTTAAGCTACTGTCTGCCGGTATCCTCAGTTTATCGTAAATTGTCGGCGAAACGAAAGTATATGTGTATATTTCATACATTCCGTGATCCGCTAAAAGTGCGTTTATCTTGTCTGTAATAAGCTGTTTTGTCGTCTTCATTCCGATAGTAGTCTCTCCGGACAAAAGTGTTGTCGGGATTACGTCATAACCGTAAAAACGAGCCACTTCTTCGGCAACATCGGCCTGACCTTCAACATCAGGACGAAATGTTGGTACAGATACAGTCATAGCACTCATATCAACCTCAAACTCTATGGCTTCAAGATATGATACCATCTCATTTACCGGAATATCAGTACCTAAGAAGCTGTTTATATAATCAGGTCGAAACGGCAGAACACGTCTTGTACGTTCTTTACCAACAACATCAATACATCCGCCAACAACCTCGCCACAGCCAAGCATTTCAACAAGCTCACAAGCACGTTCAACCGCAGGTATTGTATTATTCGGATCAAGTCCCTTTTCATATCTCGATGACGATTCTGTACGAAGTCCGAGCTTTTGCGCGGTAAGTCTTACACTTGTTCCGTCAAACGTTGCAGATTCAAACACAACCGTTGTTGTATCGTCTTTTATCTCCGAGTTAAATCCACCCATGACACCTGCAACAGCAACAGCTCTTTCGCCGTCAGCAATTACAAGGTCGTCAGCATTAAGGCATCTTTCCTGTTCGTCAAGAGTCTTTATAACCTCTCCGTCATTAGCGGAACGTACAGTTATCCGGGCACCCTTTAAATCTCTCATATCAAAAGCGTGCATCGGCTGTCCGTATTCCATGAGTACATAGTTTGTTATATCAACAAGGTTATTTATAGAACGTATTCCGCAGGCCTTAAGTCTTTTAACCATCCATTCGGGAGACGGACCTATTTTCACATTCTTAACCATCCTTGCGCTGTATCTTAAGCACTTTTCTTTATTTTCTACATTCACCTTAAGATAATCGTTTATGTCCTCATCATTTTCATGAATCACAGGAGCTTTCACATTAAACGGCTTCTTAAAAGATGCCGCCGTTTCTCTTGCAAGTCCGATAACGCTGAAGCAGTCGGGACGGTTTGATGTTATTTCAAACTCAACAATCTCTTCATTAAGTCCGAAATAATCTTTTATATCCATTCCCGTTTCTGTGTCCTCAGGAAGTATAAGTATTCCGTATTCCGGCTCATACCCAAGCTCCTGCGGTGTTATACCGAGCTCATCAGCCGAACAAAGCATTCCGTTAGACTCTACGCCTCTGAGCTTTCCTTTTTTAATGTTAATTCCGCCCGGCAAAGTGGAACCGTGAAGTGCAACAGGCACAATCTGTCCCGGCTTAACATTCGGCGCACCCGTAACTATCTGTATAGGCTCACCCTCGCCTGTGTCCACCTGACATATAACAAGGTGGTCAGAATCCGTGTGAGGTACAACCTCTAAAATCTTACCCGTCACAACCTTATTAATATCCTTACCTAAGTTAACAACCTCTTCCACCTTCGAACCCGACATAGTAAGCACATGATCAAATTCCTTAGGTGATACACCGCTAATATCGGTATAATCATTAAACCAACTCATTGGTACTTTCATTTCTTAATCATTCCTTTCACACTCTATTAAAATCAGAACTGTTTCAAAAATCTTTCATCATTTTCAAAGAATAATCTTAAGTCGTCTATATTGTATCTTCCCATGGTTATACGCTCAAGACCAAGTCCAAACGCAAATCCCGAATATTCCTCAGGATCTATTCCGCAGTTTTTAAGAACCTTCGGATGAACCATACCACAGCCTAAAATCTCTATCCAGCCTTCACCCTTGCATACACTGCAGCCTTCACCGCCGCAAGCAAAGCAAGACATATCCATCTCAGCAGAAGGCTCTGTAAACGGGAAATGATGCGGACGAAAACGTACCTTTGTCTTTTCACCGTAAAGCTGTTTTACAAACATTTCAAGAGTGCCCTTAAGGTCAGCCATAGTAACGCCCTTATCAACCACAAGTCCCTCTATCTGATGGAACACCGGTGAATGAGTTGCGTCAACAGCATCGCTTCTGTAAACTCTGCCCGGTGCAAGAATTCTTATCGGTGGTTTATTATTTTCCATTACACGGATCTGCATAGGCGAAGTCTGTGATCTTAAAACAATATTCTCAGAAATATAGAATGTGTCCTGTGTATCACGTGCCGGATGATTTTTAGGAATGTTTAACGCCTCAAAGTTATAATAATCATATTCAACCTCCGGGCCCTCCGCAATCTGAAAGCCCATTCCTAAAAATATCGACTTTATTTCGTCAAGAACCGTTGTAAGCGGATGAAGTCCGCCGGCTTCTGCCTTTTTACCCGGCATTGTAACGTCTAAAACTTCGGCTTTTAATTTCTCAGCCTGAAGTTTTTTGTTAAGCTCCGACTTTTTCTCATCTATTTCCTTTTCAAGAAAAGCTCTTACCTCATTTGCAAGCGCCCCGATAACCGGACGTTCTTCTGCACTAAGCTGTCCCATGCCCTTAAGCACAGCCGTAAGCTCACCTTTCTTTCCTAAAAATTTAATTCTGATTTCTTCAAGAGCTTCTATGCTGTCTGCTTTTAAAAGCTGTTCTTCAACCAGGCTTTTAATCTCCTGAATTTTTTGCTTCATTTTTTGTTCCTCCTTATATTAAAATTCAAGCATTTCCGAAACATTTTTTACATAAAAAAACGTCCCGAAAAAATTCGGGACGAAGAAATTCTCCGCGGTACCACCCGCATTTCCGAAGCTTCACGCTACGGACGCTCGTATGCATTTTAACGACTGCCGCCGGCACAGACTACACACCCGAACCGGGCTTCACCCATACAGCTCCGAAAGGAAATTTCAACCGTACTCTTACCGCGGCGGCTTACAGCCGGTGACCACCGCTCTCTTATGGCGAACTTACAGCCTACTTTGTTTCATCATAGCTTTTTTATTCATTTTTATCATTGTACCACACTTTTTAGATATTTGCAATAGTTTTCTGACATTTTTTTATGTTTTCCTTAAAATTCTTTCAGTTGCAATTTATTTATTTGTACACATTACTATAATTACTCTTCCAGTATATTTACTTCTTTTACCTCATCCCCGCTTATCTTAACGGTTTTTATCTCATAAGGATTCATCGGAATTGAAATCACGTTTCCGAAATAGTTCAGATCAGCATTCTGCTTTTTGCCGCTGATCTCAAAAAGCCTTATAACGTTATCCTCATCGGCTTCGCATTCCTTTACTGCACTTATATATACGCTTTCAGACTTCAGACCGATGTATTGTTCATATTCCGGCAACACTCCGTCATGGTTTGCTTCGCATATAACCACAGGATTATTATTAAACGCATTTGCCATAGCCGGAATTTTATTTTTCGCATAATCACCGTCATGTAATACCACCCGAACACATCCCTCACAAATCCCCTGCTCCATTATCGGATAGTCCGAATCCGCATTAAGCTCACAAAGCCTTAAATCCCCGTAAATACAGCTTCTTAAAATATTAAGACCAATAACCGTACCTGTTTTCGTATACGAAAATATGCTGTCGCAGATGAAAGAAACTCCACCGTCATTATCATGCATACACACCCATTCACCCATAGGTACATCATGTGTATATTCCGTTCTCTGTTCGGTTGAAAATGGTGATGAAACCGTTATATCAGAATATCCCGTATCAGTCATAAGCTTTAGCGCCGTATGCTCTTCATTCCAGTTCACCGAATACTTTATATCAAAATAGTTTTCAGCATCATAAAAAGTATAATAAAGTGTGAGCCATGATTTTCTGAATTTATACGTTGCTTTAACTGTTGTCCGATGCATCCCGTCTTCTGTCACAAAAAGCTTGTAAAGCTCAAAATCTTCAAGCTTTTCACCGCAGGACACCGTATTAAAGCACCACGTATCGCCTTCATCCGAAAAACACTCGGGCTTTAATATATTTTTAAACTCTTTATTAATATTCTTTGCAAAAACGCTTTTTATAAAGCCTGTCTTCTCATCGAAATCCACTTCATATACGCCGTTATCTATCCGCTTTATACAATTATTTTCCACAACCAGTGATTTTTTATCTGTTTTAATCACTTTAAAAGACTTATATCCAAACGCCGGAATATTCGCTTTAAAAACAAATCTTGAACGAAAACCTGCTATAACAGATTTTTCAAGTATAATCTGGCACGGATATTCGTTTTCCTCAGAATCTTTTAATAAAATACCGCCGGAATATGCGTCAAATTCATGAAGCCATTGTACTTCTGCCTCTATAAATCCGTCATAATCCGTATCATTCAAGTTCCATACCACTATATTCCAGGGATTATCGGGATTTACTCCGGGTGTTTTTATTTTCCCGGTTACTGACTGCAGTGCAAAGTGCATCATTTCATTTGCCGTAAATATAGCACCTCCGAGTTGATTATAAGCATCAAAATACGCATCCCTTATACTTGCACCGCCTAAAATATCATGAAATTGATTAAACATCACAGCCTTCCAGCAATCATTCAGTTTTTTCTTTTCATATTTTTTATTAAGCACCTTTTTTGCAATAACAGAAGCCTTCTCAGCATTAACAACCGCATATTCCGCAATTCTGTTCCTTTTCTTTATTAAATGATTATTGGTATAAGGTCCGTAATTATTTGTAATCATTTCACCTTCTACCGTAACGCACGTCCTCTTTTGTGCCTTAAAATATCCCGAAACAGATGAAAATTTTATATCATAGTCTTTTTTATCGCTAAGCGCATGAATATCAGCAATAGCTTTTTTTGTCGGAGCTCCGCCGTGATTTGTAACGCCGTAAACCATCATTTCATCGCATACCGCACCGTGCATATTTTCTTCGGCGGTTTTCACCGCTTTTTCCATATCTTTATTATATATAGGGCTGTATTGTCCTGCCCTGAATGCATTCACAAAGCTTCCGTCCTTACTTTCCCATTTGAAATATGGCGCCGCAAGAGGAAAATGGCCATTTTCCGGACGACACATACAATAATAGTCTATATTACTTTTTTTCAGTATCTGCGGAGTTGCAGAATTATGTCCGAAGGAATCTATATTAAAAACCGTATCTGCATATCTGCCGAAATTTTCCTTAAGATACCGTTGTCCGTATAAGCTCTGACGTGCATAGCTCTCACCGCAGGCGCTAAAGCAATCCGGCTGAAGCCACCATCCCTCACAAAGCTCCCATCTTCCCTCATCAACACGCATTTTTATTTCTTCAAACATTTCCGGGTCCGTATTTTTAATCCATTCAAAAACAGGCGGTGTATCAAATGAATAAATAAAATCATCATCCTCCTTCATCCTGTCAAGTGCACTCCTGAATGTAGAATGAATCGACGCCATAGCCTCATCCCACTTCCAGAGCCATACAGGATCAAAATGTGTATTTCCAATCATATATATGTTTTTCAAATTTATTTCCTCCGATTTTTATATTCAATAATTACATTATATTTTAAATTTTATCATTTGTCAATATTTCAGGAAAAATTTGGATTAATATAATTTATTTTTTTGATTATAATATGTAATGCACACTATTAACTAAAAATGAAATGAGGAAACAAAAAATGAACAGAATAAAAGTAATGTGTATAGCGGCAGCTTTAATTCTCGGATTATGCGGTTGCTCAGCTAATAAAACTCATGAAAACACAACAGCAACCAATACTCCGAGTCCGACAGCCGGTGCAAATAATACAAACGGTAACAATACCAACGAAACAACCGGCCAGAACAGCAACGGAACCGGTAACGGAACCGGTAGTGAAACAAGCACCGGTAACGGTAGCAACAGTGGAACAAACTCCGGAAACAGTAACGGTAACGGAACAAACAGCGTAACACAAAGCGCCGGAAACGCCATAGGCGACGCCGCGGACGCTGTTGGTGACGTAGGAAGAGATGCCGCAGACATGGTAAAGGGTGCAGGCAATAACGTAAGAAACGCTATGCAATAAAAAAAGTAAGAAGGCAATTCATTCATTTGATTTAGCCTTCTTACTTTTTTTAAATTTTATTATTAATCAACCATAAATTTGAAATCATATTTTTTGAATTTATGGATATAATTAATTTATAAATTATAGTTTATCTTACTAATTAAGGATAGGCTTTTGATATGCTTTGCTAATAGGCTCCCTTGTGTAAAGGGAGCTGTCAGCCATAGGCTGACTGAGGGATTGTCTTTCAAGAAATTAACATATTTAAGGAACAATCCCTCCGTCACGGCTTACGCCGTGCCACCTCCCTTTACACAAAGGAGGCTAAGCAAAGCAGAATTTACAGCCTGCTAATTTATGCAGATAAACTATAATTTAATCCATTTCAAAATCACCGGAATTAACAAACAAAAAACCAGGAGGCAATAACCATGTATAACGGGTCTGAAACAGGATTATATTGCAACCGCTTCGAGCACGATGCCTGCGGTATCGGAGCAGTAATAAACATAAAAGGAAAGCAAGAACACAAGGTTGTTGATGATGCACTAAGCATCGTTGAAAAACTCGAACACCGGGCCGGAAAAGACAGCAGCGGAGAAATAGGCGACGGAGTTGGAATAATGCTTAAAATTTCGCATAATTTCTTCTCAAAGCACAGCGATTTTGAACTTGGAAACGAGCTTGACTACGGTATAGGAATGTTTTTTCTTCCAAAAAGCACCCTAAAGCAAAAACAGGCAATGAGCCTTTTCGAGGTAATTGCAAAAAAAGAAGATGTCCATATTATAGGCTGGAGAAAAGTCCCCGTCTCCCCCGAAATTTTAAGTGAAAAATTATCAGAAAGCGTCCCGGCTGTGTATCAATGCTTTATAAAAAGACCTGATAATATACAAAAAGGGATTGATTTCGACCGAAAGCTCTATGTTATAAGGCGTGTGTTTGAGCAAAGCAATACAGACACGCACATTGCATCACTTTCTTCACGCACAATTGTATATAAAGGAATGTTTCTTGTACATCAGCTCAGAAAATTCTATAAGGATTTACAAAGCAAAGACTACACCTCCTCAATTGCACTGGTCCACTCCCGTTTTTCGACAAACACAGCACCGGGCTGGGAGCGTGCCCATCCTAACAGGATGATACTTCACAACGGAGAAATCAACACCATACGCGGCAATGCCGACAGAATGCTTGCACGAGAAGAAACCATGGTTTCGGAGTATTTCCCCGATGAACCTGAAAAAATTCTGCCCGTAATAAATGCTTACGGCTCAGACTCCGCCATGCTTGATAATACAATCGAATTTATGGTAATGAACGGAATAGACCTGCCCCTGGCAATGATGATAACCATCCCCGAGCCCTGGGATAAAATAAAAACCGTCAACCGCGCAAAACGTGATTTCTACAAATATTATTCAACCATGATGGAGCCATGGGACGGCCCTGCCGCAATTTTATTTTCAGACGGCGACATCGTAGGTGCAACTCTCGACAGAAACGGGCTCCGTCCGTCAAGATATTATATTACGACTGACGGTTATTTAATTCTTGCCTCCGAAGTCGGAGTCCTTGACATCGCACCGGAAAAAATTTTAAAAAAATCAAGACTTTATCCGGGCAAAATGCTTCTCATAGACACAGTAAAAGGAGAAATCATCGACGATGAAGCATTAAAAAGAGAGTACGCCTCAAAAAACCCCTATGGCGAATGGCTCGACAGATATTTAAAAAAGCTTACAGACCTGAAAATTCCAAATCAAAAGATTGAAACGTATGATAAAGCTATGCGTGAGTGTCTTTATAAAGCATTCGGGTATTCATATGAGGATATAAGAAACACAATTCTCCCGATGGCAAAAAACGGTATAGAAGCCACATCTGCAATGGGCGTTGATATTCCGATAGCCGTAATAAGCCCCAAGCATCAGCCGCTGTTCAGCTATTTCAAGCAGATATTTGCGCAGGTTACCAATCCGCCGATAGATGCAATAAGAGAAGAAATAGTAACAAGCACAATTGTATATATCGGAGCAGACGGAAACCTTCTTACGGAAACAGGCGAAAACTGTCGTGTTCTTCAGATAGATAACCCCATACTTACAAACACCGACCTGCTTAAAATAAAGGAGCTCGATGAACCGGGCTTAAAATCCGCAACCGTACCTCTTCTCTATTATAAAAATACCTCTCTGAAAAAAGCAGTTGAACAGCTTTTTATAAAATGCGACAAGGCATATAAAAACGGAGCAAATATCATAATCCTGTCCGACCGCGGCGTTGATGAAAACCACGTTGCGATACCGTCGCTTCTTGCAGTATCGGCAGTTGAGCAATACCTTATCAGAACAAAAAAGCGTACAAGCATATCTATAATAATAGAAACAGCCGAGCCTCGTGATGTACATCACTTTGCACTCCTTTTAGGCTACGGAGCACGTGCCGTAAATCCGTATCTCGCCCATGAAGCAATACATGAGCTTATAGAATACGGAATGCTTAATAAAGACTTCTACGCCGCCATTTCCGACTATAACAGCGCCATACTTCGCGGAATTGTAAAAGTAGCATCAAAAATGGGTATTTCCACCCTGCAATCATATCAATCAGCGCAAGTATTTGAAGCAGTCGGCATAAACAAAGAAACCATAGACCAATACTTTACAAACACCATAAGCCGTATCGGAGGAATAGGAATAGAACAGATAGGTGAAGCAGTGGAATGGAACCACTCACATGCCTTTGATCCTCTCGGTCTCGGTATTGATACCTCACCCGAAAGCACAGGTGAGCACAGGCTGATAAACGGCACAGATAAAGAAGAGCATATCTACACCCCAAAAACCATAATAAAGCTTCAGCAAGCAACAAGATCAGGCGACTACAACGCATTTAAAGAATACACCGCCATGGTAAACGACGAAACAAAACCTCATACACTGCGAGGTCTTTTCGAGTTTGATTTTGATAACTTAACTCCTATACCTCTATCAGAGGTTGAAAGCGTAAAAAGCATAGTAAAGCGGTTTAAAACAGGTGCAATGTCTTACGGCTCCATATCACAGGAGGCGCACGAATGTCTTGCAAAAGCCATGAACACAATAGGCGGAAAATCAAACTCCGGTGAAGGCGGAGAATTACCGGAACGTCTCACCTCCGGGCTATCAAGCAGTATCAAACAGGTAGCATCCGGCCGTTTCGGTGTTACAAGCGAGTATCTTTTAAGTGCAAAAGAAATTCAGATTAAAATGGCGCAAGGCGCAAAACCAGGCGAGGGCGGACATCTTCCCGGCAGAAAAGTATATCCGTGGATTGCAAAAACCAGGCACTCCACTCCGGGAGTATCACTTATCTCTCCCCCGCCCCATCATGACATTTATTCAATAGAAGACCTTGCACAGCTCATATACGACTTAAAAAACGCAAACAGAGAAGCGCTCATATCGGTAAAGCTCGTATCAGAAGCCGGAGTCGGCACAATCGCCGCCGGAGTAGCAAAAGCCGGAGCCGGCGTAATTCTTATATCGGGCTATGACGGAGGTACGGGAGCAGCACCGAAAAGCTCTATACACAACGCCGGCCTGCCATGGGAATTAGGTCTTGCCGAAACACATCAGGCGCTTATCATGAGCGGTCTCAGATCAAAGGTTAAATTAGAAACAGACGGAAAGCTTATGAGCGGAAGAGACGTTGCAATAGCCTGCATGCTCGGAGCGGAGGAATTTGGATTTTCAACAGCACCGCTCGTTAGTATGGGCTGTATCATGATGCGTGTATGTAATCTTGATACGTGTCCTGTCGGAATTGCAACACAAAACCCCATACTTCGCAAGCGTTTTTCAGGAAAACCCGAATATGTAATAAACTTTATGAGCTTCATCGCCGAAGAGCTTCGTGAAATAATGGCAAAAGCCGGCATCAGAACCGTTGATGAGCTTGTAGGAAGAACCGACCTTCTTCGTGCAAAAAATAAAAACTCAGCATCAAAATCTTCATATTTAAACCTTGATAAAATACTTTTTGGATCCGTCGGCGGCAAAAAAACTCATTTTGATAAGAATGATTTATACTGCTTTAACCTCAGAAACACCATCGACGAGCAAATACTTTTAAAAGAATTTAAAAAGTCATTAAAAACCGGTGAAAAATGCAGTATAAACATTAACGTCACAAGCACAGACAGAACACTCGGCACAATTTTAGGAAGTGAAATAACAAAAAATTTCAGAAACACATTAAAAGATGATACCTTCACCGTAAACTGCACCGGCGGAGGCGGTCAGTCGTTTGGTGCTTTTATACCAAAAGGACTTACGCTCCGTCTTGAGGGCGACAGCAACGACTATTTCGGAAAAGGTCTCTCAGGCGGAAAATTGGTGGTATATCCACCGAAAAACAGTAGCTTTAAAGCTCATGAAAATATAATAATCGGAAACGTTGCACTCTACGGCGCAACAAGCGGAAGCGCATATATATGCGGAATATCAGGTGAACGCTTCTGTGTCAGGAACTCAGGTGCAACAGCAGTCACGGAAGGAGCCGGCGACCATGCCCTTGAATATATGACAGGTGGCACAGTCGTAATCTTAGGAAAAACAGGTAAAAACCTCGCCGCCGGCATGAGTGGCGGTACAGCCTATGTCTATGACCCCGACCACGACCTTTATATGCGTGCAAACAAAGAGCTTGTTGAAATATTGGAAATTCAATCGGATGAAGACTCAGCTGAGCTCAAAAGTATTATAAAAAAGCATTATTCTGAAACAGCCTCAGAGCTTGCAGAAAAAATTCTCGGCAATTTTGAAGAAGAGCTGTTAAACTTCAAAAAAATAATACCAAAAGACTACAATGATATCATAACCGCCGTCGCTCAGGCAGAAAAACAAGGCATGTCAAAAGAAGATGCCGAAATTCATGCATTTTACAGCGTAACAGGAGGCTGACGAAAAAAAATTAATATTGCTTTTAGCACTGCTGTTTATACTGCCGGAAAACAGTAGAATGGAGGACTTAAAATGGGAAAACCAACAGGATTTTTAGAATACGAAAGAGACGAAAATAAATCTTTAACTCCCGACTCAAGAATAAAAAACTTTAATGAATTTCATCATATTCATTCACGCCGCATAAGACGAAAGCAAGCAGCTCGCTGTATGAACTGCGGAGTTCCGTTCTGTCAGTCGGGAATGGTTTTAAACGGTATGATAACAGGCTGTCCGCTATATAACCTTATCCCGGAATGGAATGACGATGTATACCGTGATAATTTTAAAAATGCACTCGAACGTCTTTTAAAAACGAATAACTTCCCCGAATTTACCGGAAGAGTATGCCCTGCTCCGTGCGAAGCGGCGTGTGTCAATAACCTGAACGGAGAAAGTGTCACAATCCGTGATAACGAGCTGTATATTATAGAAACCGCCTTCGATAAAGGGCTTATTAAGCCGGTACCGCCAAAAATCAGAAGCGGAAAAAAGGTTGCCGTAATCGGCTCCGGTCCTGCCGGGCTTGCCGTCGCTGACAGCCTTAATAAAAGAGGGCATACCGTATCGGTATATGAAAAAAGCGACCGCACAGGCGGACTTCTGATGTATGGCATACCAAATATGAAGCTTAATAAATCCGTAATCGAACGCCGTATAAATATCATGAAACAAGAAGGTGTTGAGTTTACAACAAGCTATGATGCGGCAATAAAAAGCAATGTATCAGAAATTTTAAAAAAATATGATGCCGTAATCCTTTGTTGCGGAGCAAACCAGCCGCGTGATATAAACGTTGCCGGCCGAAACTGCAAAGGCGTGTATTTCGCCGTCGATTTTCTCAGTTTAAACACAAAAAGCCTGTTAGATTCAGAGTTCAAAGACAAAAATTACCCAAACCCCAAAAATAAAAATGTAGTAATTCTCGGCGGAGGCGATACAGGAAACGACTGTGTCGGCACATGCATCCGCCATGGCTGTAAATCGGTAGTCCAGCTTGAAATAACAGATAAACCACCTGTCAAACGCCCTGAAAACAACCCCTGGCCCGAATGGCCAAAAACCTTAAAAACCGATTACGGTCAGGAAGAAGCAATATCAGTGTTCGGAAAAGACCCCCGTATTTTTAATACCACAGTTAAAGAAATTGAAAGTACCGACGGTAAAATATCAGCAGTTAAAACAATTAAGACCGAATTTAAAAACGGAAAACTTTTCAAGCTCCCCGGCACAGAAAAAACAATCCCCACCGATATGCTCATTATCGCCGCCGGCTTCACCGGTACAAAAAAAGAAGTCCCCGAAGCCTTCGGAGTGGAGCTCACCGAAAGAAACACAGTAAAAACATATGATTACGGTTTTAGTACCAATATCCCGAAAATATTCACCGCCGGCGATATGAAAAACGGTCAGTCCCTGGTTGCCTCGGCAATAAGAGACGGACGTGAATGTGCCAGATTCGTTGACGCATACCTTATGGAATATACAAATATGATTTAAAAAAGATAAGCATAGTATTTCCCGGTATAAAACCACAAAATACTATGCCTATTCTCAATTAAAATTCAACAGAAAATTTTCTCTTTTTTGCCCACGCTATCATATTAAGCGATAATAAATTCCAGTTCTGGAATCCTGCTCCGTTTACCATTTCTCCCGTATCGGGATGATAATATTCAGACATACATCCGTTCTTTTCTATATCAGCACCAAAAAGATTTACTGTTTTCTCAACAAGCTCCATTGCTTCCTTGTCAAAGCCATACTGCACAAGTCCTCTGAATGTGAAATAATTTGATATTCCCCATACAGGTCCCAACCAGCAGGATGGGTTTCCTGATTTTACTATTGTATACATTTTTTCAGCTTTTGAAAGCGTACGCACTCCAAACGGTGCGTTAAATGTATCAGGATTTAAATAATGCTCAAAAACCATACGCTTTGCCTGCTCAGGAGTTGCAATTCCTGCCCACATCGCAAGGAATCCCGACCAAACGCCTATTCTCTGAATAAGACAATCCCAGTGTCTGGGCATACCTGAATGAAATTTACTTTCAGGGTCTATCGGAAGAAGATTAAGATCTACACTGTAATAAAATCCGTCACGTTCATCCCAACAGTTCTTTTGTACGGAAGCCTTCAAGCTCAGAGCTTCTTTTATATAAAAGTCGCCAAGCTCTTTCTGCTCAAAAATTTCGCAGATATATGCCATAGCCTGCAATTCCTTATACATAAGGCAATTCAGATAAATTGAACCGGAGCTTCTCGGCGGTCTGAAGAATGTGCAAGGGTCATTATCAACGCCTATACCTGCATCATCAAACCAGAAAAACAAGCCGTTTTCATGCTTTGCATGAGTTATGTATGCTTTTAAAAAGCGGTCTATGTTATCTATGTACGGTCTGAACCATTCTGTATCATCAGGTACGCTCTTTAAAATAAATGCAATATGCTGTGCGAGTACCGGTTTATGCATATTTGTAGTAAATTCTTCTGCTTCATCAATAGTATTTCTTGTAGGTGTAAGCAAATGCGGAGTACATCCCGACGGACGCATATGCTCTAAAAAGTTCATTACGCATCCACGTTCATATCTGCAAAAATCATGCTCCTCCACATTTTCTATAAAGCATTGTCTGATTGCAACATTCACAAGCCAGCTGTCCCAATCCCATAAGGATTTGGTATATCCCGCACCGGGAACGATATACGGATAATTCAATATTCCGTCAGGCTCACGAAAGAATTTTTTGTAATTTTCATGTGAATATTCAGTTATCAGTTTTACATATTTTTCATTCATTGCAGTTCTGCACTCCTTTTTAAACTCAGGCTATATCAGCTTTAGTAATAACCTTTTTAGGGCATTTTTCTACGCATACTCCGCATGCCGTACATTTTGAATAGTCAATTATTGCATGATTATCCTCCACATGAACAGCTCCGTGTTCGCAGTTTTTCTCACATAAGCGACAGCCTATACAGCTCGCTTTACAGCTCTTTGTTGCATCCGCTCCCTTTTCAATGTTAGAGCAATCCACAAATACCGTCGCCTCCTTAGGAACAAGTGCAATAATCTGTCTCGGGCACTTCTTAACGCATAATCCGCAGGCTACACATTTATCAGTATCAACCTTCGCCACTCCGTTTTCGATATGTATCGCATCAAATTTACAAACATGCACACAGCTTCCGCCACCTAAGCATCCGCTCGGACAAAGCTTGCTTCCTCCGGCAGCTTTCGCCATAACATAGCAATCCTTTGCACCCATATATTCAAATTTCATATTTGCCGTCCCGGAATCTCCGGCACACATCACGTGAGCCACAAAATCATCACCGTCTTCGGCATCTATTCCCATAATGCTTGCAGCCGACTGAGCAACTGCACTTTTTCCTACCACACAAGCACTCACAGATGCCTTCCCGTCAGCAACAGCAGAAGCATATGCACTGCACCCTGCAAAACCGCACGCACCGCAGTTTGCACCGGGGAGAATTTCCTCAAGCTTATCAATTCGTCCGTCACGGTGAACATAAAAAACCATAGACGCATAAGCAAGCAGGCATCCGAAGATAAGACCTACACCGCCAACAACCAATACAGCGGAAATAATATCACTCATTTAACATATCCTCCGTTTCCTTATATTGAAAATCCCGAAAATCCCATAAATGCTATCGCCATTATACCTCCGGTAATAAGTGCAATAGGAAAACCTCTGAACGGCTTCGGAACATAATCCTCATCCAAAAACTCACGTATACCGGCCATAAGAATAAGCGCAAGCGTAAATCCTAAAGCGGCAAACATTCCGTATATTGTTGATAAAAGGAAGTTGTATTCATTCTGCACATTAAGAAGCGTAACACTAAGCACCGCACAATTTGTAGTTATAAGCGGAAGATATATTCCGAGCGCATTATAAAGCGAAGGCATCATCTTCTTAACAACAATCTCAACAAACTGTACAAGTCCTGCGATAACAAGAATAAATACAATCGTCTGAAGATACTCAAGATTAAACGGTATCAGCAAATAACTGTTTACAGCCCATGTAATCATCGAAGCAAGAGTCATAACAAAAGTTACCGCCATACCCATACCGCCGGCACTGCTTAGCTTCTTCGATACACCGAGAAACGGACAAATTCCGTAAAACTTTACAAGAACAAAGTTTTCTGTAAGAAGTGCCGATATGATAATTGTAATAATTTCTTTAAGCATTATCCTTACCTCCCCTGTCCATGATAGCATTTTTAATTCCGATTATAAGTCCCAAAACTATAAATCCGCCCGGAGCAAGAGTTACAATTGACGCCGGAGTAATTACATCGCCGTATATCTGAACGCCCCATATAGCTCCCGTACCCAAAAACTCACGCACTGCCGATACAATTGCAAGAGCAAGCGTAAATCCAAGTCCCATTCCGAGTCCGTCAAAAAACGATTTAACCGGAGTGTTCTTTGAAGCAAAGGCCTCAGCCCTTGAAAGTATTATACAGTTTACCACTATAAGCGGAATAAAAATTCCGAGCGAGCTTGCAAGAGACGGTACATATGCGTCAAGACACATCTCAATCAGTGTTACAAACGCCGCAATTATTACTATGTACGCCGCAATTCTCACCTTACCCGGTATCACCTTACGGAATATCGAAATCATAAGATTTGATGCAATCAAAACAGCCGTTGCTGAAAGTCCCATTCCTATACCGTTCTGAAGAGAAGTCGTTACAGCAAGCGTAGGACACATTCCCAAAAGCTGTACAAACGTGGGATTTTCATCTATAATACCTCTTTTTAAAATATCAAGATTTGTTTGTTGTTTCATAAATCCTACCCCCTCACTGATTGGTTTTTGCAAACTCAAGCGCCTCAGAAACTGCACTCGTAACAGCTCTTGAAGTTATCGTAGCACCCGACATTGCATTTATTTCATTCTCACCGGCATTTGATTTTACAGCCTTAATACCGGCAGTCTTTCCTGCGAATTGATCGGTAAAATCAGGTTTTTGTGCATTTGCCCCAAGACCCGGAGTTTCACTGTGCGACATTATCTGAATACCGGTAATCTTTTGTTCGCTATCTATTCCGACTAAAACCAAAACCTCACCGCCATAACCGTTTGCAGCAGCTATAACACAGCTTCCTATCTTCTCGCCCGATGCATTTTTTGCATTATAAGCTTCAGTTACCGCTGATTTTTTCGCAATCACTTCAACCTTTTCAAATTCCCGAGCCTCCGGCATAACAACTTCCATAGCCTCGGCAGTCCGCTTCGCCTGATTTTTTTCGATAATCGGCGCAGTTATTTTGTTAGCGCAGGCAAGTACAAGAGCGGCAATCGCCGTAACACCGAATAAGATGAGACCGGTTTTTATAATTTCCTTAATATCAATTTTCTGCATAATCTCATCATCCTTTCTTTATACCCTGGCTATGACCGAAGGTCTTAGGCTTTGTATATGTCTCAATAATCGGAGATACTACATTCATAAGCAGAATTGCAAATGAAGCTCCCTCCGGATATCCGCCAAACTGACGTATAACAAAAGTAAGCACTCCGCAGCCTATTCCGAAAACAATATGTCCCTTAGGAGTAGTCGGCGTTGTTACATAATCCGTAGCCATGAAAAACGCTCCGAGAAGCAATCCGCCTGTACAAAGCTGCATAAGAGTATAGCTCAGTTTTCCCATTCCGAGCATATCCTGACCAAACAGGAATGTTAATACCGCAAAGCTTAAAAGATATGATGCAGTAGTGTCTATTCTGATTACACGCTTTATCAGAAGATATATAAATCCAATCAAAAGTGCCACTCCGGAAGTCTCACCTATGCATCCGCCGATCTTACCTAAAAACGCTGTAAGAATAGTAGGCATAGTCCCTTCGCTTCCTTTCATTATCGCAAGAGGCGTAGCAGATGATACAACATCCGCCGGAGCAGTAAAGGTTGTCATCGCACTCGTCCACGCTATAACCATAAAGCATCTTGCGGCAAGCGCCGGGTTAACAAAATTCTTTCCGATTCCCCCGTATAACTGCTTTACCACCACAATACCGAATGTACTTCCGATCACTACCATCCACAGCGGAACGGACGGTGGCATATTAAGACCTATCAAAAGCCCCGTAACAACTGCACTGAAATCGCCTACCGTCTGCTTTTTCTTCGCAATTCGGTTAAACACATATTCAGCTAAAACAGACGCCGCAACTGCCGTAAGAATTACCGACAAAGCACGAAGTCCAAACAGATACACTCCGACCAGAGCCGCCGGAAGAAGCGCTATACACACATCCTTCATAACAGAAGCAGTTGTTTCATTAGTATGAATATGAGGCGCTGACGAAACATATAAATTACTCACATTATTTCCCTCCCTGATTTTTCTTTTTTTGAATAACCGCTTGTTTTCCGACACGTATAAACTGAACAGGATTTCGGCTTGCCGGACAAACATACGAACACAATCCGCATTCCATACAATCGGTTATATTATATTTTTCAGCCATTTCCAGGTTATCGGAATCTGAAAAACGGGCAAGGTTTAAAGGCATAAGATGCATAGGACAATAGTCAACGCATTTTCCGCAACGTATACAAGCCGCCGCTTCGTCATATACCTCCTGTATATTCGAGAATACCAGAAGTGCAGAAGTCGTTTTTATAACAGGTACATCCACACTATACTGGGAAGCACCCATCATAGGGCCACCCATGATAATCTTTTTAGGTTCTTCTGAAAATCCACCTGCCGCTTCAAATAAATGTGAAAACGTCACGCCTAAAGGCACTTCATAGTTCCCCGGCTCTTTAACGCAGTCACCGGTTACGGTAACTACTCTTTTTACCGGTGGCAAGCCCACTCGAAACGCCCTTGAAATACCATACACCGTATCAATATTAAGAACAACAACGCCGGCATCTGCCGGAAGCTTACCTGTCGGCACACTTCTTTTTGTTATCGCTTTTATCAACTGTTTTTCTGCTCCCTGCGGATATTTCGTCTTAAGCATCTTCACTTCTATATCGGTTCTGCCGGATAACTTCTCATTAATAACCGCGGCAGCGTCTTTTTTGTTCATTTCTATTCCGATATATCCTTTTTTCAGACCGAGTATCTTCATAGCAATGCCGAGACCGTCAATTATCTCATCGGGATTTTCAAGCATACGTCTGTGGTCCGATGTTATGTACGGCTCGCATTCAGCACCGTTTACAATTACATAATCAACCTCCGTCTTCGGATTTAACTTTATAAAAGTCGGGAATCCTGCGCCACCCATGCCGACCAGGCCTTTTTCACGTACAACGCCTAACATTTCCTCTTTTGTCATATTATCTATATTGTCTGCCGGCTTAACACTCTCGTGCTGTTCGTATTCAAAATCATTTTTCACAAAAATCGCATTAATCTTCGCACCGCTTGGATGAAGCTGCGGTTTTATTGCCGTTACCTCGCCTGATACCGAGCTATGTACAGGAACACTTAAAAAAGCCTCGCTGTCCGCAATTTTCTGACCGACCAGAACCCGGTCGCCAACCTTTACCAAAGGCTCTGTTACAGCTCCGATATGCTGCTGAAGCGGAAATATATGTACATCACACCCATCAAGCTTCTTTACCGGACAACGGTTAGTGAGCTCTTTATGATCATGTATATGAAGACCGCCCTTAAAGGTATAACTCATACTCATTCCTCCATTTCAATCAAGAGTTTTAATAAAATTAATTCACCTTATATTATATCACAATCCGACCATTTTTTCAATACTTTACACAAAATTTGTTTTTAAATTTTCTTTAATATAGTTAAATTTTTCACAAAGAAAAATTATAGTTTGTCGGGGAAATTTGATCTATTTCATATCCCTCTGTTTAGTCCCAAACACTGTCCCAAATTCCTTTTATTGCACTTCCTACCGCAACAGCCGCTCCAAATCCTGCAACTGCAGGAACCCAAATCGGGGCTGTTGTTCCTGCTAATACAGTTGCTACTCCTGCAGCTACCGCTGTCGCCGCAACACTACCTCCTGCCGCAGACAAGCCACCACCCACGGTCTCTTTTGCTACGTTGCCTACAAACTCCCCGCCGTCGATTTCTCCCTTGGCAAGTTTTACACCTGAGGATATAACCTCAATTCCGCCAGAAATAACACCGCCTGCTACACCTGATGATGAAGCAACTTTACCAAGTGAATTCGCAGTCAATTTTCCGGCAGTATTGCCGATAGTTTTAGTTGCAATACGAGAGGTGTCTGCTGATGAAATTCCCGAACTGCTCATTTTCTGAGTGACATTTATTCCTCTTTTGGCTTGCTTTACAACTTCCTTGCCAAAAGCTTCTGTCGTCTCTTTAGTGCCAATAAGATTTGTTCCCGAGTAATGATGATTCTTTACCTGTTTTATCGTTTTTCTTATAGAATTAGCCGTATCCTTCAGCTGCAATCTTTTTACAATATTACTTCCCTGCTTAATTATTACATCATCTCGCACTGCCGTTGTTGACTCTGAAAGAAAAGCTTTTGTACCATCAACTATTCTTTTGGGCGATACATTATATATATTCTTATACATTGTTTCGTGCACAATTCCTTTTAGTTGTGGGTTGTTACCTGCACGTTTAACAGCTTCAATTCCGCATTTTACTTCAAATATTTCTCTTCCTACAGCAGTAGCTGTTCCGCTTTGTTTCTTCATTGTTTATTCCTCCTATAGTCCTATGTTTATGTGCGACTCTTTGAAAATCCTAAGTATCTCCTGATGGTCCAAAACATTTTTTTCTTTAAGCATTTCTGCCATTTTTAGCACCACCTCTTTATGTTGTGTGATGAGATTCTTAACTCGCACATCTTGTTCTGACAATAACTTTGCAATGTTCTTTTCAATTTCATACATAAGCTCATACGATATTTCCATATCGGTTATTGCAGCTACACAGTCATACCCATATCCAACATGATTTACGATTAACTTTCTTGCATGAATTACTGCCTTTTCCAAATCTGATGAAGCACCAACCGATATGTTTCCTATAATTTCTCTTTCTGCAACTCTACCCGCTAGTGAAACTGCGATTAGATCCTCAATGTCTTCGGTTGTTAAAATTTCTTCGTTATCGTGTAATTGTATGTATCCTATATTCCCTTCACTCGGAACCACGCTTGCAACTTTTATTCCTTTTTTTTTCAGAAGCATAGTTATAAGTATGTGTCCTGCTTCATGCACTGCCACTTTGTATTTTTCTTCAGGATCATTAAATCTATCACTTAAGTCAAAGAAAAAACCTCTATTTTTCACCGCAGTTTCTACATCTTCTATGTCAACATTATTCTTCTTGTCTGTCACTGCAATCAAAATGCTTTCGTTTACAACACTCTCGATATCTCTTATAGAAAACCCTTCCATCATATTGGACACCGTCTCAATATCTACATTTATTCCAACCTGAGAATTATCAAAGTAATGTTTTATGAGTTTCTCCCTGTGGTTAGAATCTGGATAATGCAGATCAATAATTCGATCAAACCTCCCTGTTTCAACGACAATATCTTTTACACTGTTCAGAGTGTTACATGTTACGACCGCTAAAACACCATCATTGTTCATTAGCCCCGATATTTCAGATTTAATGATTCGCTTAACTTCATCTCTCCTGTTAAATAAGAGCTTACTTGTCGCTTGCAAAACCTTATCTAAATCGTCTAACAAGATAATCGAAGGAGCATTCCTTTTTGCCTCCTCGAACACAGTTCTTATTCTGTTCTCGTCATCAGATAGTACATCTGCTTCAGTTATTTCATAGGTTCTGATTTCATCACACGATAATGAATTAACCAACAAAGTTTTTCCCAATCCCGAAGGACCATACACAACCAAGCCTCCCGGAACTTTGACTCCCATAACTCTATAATCGTCTACATTTATTACATAGTTCTTTAGTTTCGCTATCTCTTTCTTCTCATTGTCATATCCGACAATTTGTAAATCATTCAATTTCATATTAACCTCCTTCGTATTAAACCACATAACTGAAGTTTCTCAACAGTCCTGCGATAGGTGTGTACATGGCACTGTTATTATCTTCTGTCATATAACATGAGATAAGTTGCAACTTTGGTTCTCGCTTCATTTTTGCAAAGAGCAATGCTGTGTTATATGCGTCTACTAATCCATCATGAAGATTTTCGTTAAAATCAATATCTGCTATAATTAAAGCTTCTGACAATTTGTAATTCTTTGTTGTATTCATTTTTTCTGCAAAGGTTTTTTGACAGTCTTCCCAACTATTTAGGTAGCCTTCTAGTCTTGGGATATCAAGATTTTTAAACTCAACCTCTTTTCGTATTTGTCTTTCGTCATTTTCACTCCATGAAACAAGAACCGCATCTTCCGGTAGCCAATCCACAAATAATTCAAGTGCTTCTTGAGTTGATGGAGCACCGATAGTATCAGCCTTCGTTATTCCTGTTAATTTTTGAATGAATGGATCAATCTCTCCGTACTCTGGCGAAACATATGTTTTAAATCTATCTACTACTTCATATGTATCATCTAAAAGGACCGCGCCTATTTCTATAAGTTCATATGCTCTTCTGAATTTTTCTCTTTTAAGTCCTTTAGGAACTCTACACATCTCTAAATCAACAACTACATATTTACTCACTGTAACTACCTCTTTCTTTTAATTAACTTAAACTTTTGTATTTTGCAAACAGAAAAACCTCTATATACACAAGTTTGAGATCTCTTACTTGTATATATAGAGGTTTTTTACCTATCTTAACATTTTGTCCTAATTTTTTTTTAAAATTCCCAAAATAACAAAAGGTTTGACACAACAATGTGCCAAACCTTTTCTATTAATCTTCTGTAAAACCTGTTAACTTAACTGCATTTCCGTCTGACAAAGTTTCAATAAGAGGATACACAACTGAGCTAACATTTCTTAAATTTTCAGGAACATCAACATCTATTCTACTTACAAACGGATGCTTAAGCAAAACATTTTTCGCAATCATGTCCAGTTCTTTCAAATCGTTTACGAAATGCTTTATCATTTTTCTATTGCAATCTAGTTTTTTCATGACTGTTGAATTACATGGTTTCAAGCGTACAATGGCCAATAAAGCTTCCAGTATATCGCGCATTGCTCTTGGGTTATCTCCCTTAAATTTGCCGTTATCCTTTAAATCTCTAAACAAAGAATAAAATTCATCAAATATTGTTGTTATAACCTCATCAAGCACATTATCATTTATTTGACCAAACTCATATATCCATTGCGAATTTCTCCAAGCTATGGCGCTCAAACCTCTTACAATCGAAGATAGATTTTTATTATTTTTAACAGTATAATTAATTAATTGGTCAACTTTATCCCAAATACCATAATAATCTTTATCTCTCGTTACATATGTTGTAAGCGGTAATAGGTTATATAAACTATGTGAATTTAACATCACTTCTACCATTCGCTCTAAGTTTACACTCGAATAATCACAATCAGAAGAACAAAATCCGCCAAACAACGCTAGTTTATCAAGAATGTTTGTTCTGATTAACGAGTAATATTCTTTCGTAAAATCACAGGGGTAATGTAGATTACCTGAATCTAAGTTTCCGCTAATACAGTCATCATAAACATCCAACAAATCCTCAAGTAATAATTCAAAATTATCCAGGACTTCTTCTGAGGCTGCATTTATCTTCTCCGGTGAAAATAGCAGTGGTAAAGAAAGTCTTATTTTTCCCAAGCTTTTTAACGCAAGCCAATTATTGTAATTATCAAATGGGGGATTTCCGTTATATCCGCCCTGCAAAGTATAATTATGACTTCTTCTTAATGACTTGTATGTTTGACTAACAGCATCATTAAAATCATCTTCTGTCGCTCTACTTTTTATTATCGGTTGACTGTATTCAGGGATGACATCATTTCCCATTATTCGGTCTTCATCATCACACCACTGACTTGTAATCTCTTCAAACTCATTATTAAGAGGGGTGGCAATAAGTCTGTATGAATCCGGATCTCCGTATCTGTATTTCAAGGAAAGTTCAACCTCGACTGGTGCTTTTAACGGGAATATTTTTGGATCATAGAACATAGCAAGTTTATCACCTTTTTTACTCTCCCCAAATTCTTCCCTTGTAAGTGGACAATACAGCTTGTCTCTTCCCGACATGAAGACGAATCTACCGTTTTCAATCGGAATATTAACTTCTTCATCCATGGAAGCTTCGGTAATAACCTGTGGCGGATTCTTTTTACTTATTAACTCCAACACATCAAAGGTACCATTTCTTATTACTTCGAGCGATAATTCAGGCAAGTACTCTTTGTATATTACCTGTTTGTTTTCTATTCTCTTTAGTACTCTTTGACAGCCAATTGCAACATCATCAACTGAAACGAAGCTTTTTTCTTTTAAATGTGTTGCAAACATAATAATAGGATTGTTACCGCCATCATTATTTACACAGGATATAATCTGTTCAACAACGGCTCCCATGATTCTCTCATCATATTTTATTGTATAATATTGGCCTTTGTTTTTAACTAATATATTCTGTTTTTTGCATATAACCTTATATATATCACGAGTATTTATTAAATTATTAATAATGCTTTCTTCTAATACAATTTTATTTTGTTTTGAAAGCATATCGATATATAGTTTGGCTATAGATGGGAAGCCATCAAATGAATCAACTGAAAAAGTTCTTCTGCCATATCTGACAAAGTTGTATTTCTCACTTTCTTCATCAAATTCAACACGAATAATAGTTTTTGTTAATTTATCTGCATCAAAATCATATACAGTATATTCTTTTTCTGATTTCACTCTGCTTATATCAATACATGAATATACTGCTGCAATACTTCGAGGCAGCTGTACAAACCTGTGATTTGCACTTTTAACCTGACTTTTTATTTTATCATTAAAGTCACCAGCTGTATCAGGTACAATACACAAAAGCTTTTCATCAATCTCTGGGAAACCATCAAATATAAAATCATAAGTGTCATCAAGTGCCCTTTTTATAACATCGCCGTCATTATAATATGCGCCAACTACGGAAGTTTGATTGGGCATATATGAATCATCATAATAAAAGGCATTCTTTTTTCTCAAATATTTTTTTTGATTTCCTTCGCCGATATCATATATTGCATATGTGGCCATTGGTTCTGCTATAACATTATTATTTGGATCGTAAAATTGACCTGTAACAATATCAAATGATAATAGCTGTTTGTTTTTAGGAGTAATATGATCTTTCTTTTTCAAACTACATTTATTTGACAAAGCATTTTCTGCCTTTTCGCTTTCATTAGAAAAATCAATGAAACCATATTCTTTATTGATGTGTACATCAGTGGCAGAATCCTCATCCTCTTCTGGCATTGGCACACTGTTCTCCTGTGTAGCAAGTTCTTTAGCAGCACTATCATTTTCTACAACTGGTCGTTTGTCACTTGTTGTATCAACAGAATCAACCTTCTTATCTACTAATGTTTCTAGAAAGCCTCGGTAAAGCTCTATCATTTCTTTATCTTTATCATTATCAAGACTTTTCAATTTGTCTGGATCAGATATTTCAAAAAAATTATATCTTCTACTAAGACTTTCATAATCCATTCTCTTAAATCTAAACTCGATTGGTGAATACTTTTTTTCTCTTTTCAACCATTCGTAAAACTTCGCCTTATTGTTCATGCCGATTCTACTCACCACCTTTAGCCATTACCTTTGAAATATTAAAATAGTTTTTGGAGTCAAACAAATAAATGTTTTTGCCTGATTTATCTGTAATACTTATTTCTGTACCTTTTATGTTAAAGATATATTCACTCTCTACTTCCTCATCGTCAGTCTTAATGATAATGTTTTGCCTGTCAGATATTTTGCCATCTATTTCAGTTTCATCACCAAAACCTATAACACCGTCTTTATCGTAAAACCTTCCGATCTTATCATATATCAACACATTATCGTAATTGACTAATCGAGCAAGAATAATCCAATAAATTATCATAGAGAACCGACTTTCAAGCATCTCATTGAAGTCTTTTTCTATTTTTTCTTCTACATCTGAAAGCATTTTAACAGCATTCCATATTATTCTGTAGTTTTTATCACACATCAGTTTGTTATTCTGCACTGACTGTTTTATAGGTTTAACATCCTTTAATTCCGACCTACGGATTTTTGAATTCATTGAAAAAAGCTTGTTGATTTTTGTAATCCAAACATTGTATTTACAATCATTGCTTTTACAGTTTCTACATTCAGAATTTGTAAGTCTGGCTAAAATAGCCTCATGCAATATTTTATACATATACATAAACTCACGGTTTTCGTTTGTATCTGCTGAAAAAACAGTTTTTGTTGTTAATACTTTATTTTGAGGAGATACTTTTTCTTGAACTGTTCTACCCGGTCTTTCAGCCATCCACTTCATTGTCTTTATGCCCATACCAGTTGCTTTTTGAACATGAACTTTACAAGTCTCTTTTTCCAAATGTGTACTTGGCTTATTTACAATTTCCTTAATAGCGGCATATCCATAGTCAGCTATACGAATAAAATCATCAAAAATAACGATATTGTTTTGGCAAAGTGACGATTGCACAATTGTGTCCTCAAATGCTTCACGTACTTTGTTTAAGAAATCTGAGTATTGCATCATATAGCACTTTCCGGATGACCGTTCCCGGTCATCCTCAAGTGCACAGTTGAGAATATGATTTATCTTTAACATAACAGAATATTTAAATTTTTGCTCTTCCGACATCTTATCTACCTGATTGTGGAAAAGAATATCCTTTGTTAAAATTGAATCACTCATATTAGCCCTCTTTAACATTCATAAAGTCTGATGTATACCACTGGAACAATTCTGTCGGCAAGTTTCTTGCTCTGGTAAAATCAATGTTTAATTCATCAGCATGGTTTGTCAGTGTTTTTCCGATTTCATCAAGATATCTTTCGTTCTCGCCCCTTGTTTCTACGCCTCGGAGTTTAGGCATAATCTTAAATGCAAGTGCGTCGTTATATGCAATTCTGATAGCTTCATCAAGATCTGTTTCATTCTTAGCACTAACGACTGCAGGGTAATTGCATATGTATTCGCTGATTCCCTGCCATACTCTGTGACCAAGATTTCTACCCATGCCTGACATCTGTTTATTGATTTCTTGTACTTCAAGCTTGTACGGCTTGAGTTTTTCTTCGAGACCATCTCTTCGGTTAGCACACCATGTATCCCACGTTGACTTTTTCAATACAAATTCCTGTTTTA
Organism: Clostridia bacterium; assembly: GCA_045637525.1. Lineage (GTDB taxonomy): Bacteria > Bacillota > Clostridia > UBA1381 > UBA1381 > JAZTZP01. The sequence goes on along the minus strand of JAZTZP010000078.1, from coordinate 45,134 downwards.
CAGGCTTGATGTCCTTCTTATCTTTTCTGTCGAATAAAATTTCAGGACGAGGGAATGTAATCAATGTACTTCTGTCGATAACCTTATCTGAAAGAGCCTTTGTTGTCTCATCTTCATTCATTGTGCCTGTCCACAACACATTTGTACCAATATTGATGGGCAACGGTTTTGCTCCACCGCCAAGGATTGCATCATATACCGCATTCTTACCGGTATTTCTGCATGTTTCAAGCTTACTGAGCAAATCTGCAAAGTATTGCTCAGGATGAGCAAGGTTCATTTCGTCAAGCAATACCATCAACATCTGATCTTTATATGGCGAGTTCTCCTGATTCATCTGATACAATGCTCGAATTAATTCTGTTGCTTCAAAACGTCTTTCAATAGAGTTATAATAGCCAAACAATGATGACGGACTATCCCAATCAGGTTTAACAGGAATATCAATGAAGTTCATTCCACCATGGATAGCATACTGTTTAGGAAGCTCTGATTTACCAGTACCGCTGACACCAGCAAGAACAACGAGCGAAGACATATCATTAATTTTCTGTGCTGTATGATATGCATTAACAAGTCTTTCTGAGAATACGATACCACAATCATTTGCCTTTTTTACAATGTTATCAAGCCACAATTTTTCTCCGTCATCGGCCTCAAAGTCACGGTCATCTTTCAACGGTGTAGTTTCCCAATCAGACGGCATCAGCGTGATAGGTCTGATCATTTCTTCACGGCTAACAGTTTTCTGGCTGTCTATCTGGTCTTTTAACGCCTCAATCTGTTCCTTATATCTTTGAATCTTGTCATAAGCATCTTTAAGTTCCTGGTTCTGATCAATTTGTCTTCTTGCAACATCTCTTTGCTCACCAAGGTCTTTTTTCAATTGCTCATTTTCTTCTATGATTTCGTCCAATCTTGTTTTTGCACTTATATAATCTCTTACATTTTCCGGAGTGATACCAAATGATTCGAAAGTCTTAAAGTGTTTTTTCAACTTGGCAAGTTCTTCAGCCCGCTTTGGGAAGTCCTTATTTTTTTCATCCTGAACATACTGTCTGATTTTTTCTAAATCCTCATAAAGTTTCTTGTACTTTTTTGCAACTTCCTGTGCTCGAGCAACCGCCATGTCTTTTTCTGCACACTTTTCCTCTAGCAAGACTAACACTTCTTCATCAAGGTCCTGCTCACGTTGTACAAGCGCCGCCTCTTTATCCTTATTTCTTCGAGCAACATCTTCGTTTTGCTGAATCTGACGAGAACATCTCTCAAGATCATCATCAAGTTTTTTTCTTAATGAAGCTAATTCATCATCACCTTTTTTAAGCTTTTCATCATAGTATTCATCTGCTTTAGCTCTTACTGATTCAGCTTTAGAGTATATTCCCTCTGCATTCTTATTCGCTCTGTCGATTATATCCTCTGCTTCCTTCTCTGCCTGAGCACGAGTTCTCTGTGCATAATCATCAGCTTGTTTTTTTATATTTTCTGACAAGATCTCTGCATCAGATTGAGCAGCATCCTTAATTCTCCCAGCTTCTATTTGCGCTGCTGAGAGGATAGAAGCTTTTTCGCTTTCCCCTGCTGCTATATATCCGCTGATTAATTCTTTAACTTTTGCCTCTGCTTCTGTACGGATTATTTCTGCAGATTCGGTTGCTTGTTTAAGAAGTGCATCTTTTTCCGATACAGCAGTTTTATATTCCGTTTCGGCCTGCTGAATTTTAGCCTTTGCTTCTTCTTCAGCTTTATCAACAATTGTCTTAGCCTCTGCAGATGCATTTTTAACTTCTTTGTCAGCTTCTTTTCTTGCGTTTTCAGCGTCTTTTTTTATCTCACTGGCTAATTTATTAGCTGCATCGATCTCTTCTTCAGACTTTTTACCAGCATCTGCAACAATCTCCTCAGCCTTTTTCTTTGCTGCATCAACTACTGTCTCCGCCTCAGAATATTCGCCAACCATTTCTTCAACTTTCTTTATGTCGGCAGATAATTCATCGCGTTTCGTTGTAAGATCAGAAACCTCAGCTTCAAGTTTTTCCTTTTCTTCCTTAGCGCCTTTTATAATCTGCTCTTTTTCTTCTATAATAGCCTTTGCTTCACCATACTCATCTACGGTAAGTTTCAACTGCTCTAATTCTTCAAGTTTTGCTTTCTTGTCTTGAAGCCATACCTTTATTTCGGCAGCCAACTCCTGATTTTCTTCGATAATCTTATTAGCTGCACCATTTCTTTGTTCTTGAAGAAGCTCTGCTTTACTCCGTTGTTTATGTTTTGCCATATCTATTCTTCCTCCGTATATAGTTTATTAATATAACTGCAAATGTTTTCGCACAGGCCAAGCATTTTTTCATTTAGACTTTCATAGTCGTTCTTTTCAAATCCAACCTGCTTGTTATGCTCTGAATTTCTGTCAAATTCCTCTATGATTGACACAAAATGAGGATTCTCCTTCAAAAACTTTCTGAGGAATATTGAATACTTTTTATCCGCTATCATAATAAAGCAAAATGCTTTCAGCCTCAGCATAAGTTTTCCGTTAAGTATCCTGTTTTCTTTTAGCGGTTCAACGCCTGCTGCTTTTTCGAACTTGTCAGAATAATCATAAGCTTCGAGAATTTTATTAACTGTATTTAACACCGTTTCCCCATCATAATTATCCTGCAAATATTCGTCTATTGTCGCTTTGTCAATTACATCATTACCTTTAAGCAAAGAGTGTACCATCTGATATAATGCTTCCTCAATTGTGGTTTTTGCTTTAGCAAAATAGCCATGATGAGATTCTTCGAATTCAACAATAGCAGCGACAGCATTGTTGTAAACAGATTCACATTCGACAAGATTATTATATTCCTGAATGCGTTCCATCGCCTTTTCCTTAACCGCATTTCTTTGATTCTTTATAGCTTTTACATCAAGTTCGATAAATTTTACTCTATCCGTTAAAAGATCTTGAGGATCCTTTGCTCTCACAGCCAATAAATTAAATAATATTTCTGCAAACAGTTGATACTCTGTTAGGAAGAAATCAATTTTCACTTTATTATCACTGTGATTAGCTATGTTACGCATTTCTCTCAATTTATAAATCAATTCAAATGCATTTGGATATACCTTCGCTAACGCACGGAACGGATGATTCTCGTCAAAATATGCTTCTATCATATTAAGACATAATAGCGGATTTATTGCATCTGTTGAATCATTATCCTTGTTACTTATCCACCATACAAGTGTATTCTTCTTAACATCCTCAGTGGGCTTAATTCCTGTTTCAAGAAATTCCAACTCTCTGGCAAGGAAAATAAAATCGGAAAAATCATAATCATCCAGTTTATCTATATAGTCAAGATATTTTTCACGATAGCTTTCCTTAAAATTGTTTTTGAAAGAGCATCTTAAGATCTTCTCAATCAAAGTAAATATAGCTCGATAGAACTCCCTGCCATCTGTACCATCCTCTTCAAAATCAGGATTAATTTTTGCTTCATTTTTGAATGCTATGGCTTTATAGAATTCGGTTATCTCATTTACAAAGGTGCTTTTCAAAAGCATATCCTTATCCAACTTCTCAGCATCGTAGGTCTCATTTATTAATTCCTCAATGTTTTGCTGCTGGATTGACATTTTTTCTCTATTCTCTGCCTCAGCGAATGATTTAACCTTACTTTTAATTTCATCAAGTTTATTACATATCCAATTATTATCTCTTTGAGAATACTTCTCATAATAAATTCGCACATCGTCTGCCAACCAATCAGCTAACCCCTTTTGAAACGGATTAGATACAACAAAATTATTTGTATCCTCAAGAGTATAAAAACATGCAAACCCTATCTCTTCTTCATCACTTGAGTGAAACGTTGGTAATCCTATGGCGTTCTTGGTATATTTTTTTTCGCGTCTACTCAGAAAATCTTTAACCATCCGTGCCGGTAGCTGATAAGGAGGATTGTCGATCTTCATATCCAAGCAATTGAATTTAAAGGTTTTTGATGAACTTATATCTTTTCTAAATGTACCGTCTCCTTCAAGTTCCGCCTTAAACGATTCGTAATCTCTATAAGAAATAATGTTTGGAAGTAATTCTCCCTTGATTAAGTCGTAGAAAAGTACAAACTTTATTTTGCGAGGAGTGAGGTCTTCCTCAATAGTTTCTGTTTGTTTTAAATTCTTTAATACCGCAACAATTAACTCTCTATTAAGACATAAATCCTTTGATATTTTATTTACTATTACGTCGTGATTATCATCGCCAGTTTTATAGTAGGCATATAATTCATCAACGGTTTTCTTAATAAAATCGTCCTCGCCACACTTATCCGTCATAACTTCATACACAAAAGAACGTACAGGAATAGATAAATATAAAACACCCGTTCCCTTAATTTTCTCTTTAGGCACCCAGTTAGCTAAAACATCAAAGTTTGCTATTAGATTTCTTTGTCCTATATTCACATACTCCACCTACCTCTTCTTTACAATAATTAAGGATATCAACTAAACATTTCAGTTCGACGGAAGCATCACGTTCTTCCCACTTTCCGTTTCTTTCCACTGAATACTTATAGTTAAGAATATGGTCATTGCCAACTACAACCAAACATTTTTTTGCTCTGCTGAGAGCAACGCACATTCTGTTTCTGCTTTCAAGGAATCCAATTTCATTCTCCTTGTTTGTGATAACCAAGGACAAGAACACAACATCAAATTCTTTTCCCTGGAACGCATCAACTGTGCCGATTTCTACCTGTTCTTTGATTTCTTCGTAGTCTTTCTTCAGTCTCTTCTTCAGATCTTGTTTTATTTTTTGCGTTTGACCTCTATAGAATGTGATAATTCCTATTTTCTGTTTCGGACCTAATTCGTCAATTATTTGTGCAACATGTTCTACAATCACATTACTCTCACAGGTTCGATATCTTGACTTTGTTTCAGTTCTTTTCTCGTCGCCAAAACTGTTAGGCAAGTTTATCCATATTAGGTTTTTTCCTGCTATCCCACTAAAATTCTGTGTGTATGCCTCATCTTTATCTATACCGTTAAATAATGTGCGCTTTCCATCTTTAGAATAAAAATTATCAGCTACAATATCTCCCATTTTAGGAGCCATTCTGTACTGTTCATTAAGCTGAACAAATCTCGGATGACCATCTAATTCCTCAAGTTTTTTAACTTTATCAAGCAAATACTGGAACATTGAATTTTGGTACAATTCCTTGATAGCATCAGCATCAGAATTCTTTGTAAATGTATCATACAATTCATTTTCCGACTTATCTGTCACAATTTTTCTTAAGACATCATCACCAACAAACTGTGGGAGCTGATTATGGTCACCTACTAAAATCATTCTGTTTTCCGCACATGATAAGGTTATCATCAAATCAGCAGGACAACTTCTGGCTGCCTCATCAATTAAAACATCTTTAAAATTGTGAACTTTATCGTCATCGTCAATAATCAAGCTCTTCTGATGAGTAGCAGCGATAATTTCTTGATACTGCGGAATCGTCTTCATAAGTTCAACATCAGATGTCAAGGCCTCGTAGTAATCAGATAAAATTCCCTGACGATAGTTTATCTTATATTCCTTCATCGCAGTGATGATATCATTAATTAAGCTTATTAACTGTTCTTTGTCTGATGACGTAATGTGATCTTCCCTGCTTAGCTTAAATATAAGATTAACCTTGATTTCTTTTAAAGTACTGAACTCTTCCTTTGAAAGATCATTCTGGGAAACAATATTGGATAACATTGTTATGTCGCTCTCTATCTCAGAAATGTTCAAATTTTGAAGATATCTTATAACCTTTTTAACGCTCTCTCGACCATTATCACTATATTCACGCTTGGAAGCAGGAAGCAATTTGACATAATTTCTCCATTGACTTTTATCTCCGTGTGATTGCTTGTTAAGTAATGGTGAAAATATACGTCTTTTCTTACTCTCTAACTTCGTTATCGCATCAAGAAGAACATTCTCTTCAGAATCAAACTCTATTTTTTCAGTAATAACATCTTCAGACTTCTTTACATCTTCAATCTGCATATAAAACTTCTTTGAAATCATTATTATTTGTTCAAGTATGTCATACATGCGATGTAATGAGCATTTCTTTTCAAAGGAGTTTTTTAGTGATTTTATCGAAAACACGGTATCCTTTATAACCGATGCCATCGTAATTTCACCGTGGTTCTCAATAAACTTATTGCAGATAGTATCTCTCCACGTCTTTATGGACTCATCCATATCGTCACCCTTATTGCCATAATAAGCTATGATTGGCAACCCGAAGCGTGCATCATATTCTTTTGTTAAGTTGACTGTGGCATCTCTCTGATATGCTGTTAGCAAAATGTCGCCCCTAGTAATATTAGCATTCTTGCCGTATTTCTGTATATGAGCATCTATTGCATTTATAACCTTTGTCTTTCCTGTTCCGGGCGGTCCCTGAATAATGGCGAAATCGGGTGTATTTAATGCAATCTCTATTGCTCTGTACTGACTATCATTAGGGGGATAGTAAACTCCATCCTTTGTAAAATACTGTCTGAGAATTTCTTCATCCACCTTGAATTTATGGTTCAGTTTTTTGCTTTGATATAAATTGAATTTCTTTCCTTCAAGTAATGCAGCAACACAAACATTGGCTGCACTTTTACCATCCACACCTTCAATCCTATCAAATGCCAACATGCGTCGTTCGTACATCATCTCCGAACCAGCCATGTCAATCTTAATTATTCCACCTTGTTTGTATGGTGTACAATTATCATTCATCTTCACGATAATTGTTTTATCTCTTTTTGAAATTTCATCTACAATCAATTTGGCAGGTACGCTTCGAAAGCTACTATAAATACGAATCGGAATATTTCCATATTCATCTTTTACACCATTAGTAACAAAAGGTACAAGAAAATCCATATTTTCAAGATGAAGTTTAAAAAGAGAATTGTCTTTATCTTCTATCTCATATCTTTCATATGAAAGCACGCCTGCTGCCACAGACCTTTCCTTTTCCTTTTCGTACTCTGCTTCAGCATAAGTTCTCCATCTGCGTATATACTCATCGCCTTTTTTCTCAATAAAGCTTTTCATATGAACGGAGCACTTTTTTGCGCTAGTACTGTCGTTGAAATTTATATCTCCTTCATACAACCATATTGAATATCTGTCGGCATTCCTGAGTGAACTTTCATCTCTATCAATGCTATATGATAGTTCTGATGCTGCTTCAAGATCTTGATTAATGTCGAAAATAGTTTTCTCTGTAACTGAAAAGTATTTACTGTTTTTCGCATCTATAAGGATAAATGTATTCTTATTTTCCTGATTACCTTTATACAATCCGATTACATAATAATTTTTTCCAGCTATGTTTACTCTATAGTTACTTTTTAAACTTTCATTTAAATCATCAACGGATTTTCTCAAAACCGCATTGTCTAACACTGCGATATTGATTCCATCGGCATCAAATTCATCTGCATAATTCACCGACAAATCATATGCCATATTAATACTCATTTGATCATTAACTATCGAATCAATCTGGCAAAAATGTTTTCCAATGCTGTTGTTTTCGTAATCTAATTGTTGTTTTGCAGACATAAATTTTCCAGTTGTAATTACATCTTGATATCCATCTATCTTTTTTATGTATGCAATGCCATCACTGATAATATTAACAAAATCTCCTTCAGCAAAACCATCTGTGTTATCTGCTTTTATTGTAAAATTGAGCCACCTATTGCCCAAATATAATTCTAAATCTGAAAAGACCATCTTTTATTCTCCCCAACAAAAAGATATTATGTAGTTCCTTTTTAATCCGAATGTATGGAATGTCTGCTTCGTATTGCTTTTATAGTCCCATGTGAGCTTATAAGCAGCCTTCCCATATTTATCGCAGAACTTCAATTTAATAGCTTTTTCATCATATGAAACTAATGCTTCAAGATTTTCTGCTCCTTCAAAAAAACCATTGAATATCGGCAAGTTTTGGAATTCTTTATCCTTTGATTCCTTTTTATTGTTTGTCCGTTCTACATACACCATGATTTTTTTGTGTGCATAAGGCTGATACTCAGATACAATATCTTTATTACACCAATCATCGTCAATACGTTCACCAAAAGACGGAATAGCTTCTATTTCTATGGAAAAATACTTGTTTTCATCTTCCTTTTTGCATTCCTCTTCTTTACACCAAACGCATTTTCCTGACAAGTGATAATGATTATTACTGCATTTAGAAATTTCATCTATTGCATCGTTAAAAGCTGCATACCACTCATTGGCAGAAGGTCTTGAATGTGGATTTTCCCTGCCACTCTTAGAAAAAGTCCTCATAAACAATTCGTATACCTTGTCTGTGAAAACATGTTCCGCAGGGCTACCATTTTTTTCTGCTGCTTCATCCTCATACATATATACTTCATTGTTCTCAACAGGATTTTCAAGTGCTGATAAACTTACGAAATCATCCTCTTCAATTTCTGTGTCAACAACTTCTTTTCGAGTGAATGGTTTACTACCGGTTAAATATTCAAACCAAACAACCGCGACGGAAAACATATCAGAATAAATTGTATTTCTATGTCCAGCATAAACCTCCGGTGCACCAAAACCCATTGTAAATATACAATTTTTATTCTTTGAGGCATATGATAAATTATCCGGATCTATTAACCATGCTTCGTAATCAGAAGCTCCTTTAGACAAAAATACGTTGTTGGCAGAAAAGTCACAATAAACCAATCCAGAGTTATGTAGTTTTCTAACAGTATCGGCAATATTACGCATAACCTTATATTTCTTTTTGAGCGATGGATTTGTCTCAGCTTTTGAAATATAATTCTTTTCATTAGTTCTCTGCCTGCTGATCTGTTCCATGCCTTCCATAAACCTCATCACATAACCACACATTGGTCTTTTGAGCATTGCTATGGGTACAGATACATTTTGAATGTCTTCAAGAACGCTCAATGCAATTAGTGAACGAATCTTTTTCGAATAAACATCATATGTTTCTTCGTCACAAATAATCTGTCTTGTTTCGCTATCTGTTAGAGTCTTAACTACAATTCTCGAATCGCCATTGACCTTCCAGACGGTTCCCTGACCGCCACTACCAACAACGCTTGTTAATGTGTATGAATCCCCAAATTCATCAAACACTATTTTTTTACTTTGTTCTTTAGACATACTTATCACCCTCTCGAAAAAACAATCATAGTCTTATCATCAGTTGAAGCCTTTACATTCCAATTTTGCAAATGTTTCTTCATAATTGAGTTTCGCTTGTATTTGGATTCACCTGAGACTTCTGATAGATAATAATCCAAACACTCTTTTTCCATTCCGGGAATGATTGTTTCTGAAACACCATCTGTTGCTATCATAACCTTAACAGCATCGTCACTCGATACATCAAAGTGTTTAGTAGTCCAACGAACAGTATCATCTAATGGAGAAATTGCATCCGCTGTATTAAGAAAACCATCAACCTTTTTCTTCAAAACAACAATTTCATCATTCAAATCTATAAAACAAATCCCATCTCCAACCTGTCCAGCAAACATACCATGCATCCGTGACAAAACAACAAATATTCCTGTTGTTGCTGCTCGAGAATGATACTTTCGTTTTACCTTTTTGCCGTATAGTTTGTTTATTGTTTTTGTTATTTCTTTACGACCGATAAGACCTTTTTCAAACAAAATAAATGATTTTGCGGTTGCCTTAACAATTGCTTTGCTTGCATAGTGGGATTTTTCCAAAGAACCAACACCATCTGCTACAGCAATGATTGTCCCATACTTCGTGTACTTAATAAGCATAGCATCCTGGTTTGGTTTTTTTAGTTTAATATGTTTTTCTCCGCGTACGCAAGCACCGCAACATATATCATTACTTTGTCTGAAGTATGTATTAAAAAATGTCATCATCGTCATCATCGTCATACTCATTTGAATATCCTGAAGTATTTTCTTCAGCAGGTGAAGCCACTTCATCGTTTGAAACTTTCTGGCCTTCATTTTCTTCGGGTACTGCTGCTTTTTGCTTTGCAGTAAATGTATTGAGCTTTGCAACAGTTGTCTGTGAAAACATATTGAAGAAGTCTTTGATTTCACGTGCGTCGGATGCCATAAACACTTTCTGATCAGCACTTACAAACTGTTCCAACATGCTGTATGCTTCGGTTCCAGGCCCAACTCCGATACTCAGTGCCATTCTGCTACACTTTGAACTTCTACCAGTTTCACAGAAATCAGCAAATCTTGATTCCCAATCATCGTTAGGTTCACCATCTGAAACAAGTAGTATAATAGGGCGAAAATCTCGTGATGTTATAGTTTCTTTATTTTCCAAAATACTATTTTTTACAAGATTAAGTGCAGCTCCTAAAGGCGTTCCTCCGCCTGCTGTAAGTTCTCTATATTGTCTTTCTGCTTCATATGCTGCCATGAATGGGATAATCTCCTGCGCATCCGGACCAAATGTGTATATTGCTGTATAGATTTCCACCTCGCTACTGTCAACGCTGGCAAAATCATTTAACATTTCTCTTACCGCTGTGTTCAATACATCTATTTTTGAACCTGCCATTGATCCACTTGTATCGAGCATAAGAATAACAGGTAATCTTCTTGCACCCTGAAATTTAAAATTCTGACTCATATCCATTTTTTATTTCTCCTTTATTACATCTAATTTTTTTATAAAATCTTTAATCGTTCTACTTATACTTGCTTCATCTCGTCCATATTTTCTTGCGAGATCTCTTTGAGTAACTACAACTCCTGTTTTCTTATATCCATCAATTATATCTTTGTTTATGAACTCTATTTCTTCAATTGTGATTTGCATTCCAACAAGGAGTTCACACAATTTGATAGTAAAAACATCCGAAAACATTGGTCTTTGACGGTCTTGTAAAGAATTGTATACTTCATCGATGCATTTCAAAAGCTCAATACATCTTTCAGATTGCACCAACGAATCTTCCGCAGAGTCCGTTGATTTGAATAAATCTATTATATTGAACTCTTCTCCATCCTCATTTGAACCAGCGTCGCTCACGACACTCACTCTATATAGTTCAATTGCTTCCATTATCTCATTCTCACTGAGCCCGGTTAAAGCTGCTACGTTGTTTATATATTCAAGAGAACCAATTTCTACGCCTCGAGTTTTTGCAAATCTAAGAGCCCTTCTAAGTCTTCTTCTCTGTTCTTCTGCGAGGTAAATCCCGTGAAACTTTTCTTCTTCTGCCGTTTTCATCGCTATCCTTGAAAACTCTTTTTTCCACGCCGCATTAAAGTAATGAAGGAACTCGCCTTTTTCACCATCAAAGTTTTGTATACAACGGGTGGACACCTCTGTTATTTCCAGACCACACCCTCCGTATTTTTCGTTGTTAATAGCCTTAAGATATTGATACAGGTATTCCTTCATCTTATATACTTCAGCTCTATATGCTGTACTATGCGTTTTCTTGTCAAGCTCAAAAAGCGGTGATTCTGCAATTAGTTTCTCGTATTTTATCTTTTCGCTTTGCATAATCACCACTCCTTACAAAGAGAGGAGCGTCCTAAGCATTTTCTTTGCTTTTTCAGGATCATCACATCTGATAGTATCAGTAACTCCATTCAAACAGTATAACGGGATCATATCACATATTTTGGTGTTTACAGGTTTTGACCCATCAAAACTTGCTTTGCCGTACAATAGATTGTCAATTTCACATTCCAAGAATTTCTCTGCGAAATTAAGGGTTGCAAACAACACAATTGGAAGATCTTTTGAACCATAGGTTATATCTGCAATAATGTGCGAACCCACCTCAAGTTCTTCAACAATTTTGAGCATAAGCTGTTCATGAACTTCTTGAGACTGTTCAAATTCTGTATCAATTACTTTATATTCAATTTTAACTCCATGGGACTTATTAACCGCATTAAGTTCATTGATAAAATCCTGTGTGTTTTTTTCGTACTGGCTATATTCGTCTTTTTTCACCAATACTAATACTTTCAGTTCATCTTCCGGTGAAAGTGTTTTCTCAAGAAATGCATTTACAGGATATCTAACAGCTCTATCAGATACCGGTATCGAAAGATCATCACTCTTATACACAACTTGATCAACTTTTGCTTTCATTGGAACATTGCAAATAATAAATTTTCTCATGCTATTTACCTCCTTTAAGACAATATAGAGACATAAATTTATTTACTTAACATTTTTAACAAAAAAATTTTTATAAAAAAACGCGACAGCTCCATTTTATGAGCTGACGCACCCAAAATACATAGCTCCGCTTGTTTGCGAAACAATCATCGATACTTCATGTAAGTATGACAAAGGAAGCATGTATTTTTAACAAAATAAATACCTCCTATATGAACTTACTATCGACTTATTGTTTCGCACATACATTATATCACTTTTTTCTCGACTTGTAAACAATATACAAAAAAAAGAAAAAAAAAAGTCTGATTGCACATTTCTCCCATTTGTATTTTGTTGATATTTACGAAACAACAGTTTATGTGTAAATCACACATATTTTAGTTTTTTGTTAGATCAAAATAACATGATATATTCCAGTAAAAGCGGCGTTGATTTTCGCATTTCGATAATTAATCGCTTTAAATATGCAATATCTGTAATTTACAAATTTAAAAAGAGGAACGGGGAAAACTCCCCGATAAACTATAATTTATAACATCTCAGAAATTTGACAGTTTAAAACGCCAAAACAGCAAATTTCGTATAAAAACATAGTATTTGCGCCAATTTCCGCATCTTTCATTCCAAATCCAAGATTATATCACAATCTGTCATTTTCCCAATACTTTACACAAACAAAAATTGCCGTCATATTATATACTGACTGCAAATAATTTTCCAGTCTACATCAGAATCGGGAGGATTTTTCATGAACGGTAATGAAATATTTGCGCTTATGCTTACCGTATTTGCCGGTCTTGCGACCACAATAGGAAGCACACTCGCAGTTATAACAAAAAAGACAAACGCAAAGTTCTTAGGTGCTTCTCTCGCATTTTCCGCCGGAGTTATGATATATGTTTCCATGATAGAAATATTTTCAAAAGCCCGTAACTATATAACCGGTGCAACAAACGATATAACCGGATATATACTTACGGTGTGCTCATTTTTCGCCGGTATTTTTATAATATGCCTGATAGATTATTTTATTCCGTCAACCGACGGAGACATCGGTTCATCCCGAACCGGCAACGACGATAAACTAAAACGCATGGGCTTCGTTACAGCGCTCGCCATAGGAATACATAATTTCCCCGAAGGCATGGCAACCTTCACCTCAGCGCTTACCGACCCGCACTTAGGAATCGCCATAGCCGTTGCAATTGCCATACATAACATACCCGAAGGCATCGCAACAGCAGCACCGATATATTTCGCAACAGGAAGCAAAAAACGTGCTTTTATGTTATCATTTCTTTCAGGTGTAACAGAACCGATCGGAGCGCTTTTAGGGTATCTGATACTCAAGCCGTTTTTTAACGATATAGTATTCGGTATACTCTTCGCCTCCGTTGCCGGAATAATGGTATTTATAGCAATCGAAGAGCTTCTGCCGATGGCAAGAGAATATGAAAAAAGCAAGCTCACAATCGCCGCAGTAATATTGGGTATGATTGTAATGGCAGTGAGTCTGCTTATGTTTTTATAACTGAAACATCTCAATTCCGTAAAAAGAATTGAGATGTTTTTTATCTGTATTTATATTATATGCAAAAATCGTATATCACAATAATTATATGTGGACAGCGGTCTGTTATCGCTGTCATTTGAATGTGCCGCAACAAGTATTGTATCGGGCGTACGCTCTCCCACATCCACAATAACCGGAGTATGGTCAAACCGACCGTCGCAGTTAAAATCAAGCTGTATCAGGTCTCCCGGCTCTATTTCCGAAATATCCGCATTCACAGCTTTCGGGCCTGCCCCCCTGTTCGTTGTCAGGAAATTATACAGCTCATTCACCCCCGTCCATGCCGGGGCTTTGTTATTTCCATCTGTATAATACCATCCGTAAACAGGACGAAAATTCATTTCTCCGAATCCTGCATAAAGTACCTGTGAGGCAAACGAAGTGCAGTCACCGCCCAGATCCGAGTAGTCAAGATATTTGGGATTTCTGCGAAATGCCCATGTATGAGCATACAGAACTGCCTTTTCACGATCATACATATTCTATCACCTGCCTTATATTTTTAAACCCCGATTTTTTCAGGGCTTATTATATAATATGACAAGAGATGACAATCGGTTTTTATAACCATAGAATTTGCACGCAAAAGTATTCAATTCGCTATTTTCTTAAAACTCAGCCGCTTTACCGTTTCAACAAGCTTAAACTTATAATTCACTCCGTCCCTGTCCGTTATAACGTCAATCGTGCTTTCATTAAGCCGCTTCGACAGCATCCCGGCATCCGCTTCCCCAACCGTACTTTTCGTAAAGCACATAGGCGGCGAAAGAACACACCACCAATTTTGCCCCTTTCCCTCTCCGAGCACTATTTTTACTCCGTTATACCGCCCCTCGGGCAATGTAATATTCGCATATTTTTTTGACGGAAAATAAAAATCTCCCGTTTCACAAAATGCACTGTATCCCGCACCTTCATCGTCCAGAACCTTATTTGTAATAGCAGTCATTACGCTTGTGTTAAAACCGTTTCTTTTCAGTTCCCCGCTTCGTAAAAGAAGTGTATCACGCACTTTAAATTTTATTTTCTGGTCATATTCACTGTCGCTGTTGGCTATCACATGAAGCCTTACTATATTATCGTGCAAATCAGCCGATATTGAATATGTATAAACCAGCATCATTACAAACACCGATACTGCGCACAATAAAACACATATTATTTTTTCTTTCATTTTCCGCTCCCGTTTGATATTTATTAATTTTGATATTTGAATTTTTAACAAAAACTTCTTCGTTCATACATAAAATATAAATCTTGTGAAAAAATATCTAACAAAAGAAAATCTTGAATAATTTCAACTATGGAGGTTTCAAATGAAAAAGATAATTATTTTTCTTACGCTATGTACTGTAATTGCATCATGTGTACTTTCCGTAATGTTTGTAAATGCACAAACCGGACGAAGCTCCGGCGATACACAGCTTTTAGCACGTGCCGTAAACGGCGAAGCAAGGGGCGAGCCATATGAAGGACAGGTTGCCGTTGCCGCCGTAATCTTAAACCGTGTACGTCATTCATCTTTTCCTAACACAATTTCAGGAGTAATATATCAGCCGGGAGCTTTTACAGCTGTAAGTGACGGACAGATTAATGTTCCGATAGACACAGACTCAACTGTATATAAAGCGTGTCAGGACGCATTAAACGGCTGGGACCCATCAGGCGGTGCATTGTATTATTTCAACCCCGATACAGCCACAAGCTCCTGGATATGGTCACGCCCCTTAATAAAACAAATAGGAAAACACAGATTTTGTAAATAAAGCCTCTCGGGCAGAATGGAGATTAATATATGGAAAGAGAAAGAATAAGAAATCAAAGAGGTCATATAATAGCATATTCAGCACTTGTGATCCTTTTAATCGCCTCAATTATATGGCTCACCGTTTCAAACAGAAGAAACGCCGATCTCACAAATCAACTTACAAACAACTATAACAGAGCACTCAGCGAGCTTGTAGGCTATGTTGACAATATAGAAACGAGCCTTCACAAGAGCCTGCTTGTCTCGGGTCCGGCTCAGCTTGCGTCACTCTCAAACGATATTTTCCGTCAGTCAGCCGCCGCAAAATCAAGCCTCGGTCAGCTTCCGGTAAGCGATATTCAGCTTGACAACACGGCAAAATTCCTTTCACAGGTAGGTGACTACACATATGTAATATCACAAAACGTAATAAACGGCGAGGAACTCTCAGAAGAAGACTTTAACAACCTGTACTCACTCACCACCTACGCCTCACAGCTTAATACTTCATTGGAAGAGCTGCAAAGCAAGGTGTTTTCCGGCGAAGTAAGACTTACTCCCGTAAGCGGCGTCTTTTCGGAAACAACCGCATTTGCCGCAACCGATATTTTAGCCGATATGGAAAACGTGGAAAAATCATTTGACGAATACCCGTCCCTTATCTATGACGGACCGTTTTCAGAGCATATAGAAAGCCGTCAATCTGCAATGCTCAAAACCGCCCCGGAAATAACCATGGATGAAGCACTTAACGTTGCAAAAGAATTTTTAGGCGATAAAGGCAACGACCTTGTATTTGAAAGCGACACACAAAATTCCTCATTAGACGCCTATACCTTTATAGGCGGTGCTGATGGCTCGTCTGTTTCTGTAAGTATAACAAAAAAAGGCGGAAAAGTTCTGTATTACCTCGATAATCGTGAAGTAACAGCTGAAGCGCTTAACTTCTCCGATGCAATATCACGTGCGGAAGAATTTCTCAAAAAC
This sequence comes from Clostridia bacterium, assembly GCA_045637525.1. Taxonomy (GTDB): domain Bacteria; phylum Bacillota; class Clostridia; order UBA1381; family UBA1381; genus JAZTZP01. The sequence continues at coordinate 28,616 of JAZTZP010000078.1, read as the reverse complement.
CACGGCTATACGTCAATGGAAAGCAGTTATTACGACAAAATAGCAAACATCGCTACAATAAACTTTGCCTATTCACAAAACGGCGTAACCTGCTACTCAGACCTTTTAAAGGTTAAGGTTGCGCTTGATAATGGTGAAATACTGGGCTTTGAATCAAACGGCTATCTTATGAACCATTCACAAAGAAACCTCACCACACCGGCGCTGACAAATGCCGAAGCCCGCTCCCGTGTAAACCCCCGGCTGAATGTCGATTCCTCCGGAATGGCGCTTATTCCAAAAGACAGTCTTCAGGAAGTATTATGCTATGAATTTCACGGAACCTACGACAACCGGAACTATATTATCTATATCAACGCCCAAAACGGACGGGAAGAAGAAATCCTCATTCTCTTTGAATCAGAGGACGGAGTTCTAACAGCATGAAGCGTTTTTTAAAAAATATTGCATATGAGCTTGGCGGCTCGGCGGCTTTCGCCGTGGGCATAGGGTATTTTGTAAATTCATCATCAATCGCTCCCGGAGGTGTTTCGGGAGTGAGCCTTATGCTCAACTACCTCTACGGCTTCCCATTAGGTTTAACATCGCTTCTTCTTAATGTTCCGATACTCGTATGGGGCTGGTTTTATCTTAATAAACAAATTATAATCCGCTCACTTCGTATAATATTTACAGGGTCGGTATTTTTGGATATTGCGGCAACATACCTGCCGCTCTACACAGGCGACAGACTTCTCGGAGCGGTATTCGGCGGTGTACTTGCCGGGCTTGGAATAGGAATAATTTTTCTTCGTGGCGGAAGCACGGGCGGAACTGATATTTTATCTTATATAATACAAAAAAAATATCCCTTCATCCAGATAGGAACAGGAATATTAATTATAGACTGTATTATAATTTTCGTATCAATTTTAGTGTTTAACGACATTGAATCGGGACTTTTCGGTCTTATATCCCTGTTTTGCACAACCCGTGTAATAGACACCGTTGTATACGGTACAGACAGCGGAAGCGTTATCCTGATTATTTCAGACAAAACATCTGAAATTTCAGAATATATAACCAACAATTTAGAACGCGGAGTAACAATCTGGGACGGCATAGGCGGATATTCAGGTCGACGGCACAGTGTACTTATGTGTGCCGTACGAACCCGCCAGTTTGCCGCCTTAAAAAATGCAGTAAAGAAAATTGATAAACGTGCATTCATGATAAACATTAAATCAAACGAAATTCACGGAGAAGGCTTCGGGCATTAACCTAAGTATTCAAATCCAATGCCTTTATACCGATAATACTGTCAACTTAAAAAATTTAAATTTGAAATCGCTTGCGATTTCTGCCAGAACCTGTCGCTATGCGACAGATTTTACCCATGCGAAGTGTGAATTTCACATTTTACCGCAGGTAAAATATTTCACTGCAATACTGTAAACGTTAAGTTGACAGTATTGCTTTTAATCCTGTACGCAAACACCTCAAAAATCACACTTTTTCAAGGCTTCGGCAAAGCTCATAATAAAATCCCTTTTTGCTTATCAGCTCCTTATGATTTCCCTGTTCAACAACAGCACCGTCTCTCATTACAAGAATTATATCACATTCCTTTATCGTAGATAATCTGTGTGCAACAATAAAGCTTGTTCTGCCGTTCATCATATATTCAAAAGCCTTTTGAATTTTCATCTCCGTACGTGTATCAATAGATGAGGTCGCCTCATCAAGTATAAGCATAGGCGGCAGTGCGAGCATCACTCTTGCAATACATAAAAGCTGTTTTTGCCCCTGTGAAAGGTCTCCGCCGTTTTCACCGATTACCGTATCATAACCATCCTTCAGATATTTTATAAACGAATGAGCATGAGCCGCCTTTGCAGCTGCCACAACCTCCTCCTCAGTCGCATCAGGCTTTGCAAGTGCAATATTTTCACGTATCGTTCCGGTCTTTAACCATGTATCCTGCAAAACCATTCCGAACTTACTTCTCAGCTCATGACGTGTACAGTCCTTTATATTAACCCCGTCAATGCTTATACTTCCTGAATTAACATCATAAAACCGCATAAGAAGATTAATCATAGTAGTCTTTCCACAGCCCGTAGGCCCAACAATCGCAATTCTCTGTCCCGGCTTTACGGATAAATTAAAGCTTCGTATAAGCTCCTTATCCTTTGTATAAGAAAAGCTCACATCATCTATTTCGACATTTCCCTTCACCTGTACAGAGACATTTCCCGTTTCTTTTTCCGTCTCCTCATCCAAAAGCTCAAAAATTCTTGTCGCACAGGCAAAAGCATTCTGCATCTCAGTTATAACTCCGGATATTTCGTTAAATGGCTTTGCATATTGATTAGTATAGCTGAGTAAGCTCGTAAGCGCCCCTATCGTCAATCCGCCGCTTGTTGCAATCAGCGCACCTGCAAGCCCCACTCCGGCATATACAACAGAGTTTATAAACCTCGTTGTGGGATTTACAAGTGATGAGAAAAATGTCGCCCTTTGTGAATATTTTTCAAGTCTTAAATTAATCTCATCGAAAATCCGGAGTGTCTCCTCCTCACGGCCAAAAGCCTTTATTACCTTCTGTCCGCCTATAATCTCATCTATAAACGCCGTCTGTTCGCCACGTGTTTCCGACTGCTTTTTAAACATATCATACGTATGCCCGGATACATACTTTGCAACAAAAATCGAAAGCGGTGTAAGAATAATAACGACAAGCGAAATGCGTACATCTGTCATAAGCATAAAAACAAGCGTTCCGAGAATTGTCATAACCCCGGTAAAAAGCTGTGAAAAGCCCATCAGAAGCCCGTCCGAAAACTGTTCCGCATCAGCAATTATACGGCTTGCCAGCTCCCCCGACCGATGTGCGTCAAGATATTTAAGCGGAAGCTTCTGAATATGCAAAAAAGCCTTGTCCCTTAAATCCTTACACATTCCGTAAGCAATTTTATTATTAAGCACACTCATTATCCATTGTGCTCCGGCTGTTGTAATAACGCACACAACAATAGCCGATATTATCTCACCAATCCTTATAAAGTCAACATTTCCGGCTCCGGCCATGCAGTCTATTGCCTTACCGACTAAAAGCGGTATTATAAGCGTAAGCCCAACCGATACCAATGCGGCAAAAAGCGAACCGATAACCGACGGAACATATCCCTTTAAAAGAGCCATTATCCTTTTTAATACTGTTTTCCTCATACCTCATCCTCCTCATTAAATTGTGTCTCGTATATTTCTCTGTAAATATCACAATTCTTAAGAAGAAAATCGTGAGTTCCCTTTCCTGCTATCGTTCCGTCATCAAGAACTATAATCTCATCAGCAAACCTCACAGAAGACGCTCTTTGCGAGACTATAAACGTAGTAGGTGCATTTTCCATGTTTTTGAGTGCCGAGCGAAGATTTGCATCCGTTACATAATCAAGCGCAGAAGCGCTGTCGTCAAGAATTAAAATTTCCGGTTTTTTAACTACGGCACGTGCAATCGTAATTCTCTGTCGCTGACCGCCCGATAAATTCTTTCCGCCCTGTTCAAGCTGATAGTCAAGACCTTCCGGCTTACTCTCTGTTATATCCGCCGCCTGTGCAATACACAGCGCCTCATGAATTTCTTCGTCGGTAGCATCAGCGTTCCCCCAAAGAAGATTTTCCCTTAAAGTTCCTTTAAAAAGCATTGCCTTTTGAGGCACTATTCCTATTCTTTTTCTTAAATCCGCTTTGTCAGCCTTTAAAACATCTGTTCCGTTTACATAAACCGTACCACGTGTCGGCTTGTAAAATGCCGGTATAAGATTGATAAGCGAAGTTTTTCCCGAACCCGTACCGCCGATTATGCCTATCGTCTGTCCGGGCCTTGCCTCAAAATCAATACCTGAAAGCACTTCACCGCCCCCGTTTTCATACGAAAGGCATACATTATAAAACCGAACCGCCCCCCTAACTAACCCGTCATCTGAAAGCGGAGTACCCTCACGCTCTTCAATCTCCGTTTCAAGTACACCCTGTATACGGTTTGCAGAGGCAAAAGCTTTCGTAAGCGTTATAATAAACATTGCCATCTTCACAAGCTCAACTAAAATCTGAGACATGTAGTTATACAGTGCAACCATGTCACCTGTGCTTATAACACCCGAATTAACATCCGCTCCGCCCTTTTTTAAAAGCACAACAACCGCTAAATTTATTATAACATACGTTAAAGGATTCATAACCGCAGAAATATTACCGACTGTTTTTTGTGCTTTTTCCAATATACCGTTACGCCTTATAAAATCCTCCGCTTCTTCCTCTTCAAGGCAAAAAGCACGAAGCACACGCACCCCCGACAAATTTTCGCGCGTTTTGGACATCACACTGTCAAGTTTTGCCTGCACATTCTTATGCATAGGCAGCGTTACAAGCATAAACCCGAAAACCACTATGCATAATACGCCGATAACCCCAGCAAAAATCATCCCTGCACCGGGGTTTACAATTATCGCCATTATCATAGCCCCAAACACAACAAACGGCGAGCGAAGCACAAGACGCAAAGTAAGATTCACGCCCGTCTGCACCTGATTTACATCACTTGTAATTCTTGTTATAAGTGTTGACGTACCTGTTTTATCAATTTCGCTGTACGATAACTTCCCAATATGAGCAACAAGTGCATGACGAATCTTTGCCGCAAATCCGACCGATGCCTTTGCGGCAAAATACTGTGCCGTAACAGCCGCCGTCAGTCCAATCACTCCGATCGCAACGAGAAGACCACTCATACCGTATATGTAACTGTTTTTACCCTCACCTATACCGTAATCTATTATGCCTGCCATAACAAGCGGTACCAAAAGCTCTAAAAGCGCCTCAAACAGCTTGAAAGCCGGGCCAAGCACAAACTCTTTTTTATATGATTTCATATATTTTAAAAGCTTTATCATATAAATTCAAACCTCCTGATGTCAATAGTTTCCTGACGAAAAGCTCAAAAGGGTGCCGCCGATGCAACACCCCTGAAGCTTTTATTATATCTCCTCTATTATCGGCAATATCATAGGACTACGCTTCGTTGTCTCATAAATATATCTTGCAACAGAATTTCTGAGATTATTTTTAAGCGTGCTCCAGTCCGCAACATGCCTTCCCATACATATATTTATGCTTTCCTCTGCAACCGCTCTTATGTTGTCGATAAGCTCCTCAGCCTCACGCACATACACAAATCCGCGGCTTATAACATCCGGTCTTGACACAATCTCTCTTGTCTCGCCGTTTATTGTCACAACAACAATAATAAGACCATCCTGTGAAAGAAGCTTTCTGTCACGAAGCACTATATTTCCTACATCGCCAACACCGAGTCCGTCAACTAAAATCTTACCGGACGGAACCGTTCCCGTTATCTTAGCCAGAGTCTCATCCATCTCAAGAACAGAGCCGTTATTTAAAATAAACACATTATTTTTATTCATTCCCATTTCTTCACCAAGCTTGCCGTGAAGCATAAGGTGACGGCATTCACCGTGTACAGGAATAAAATACTTAGGCTTTACAAGTGCAAGTATCATTTTCAGTTCTTCCTGACAAGCATGCCCGGAAACATGAATATCCATAAGTGATTTATATATAACTCCCGCGCCTATCTTAAACAGCTCGTTTATAACGTTCGCCACAGATTTCTCATTACCCGGAATAGGTGATGCCGAAATTATTACTAAGTCATCTCTTGTAATTTCAATCTTACGGTGATCCGAATACGCCATTCGTGTAAGTGCACTCATCGGCTCACCCTGACTGCCTGTTGTAATAATAACTACCTGACCGGGCTTATATTTATTTATATTATCAAGATTTATAAGAACGCCCTCCGGCACCTTCATATAACCGAGCAAAATAGAAAGCTCAACTATATTTTCCATACTTCTTCCCGAAACAGCAACCTTACGCTTATTCTTAACAGCCGCATCAATTATCTGCTGCACTCTGTGTACATTCGATGCAAATGTAGCAACGATAATTCTCTTATCACTGTTGTGAGCAAATATCTCCTCAAATTTTGTACCAACACTACGCTCACTCATAGCATAGCCCGGACGTTCAACGTTTGTACTGTCGCTCATGAGCGCAAGCACACCCTCATTACCAAGCTCACCGAGTCTGACTAAATCTATCATATCACCCACAATAGGTGTTGTGTCTATCTTAAAGTCACCCATGTGAAGAACAGTTCCGACCGGTGTTTTAATTGCAAGAGCACAAGAATCAGCTATCGAGTGATTTGTCCTTATAAATTCAATTGTAAAGCTTTTAGAAGCCACAATCACAGAGCCCGACTTTGCCCTTATAAGCTTAACCTGAGTCAGCATATTATGTTCTTTAAGCTTATGCTCCACAAGTCCGATTGTAAGACGTGTACCGTATACAGGTACATTTATTTCCTTCAAAAAATACGGTAAGCCGCCAATATGGTCTTCATGACCGTGAGTAAGAAATATACCCTTCACCTTTTCCGAATTTTTCTGAAGATAACTGATATCATTAATAACCATATCTATTCCCGGCATATCATCGTCCGGGAAAGCCATTCCGCAGTCTACAATTATTATCTCACCGCCATACTCAAACGCAGTAAGATTTTTACCTATTTCATTCAATCCTCCGAGAGGAATTATCCTTAATTTTGATTTTTTTGCCACTTTATTACCTCCATATCTTATCCTTATGTAGTCATTTTCATCGCTGCCGAATTCAGGCAATTTATAAGTGATTAATTTTCGTGTCTGAGCGTTTTCTTAAAATCGCTTCCGCCGCCTGCATAATTCCAAGCTTTGCCGATTCATAAGTAAGTCCGCCCTGCATAAATGCAATGTATGGTTCTTTCATCGGCCCGTCAGCGCTAAGCTCAATACTTGAGCCCTGCACAAAAGCACCGGCCGCCATTATAACCTGATGCTGATACCCCGGCATATCCCACGGTACAGGTGCCACAAACGAGTCAACAGGTGCACCTTTTTGAATGCCACCGCAAAATGCAATAAGGTTCCCGGCATTTTCAAGTATTACCGACTGAATAATATCATGACGCTCATCCCCCGGCTTCGGGCTTACTTCAAAACCGAGCCCCTCAAAAACTGCTGCACAAAGGACAGCACTCTTAAGCGCCTGACTCACAACGTGAGGAGCTAAAAACAAGCCCTGATACAAGCCTCTGTTAAATCCTAAGGATGCACCGCACTCCTTTCCGATACCCACTGATGTAAGTCTGTATGCACATAGTTCCACTAAATCAGCCCTGCCGGCTATATACCCTCCGGTAGGCGCAATTCCTCCGCCCGGATTTTTTATAAGCGAGCCTGCTATTAAATCCGCCCCGTATTTGCAGGGCTCCGCTTCATCAACAAATTCTCCGTAGCAATTGTCAACTATGCATATAGTTTCCGGCGAAACAGCCTTCACAAGCTTTACTAACTCTCCTATCTGATACGCGCTGTATGTAGGTCTGTTATCATAACCTCTTGAGCGTTGTATTTCAACAGCCTTCACCTTCTCTGTCTTTAACACTTCTTTTATCTTTTCCACATCCGGCATACCGTCCGGCAAAAGGTCAACCTGCTTATAACGCACTCCGTAATCCTTTAAAGAGCCGTTTCCGCTCCCGCCCGAGATTCCTATTACCTCTTCTAAGGTATCATATGGCTTACCCGTTATCCCGACAAGCAAATCGCCGGTTCTCAGCACTCCGAAAAGCGCAGTAGAAATTGTGTGAGTTCCCGATATAAAATTGTGTCTTACCAATGCGTCCTCTGCGTCAAAAACCTGTGCATAAACCTTATCAAGTGTATCACGGCCGACATCATCATATCCATACCCGGTAGTAGACGTAAAAAGAGTTTCGCTCACTCGGTTATCCGAAAACGCCTTTAAAACCTTCCATTGATTTATCTGTGCCGTACGTTCAATTGCCGCAAACTGATCACGAATTTTATCCTCTGCCTGTTTTACTGAATTTATCACCTTCTCACTTATACCAAAATTTTCTTTTAAATATATGTCATATATATTATTTTCCATTTTATTTACCATTATTCCTCATTATATATACTAAGTATCTTTTCTGATACACTTTCTGGAGTATCATTTTTTAAAACCTTTATTTTATAATCGCAATTATCATAAAACTCTTGTCTTTTCATATATCGCTGTCTTATTTCTTCAATTGAGCTGTTTCTCATAAGCGGTCTGGTCTGAGATGCCTTATAAATACGCTTCTCAATAACCGAAAAATCAACATCAAGAAAAAATACAATTCCGTTTTTTCTTAAATTGTTTATGTTATCCGGGTTTAAAACAAATCCGCCGCCGGTTGAAATTATCATTCCGCTCATTTTTGACAGCTTATGTGAAAGTTCGTTTTCCCTGTCCCTGAAATACGCCTCACCGTTCTCTGAAAATATACGGTTTACAGTCTTCTTCTCCGACTCTTCAATCAACGCATCAGTATCAGCAAGCTCCATTCCCGTAAGCCTTTTCAGTTCCCTTGAAACCGTAGTTTTCCCGGATGCCATAAAACCTGTTATTACAATATTTTTCAATATTATTTGTCCTTTCAACGATAATTATCCCAAGCTGTTCAGGTATTTTTCCACCTTTTCTCCCATATCCTCAGGAAGAACGCAATCCATAAACTTTTCATATGCAATTATTCCCTGATATACAAGCATTCCCAGCCCGTTAAGTGTCTTAACACCACGTTTTGCCGCCTCATGCAAAAATACAGTTTCAGCCGGCTTATATATAAGGTCTACGGCAGCTTCAGCTCCGTCAAATACCGAAAAATCCGAAACCGGACACATATCTTTATTATGCTCCATACCAAGCGAAGTACAATTTATAATTATATCATACCTTAACTCTTTTAGATACTCCTTATTTATCTCATATCCGCAAGCATTTTTCACTGTATCATATAAAGCATCAACACGTGAAACCGTTCTGTTTTTTACGGTTATTGTGTGCGCACCCTCCGTCGCAAGCATAATACATACCGGAGCCGAAACACCTCCTGCCCCCAAAACAAGTATATTCTTGTTTTTCACAGATATTCCGCATCTGTGCATAGACATTTTAAGTCCCGGTCCGTCCGTACTATACCCGTAAAGCACGCCCTCACGATTTACTATTGTATTAACAGAGCCATACTTTTTCGCATCCTCATCCACAATATCCACCATATCAAATGCCGAATATTTATGAGGTGAAGTTGCATTAACGCCTGAAATTCCGAGAACACGAATCCCGTCTATTGCCCGGCAAACATTTTCCGGCTCTACATGAAGTGCCGTATAAACTATATCATGCCCCATCTCACCTGCAATAAAATTATGCATCGCCGGCGAAAGGCTGTGAGAAACCGGTTTTCCGATTACGGCAAAAACCTTGGTTTTTCCGTTAACAAACATTTAGACTTTTTCTCCTTTTATCTTGCGGCTTCAGCCTTTAAAATCTTTTGTATATTAGCCTTTTCAACCTTTGTAAGATTTGCACTGTCATCAGAATAGTTATAGCTGTTGTTCACTTTATACCAGCTCTTGGCTTCAAAATACTTCTGCAAACTGCTGCTATTAAACTTTCTTCCGTGACGTGCGTAAATTTCATTACGTGCAATAGAAAGCTCACTCTTTGAAAGTCCTCCTAACTGCGCATCCGTCACATACTCAGATGATGAATTTGCCAGAACATACTCACCCTGATATGAAACAGTTCCCGTCGAAGCCGCCGGCTTATCGTCGCTCATCGACGTGATTTCATATACCGGTTTTCCGTTAAATGTCTCAGATGTCGCATGAGCTGTTATATACTTATATCTTCCGTTTATCTGCCCGGTTGTCGTACCCTTATTCACATTTGCATAGTATGTTTCATTGCCCATTTTAAATGACATCTTATCAACAGGCGAATTTTCTGTCGCATACGCCTCGCTAAGTTCAACATACTTATTATTAATAGCATCTCCCATCGTTACAGGTGATGAAGTCTGCGGTTTTGAAGTTGCAGCAGGCTTTGATGCCACAGCAGGTTTTGATGCAGCAGCAGGTTTTGAAGTTGTTGCCGGCTTTTTAGTGCTTACCGGCTTTGCCGTAGTTACCGGAGCAACAGTTGCCGTACCAACCGGTGCCATGCTCGGTGTCGGAGTCACTCCGTCAACAACCGGTGCTGCAGTAGCGTCCGGATCTGCCGTTACCGTCGGTAAAGGAGTAGGCTCTTCGCTCGGTAATATATCAGGTGTCTGTGTCGGCTCCTCGGTAGCCGAATCCACAGGAACCGCAGTCTGCATATGCTCTTCTACTACTACATTATCCGAAAAGCTCGCACTGAGCCATGCAAGCACACCGCCCGCTGATGAAATAATTGCAGCAATAAGAATAACAACTCCTATCACACGCTTTTTCTGTTCCTTTTTGCGTTTAACCTCACGTCTTACCTTTATCTCATCAAGCTTATCTCTGCGTGATACATTCGTGTCAAAATTCATATCATTTTCTTCTGAAAAAACATTTACCGTACCGCATTCAGGGCACTCATTCTTATCATTTTCAAATTCCACACCGCAGTTTTTACAATACATAACAATCCGCCTTTCCGCCGTTTACGGCACATATTTTAATTGCGTTTCTTTTTATTTTTTTCATACATAAATCTGCCAAAATGAGATGTTATATCAAAATTCTTCATTCCGGCTATATATCCGACTCCCGACATTATAACCGGCAACATCAGCGCTATTACAATTCCGTATATCATCACATATCCCTGATACGGAATTAAAAATGCATGATACGGCAATGTCAGAAGCACAAAAGCAACCTGAATCACAAACTCAGCCGGAGTTTCGGGACCGCCTCCACTCCAGACAGCCGCATAACAAGCCCACAGCAATCCGATAACCGCCGACGGTATCAGACCGAATACAAATCCTTTCCAGATATACGCCTTAAGCCTCGAATAGCTTTTTATATCATGAGCCGCAAACTCATATGTGCACGCATACATTGATACTGCATATATAAATACCAACACTGTGCAGGCTACCTTCTGCCACACCCCCTCAAGAGCAAAAATCATATAAGAACCCAAAAATATCAAAACAACCATAAACAGAATCTGTGAAGTAATATATTTCCACACCTGCTTTGGTATCGTTGATTTGTATTTATCAAGTATATCCTTCTCTTCCATATTTTTTATCATTCCTTTCCGGCTCAGATTCTCAGAGCCACTAAAATAAACCTTAACCCCTTGATGCACTAAGCCCCGCTAAATATCCGCTCGACCATGCCCATTGCAGATTATATCCGCCGCATTCACCGTCAATATCAAGTATCTCACCGGCAAAATACAAGCCTTTTAAAAGTCGTGATTCCATAGTTTTTGAATTAACTTCATCAGTGTTTATACCGCCTGCCGTAACCTGCGCATTTTTCCACGACATCGTACCTTCTATTTCAAACCGTCTGTTTTTAAGCGCATGGGCAATCTTTTTGAATTCTTCCGGCTCCAGCTCATTTTCTTTCCTCGAAAACGGCCCAACACCGGCATATTTTAATATATCAACCCCAACAAGACGGTTCACTATTCCGACAAGCATATATTCAAGCGTTAACCCTCGCTTACTTCTCGCCCGTAGCATTTCCTCTGTCTTTTGTTCGGAATACTCAGGCAAAAAGTCAATACTGACAAATTTTTCATTATGAGCATACGTTGAAATCCAGAACACCGGCGGTCCCGAAAGACCATAATCCGTAAAAAGTATCTCGCCGTATGATTTTTTATCCCGACAGGAAATTTCAGCCTGAACTTTTATACCTTTAAGCCCTTTAACAGCTGTACGAAGCTGTACAAGACTAGGCACAGGCTTAATAATCGTATGCCCGAATTTCTGTGCCAGAGCGTATCCGTCACCGTCCGTACCAAGCTCCGGTGCAGCCTTTCCGCCCATAGCCAATATAACCTTGTTGAATTCGCCCACTTCACCCTTATCGGAATATACAACAAACCTTTTACCGTTTTTCTCAATATCTTTTATATTACACCCGGTAACGGTTTTTATACCGAGCCGCTCCGTTTCAAACCGAAGCATATCGCATACGGCCGATGCCTGACATGAATAAGGATACACCCGCCCGTTTTCTTCTGTCCTCGCCAAAATGCCGATTTCCTCAAAAAAGCTGAGACTTTCCGCCACCCAGAATTTATTGATGGCATTTTTCATAAAAGCCGTATTTTTCCCGTGATAATTCTCTATACCTGCATTGATATTTGTAAAATTACATCTTCCGTTTCCCGTAGAAAGTATTTTTCTTGCCATCCGGTCGTTTTTTTCTATAATAACAGCCTCTGCTCCGTTTCTTGCAGCGATAACCGCCGCAATTATGCCGGAAGCTCCTCCTCCCGCAATTGCAATTTTATTCGACATTTCTACCTTCCTCAACTTTCAGAGCTTTTTCTTTATTGATTACAAACTCACTTATCAGTCGTTTAGCAACAGTAACAACCGGCACCGAAAACAACATACCGGCAAACCCGAACAAAGCACCGCCTACAACTACCGCAAATATTACGAGTAAAGGGCTTATATCTAAAGTATCACCCATAATCTTCGGAGAAAGAATATTTCCATCAATCTGTTGAAGTATAAAAAGTGAAAGCCCGGTCCATATAAACGGCCATATTCCACCTGTAAAGAATGTAACCACTGTCGCAATTATGCTTGTAACAATAGAACCGAAATAAGGTATCATATCGCCTGCGCCAATGCACACTCCAAGAATTATAGCATATTTGACATCAAGAACAGTCAGTGTAACAGAACATACTACCGCCATTATCATACTGCACATAAGACGGCTGTATATGTAGTTGGTAAAAACTCTGTTTATATCCGATGCTAAATTAACTGCATAATCATACCTCTTTCCCCTTACAAACAGCCTTGCAAGCCTCAGGATAAGATGTAAAATCTTCTTTTTTTCAATAAGCATATATACAGATATTATAACAGCTATAAATACGTCAATAACATTCGATGTCACATCAAATACACCCTGTGCATATTCGTTAACCTTTGTTATATCAAACTCTTCAAAAAATCCGTTTATCTGTCCGGATAAACTAAACGTATTATGAATTCCTATCTTTTCAAACAACTCGGTGTTCTTTAAAAAGTTCTCCGCTTCAGCCAGATAACTTGGTATATTTATATATAAATCAAGTACATTCCGATAAACCGCCGGCATAACCGCACGTATTATTATAACAATAAGAAGCACCGCAATTATATATACAATAAACATGCTTATACCAAAAGAATGTTTAAAAACCCATTTGTTTTTAATCTTCGCAACATACCGTTCAATTCTTACCGCCGGCATATTAATTACATATGCAACAGCAAATCCTAAAAAAAACGGACTCAACGCTTTTAAAACCAAAGAAAAGTATTCGGTTATGTCTTTTAAGCTGTCAAATGTTTTATACACTGCAATCACAGCTGTGCAAAATACAAACGCAGTAACCCATTTTGCATATTTTTCAAATCGTTTCATAATCCTTTCCTTTCCTTATGAAATATCACAAATATCCGTGGAGAAAAAGCCTCCACGGATATGAAATAAACCGGATTATTCAGTTACTACTATAACCTTTGCAGTAAACGCACCGTTTGAAATTGTTCCGTGAGCTGTTACGGCATTTCCTACCTTGATGTCCTTAAGCTTCTTATTCTGTCCCGAAGATGTCATAATATTAGTAGTTGCATCCTTGCAATATACATACTCTTCCACGGTATATCCGGACTGATTTGTATAAGCAACCTTTATAAAGCCATACGAAGCATTCACATTGCTGACCACACCCACAATACTTCCGCTTGTTGATTGTGCTGTAACAGTTCTGATTTTCTTTATAGCTTTACTTTCAAGAGTCATTGTAATGCTGTCTCCGACTCTTAAGTCATATACAGTAGCAGCTTCTCCGTTCACATCAATCTCAACATCATTCGGTATGCTGTATTCATTGTCCTGACCCTTAACCGTTACTACCATTGAAGGCGAAGCTGATATACGAATTTCCTTAATAGTACCCTCAACATTTGATGCAGAAGATATAGCTGATACAGAAGTAACTACACCGTATGTGAGTCCTAAAGTTACAGTATCGCCAACATACACATCAGACAAACTTGCAACTTCAGTATTCTTTATAATACTTGCCTCTTCGCTTACCGTATATTCATTTCCGTCATAATCTCTGTTTGCATGACTTATTGTAATTACAACCTCCGGCTCAATTGTTATAGACTTAATTGTTGCTCCGGCAATAGTCTCATTACCCGGCTTTCCGGAAATCTCAGCAATAACGCCGTCATCTATAACTATTGTAACATAATCGCCGTCTTTGAAGTTCACAAGAGTAGCCGGACTTCCTTCATATTCTACCGAAAGGTCTTGTGCACATTCAATAGTCTCTGAAGCTGTTCCGTCAAAGCGTTTGAAAGTAACTCTTGTAACGCCATTTGAAGTAGCTCTTGAAATATATCTTGCATTGAATGTTTCATCAGCACCCTTAAGGAAAATATCAATACCTACAATTTTATCTCCGCTGTAAGTATAAACACCGGCAAGTCCCTTTTGAATTTCTTCAATCTTAATAAGCTCACCCTCATGTGTTACGAGAACATTTTCATCATAAGCAGCCCATACCTCTTCGCCGTCTCCGTTTATATAGCATACAGATTTTCCATCTTCATCAACCAGAGAAGTCTTTCCCGCCGCAAAGCTTAACTCACGCTGAGAATGCACTCTTGAAAGAATAGCGGCAATCTGGCTTCTTAAAACGCTCGATGACGGTGAAAAAGCACCTGTCTCCATACCCTGCATAAGATTTTTCTCAGATACATATCCGACATAAGGACGAAGACTTGTATTAATCTCTCTCACATCATTATATGAAAGAACATAGCTTGCGCCCTTAGCCTCTTCTTCTCCGCCCATAGCCTTTGTAAGAATAACGGCAATTTCGCCTCTCGGCATAGCCTGGCTCTTTAAGTCACCCGAAAGATATGTCTTCAAATCTGTTTCGGTTATTACACCCTTCTGGAGCAGGAACGAAATATCCTCCAATCCCCATGTAATGCTGTAAAGCTTGAGCTTAGACTCATATTTCTCCATAGCCTTTTCTATAATCATCTCATTTGCTTCGTTTCTGCTTCCCAAAACTCTTGCCATCAAAGCAAAAACCTCATGACGGGTAACCTCTTTATGCGGCTGATATGTACCGTCCTCATAACCGGATATAAATCCTAACTCAGCCATCTCCTCGATATACTCCACCGCCCAAGCAGCAGTAGGGTCGTCCAAGTCAGAAAAATCCACCTTCTCTGCAAATCCTGCCGTAAACGAGCCGACAGCCAATGCAGTTGCCAATGCAGCACTTAAAACTTTTTTCATTAAAATCATCCTTCCTGTGATTAATTATATATTTCCGGAGCACTCCCTTAACCGGCAATATCTGCCTCGGGATGCATACAGTCTGAAAAACACTTATTTTATACCTCTATTATATAATAACATATTTCTCGCAATTGTGCAACATTTTTTTATGAATTTTTCATTAAACTTTTGTTACTTTTCAGAAAAAATAATATTTTTTTCTTTTTTTACAGCATTTCTACTTATTTTATTATAATATACGCATATCAGAATTGGAAAAATTTTTGTATTGATTTTTCATAAAAAATGATGTATTATAGTAATCGTGGTTGACATAATTAAAATTATGTTATCCAATGTAACTTAAAGGTATATGAATTAAAGTATTTATTCATATTGTTTATTTAAGGAGGTTTTATATGAACAACTCAAAAAGAAAAATATTAAGCGGTATACTTGCTTTATCAGCACTTGCAGGAACCATGCCGGCATTTGCGGCAGTTCCGTCAGATGTTGCCGGCACAAAGTACGAACAACCCGCACAAGTGCTTTCAGCATTAAAAATAATGATAGGCGACGACACCGGTGCTTTCAGACCCGACGACACGATAATCCGTTCTGAAGTAGCAAAAATCGCAATCCACGCACTTGGTCTTGAAGATGCGGCTGAATCAATGAAGGGGCAATCAAAATTCCCGGACGTATCAACAGAGCACTGGGCAAACGGATATATCAACCTCGCCTCATCAAACGGTATAGTAATCGGTGACGACACCGGAAATTTCCGTCCAAACGATAAAATCACTTACGCAGAGGCCATGACAATATTCGTAAGAATTTTAGGCTATGAGCCAAAAGCAGTCCAGAGCGGCGGCTACCCCAACGGATTTATTCAGACAGGTACAGCCAACGGACTTAATAAAAACGTAACAGGTTCAGCATATGAGCCGATTTCAAGAGGTAATGTTGCTTATATGGCAAACAATGCCCTCACAGTAAAGCTCATGGAGCAAACAGATTTCGGTTCAAATCCGACATTTGAAGTTGTAGACAAAACACTACTGAAAGACAAGCTGAAAGTAACCTTCGGTCAGGGGCAGATAACAGCTATATCAAGCGCTTCCCTCTCCGGCGATTCCACACTTAAGCAAGGTCAGATTAAAATCGGTGATACAACCTACGATACAGCCTACAACATGAACAATCTTTTAGGCTACAACGTAGACTACTATGTCGAAGACGAAACACACACAGTAATCCTTGCAACACCAACAAACGGCAAGAACTCAGCAGTGTCAATTCCGGCTGATTTATTTGAAAAGGTTTCGGAAAAAAATTCAACCAAAACCGTTGAATATTACAAGGATGCAAACTCATCAAAGACAAGCACAGCCCAAATCGCTTCAGATGCTGTTATGATATATAACGGAAAGAGAATTGATTTTGACGATGCACTTCTCGACATCTCGAAAAGTTCAGGAAACGTTACCCTTCTTGACACAGATAAAAACGGTGCATACGACAAGGTATTTGTTACCGAATACAGAAACATTTTCGTATCAGCTGTAAGCTCATCAGGCAAAATAACAGATAAATACGGAAATACACCGATAACACTCGACGACAAAGTAACTTACAGAATTACAAAAGGTCTTGACGAAATAGAGCTTGGCGATATAAAGAAGAATGACGTTCTTTCAGTTGCAGAAAGCACGGATAAAACACTCTATGATGTATCTGTATCAAGTCAGACCGTAGCCGGAAGAATCACAGGCACAAACTCAGAAGGTGTATTCATAGGCGAAACACTTTACAAGCAAGCGCCAAACTTCAAAGAAACCTTAAAAGCCGGCGATGAATTTACTTTCTACCTTGATATCGACGGTAAAATCGCAGGTACAGATTCTGTTCAGTTAGCATCAACAAAATATGCTTATCTTATAAGATCATACAATTCAACAGATACAGACACAGCGAACTTTAAAATTCTCACAACAGAAGGTGAAGAAAAGGTTCTTACAGCAAACGAGAAAATACGTTTTAACGGTTCTTCCATCGCTTCAAAGAGTGTCGCAGATACTCTCAAAGACACAGAACAGCTTATAACCTACAACGTGAATGCAGACGGAAAAATATCTGAAATAAACACAGCAGATGACCGGACCGCCACAGGCGAAACAAACGAAAACAAGTTCACATTAAACTATGCGCTTACAGATGCTGAATTTAACGCATCATTATCAAGACTCGGCAACATCAAACTTTCAGAAAATACAATCATATTCGATATGTCAAGAGAAGCCGAATACAAATTAAGCGACATTAAAATGTTTGAAAACGAGCAAAAATACGATGCAAAAGTATACGATTTAAGCGAAGACTATGCAGCCGAAGTAATAGTCGTAACAAAGGCAATCCTTATGCCTTCAGCCGACAGCTCAGCCGCAATCGTAAAATCAATCGCAACAGCGGTAAATTCAGATGACGAAACAACTCATCAGGTAACACTTCTTACAGATAATACAGAAAAGAAGTTGCTTGCCGAAAACATGAACGTTCTCGTTAAAAACACAGATGAAAAGCTTCAGGAAGGTGATATAATCCAGTATAAAACAAACTCTGCCGGTGAAATCATCAGCGTAAGAGTTCTGTTCGATATAAACACCAAAGCAACAGAAGCAGCATCTGCTCCGGCAAAGGACTTCGACATCGTATACGGAAGAGTAGAAAAGAAATTCGATTCTTCA
This sequence comes from Clostridia bacterium, assembly GCA_045637525.1. GTDB lineage: Bacteria > Bacillota > Clostridia > UBA1381 > UBA1381 > JAZTZP01. The sequence continues at coordinate 10,390 of JAZTZP010000078.1, read as the reverse complement.
ATGAACGTAACAGTAAATAGCGGCGATGTTCACAACATTCAGATTCCTGAAGACTGTAAAATATACAGCATAGATACAACCTCGTCAAAGAATAAAATCACAAAAGCAGAAAACAAAGACATTTTACCATACGATGAATCAGATAACAACAGAGTTTTCGTAACATTCTATAAAGACACTGTAAAAGAAATTGTTATCATAAAATAACCAAAGGCATTTAATTATCTCCTGTCACAAATCACTAAAAAAAGACCTGCAAGGTACCATCAATCATACCTTGCAGGCCTTTTGCTTTTATCTCTTTTTACTCATAAGCCATTTTATAAGCTCTTCGTTGTATGCATTCTCCCATACATTATGACCTACTCCGTCAATCCTCGAATATGTAACATCCGCTCCGACCTCTGTCAGCTTTTCAACCATCTGATCAGACATAACCGGGCTCACAACATTATCCTCCGCGCCGTGAAACGCCCATACCGGCATTTTCAGAACGCCCGCATTCCACGGCATTCCCCCGCCGCAAACCGGAGCTATCGCCGCAAACAGATCAGGTCTTGCCATAGCCGTAAACCATGTACCGAATCCGCCCATGCTGAGTCCTGTCAGATACACCCTGTCTTCATCAATATTATATTCTTCCTTCAGTTGTTCAATGAATTTTATAACAGATTCTACCCTTGCTGCCCAAAAGGTATCAGTCGGACATTGCGGCATAATAAATATACACTCATAATCCATGTCTTTTATAACCTTTGAAAATCCATGCACATCAACAGCCTTAAGGTCATCTTTTCCCATACCTCTCTCACCAGCACCATGAAGCTGGATTATCAGCGGAAGCTTCTTATCTCCCATTTCGCAAGAATATTCCACAAAAGGAAACACCCATTTTTCTTCTCTTCTTTCAAATCTTTTCATATCATTCGCCTCTCATTATGTTTTAAATACCCGAAAACATTATATAATCGGTCATTAAAACAGATTTAACACATTTTACCGTTTTTTCAGCTCAGAATTTGTTTTATTACAGCTTCTGAATTTTCGCCGCCCGTTACCTTAAAATACACACCCATATAAATAAATTCGTATCGATCACCATCTTTATATACCTTCACCGAATTTATTTCAATAACCTCGCCACTGCGGTCAGCCTTTTCAGTTTCCTTTGTAGTTTCTATCACTACCCCACCGCAATTAAATATCCATGTATCATCAGAAGGTATCCCGGCTCCGTTTATTACAACCTCTTTTTCAGTAATATCCGAAACTGCGCCTGCAACCTTTTCAGGGATATTTATTCCAAGATACTGTGCATACCTTGCCGCATTCCATACATCGTAATCTTCAATCTTCATAGCCGAGCCACCGCCCGAACCGCCGGAACTCTCCTCCGCAGCTTTCATATATAAAGCCCGTGTTTCCGATGCCGTGCTCACCCCGTAGTTTTCTTCTCCACTGCCGACAGCCGCATCTTCAACAGCCGCCATCTCCGATTGAACAGCCGTTTTAAATTCCGGCTCTTGTTCTGCCGACTCAGTTTCTTCAGTAATGTCTTCCGAAATATCTTCCGATTTTATATTGACCTCATTTTCTTGTATCAGCTCCACAGGCTCTGCCGTTTCTTCCGGACGGGCTCCCTCAGTCGCCTTTGCCGTTTCGGTTTTGTCCGCAGTGACAGTCTTTAAATCTGCCGATGTTTTTTGTTCCTTTTTGCTTTCCTTCTCCGGAGAATTCACCAAAGCACGCCCGTCCGCCGCCGTATCGGCAACAGCTGGCGTCTCCGTTAAATCACCCACCGAGTTCTCCTGCTCCGATACCATACCGGCAAATCCGGCTTCTTCCGTCTCCAAAATACTGCCTTGCTCATTTTCTTCTCCGCTTAACCCGGCATTTGTAATAACTTCCTGTTCTATGCTTTTATTACTCAGCATATCGAAATAATCACCTGCAAATCCGGCTGACACCACCAAAATGATAACAGCCGCCGCCGACAACGAATACTTATAAATCGGCATCGTTCTTTTTGCCTTTGCTGCCTTAAACATGAGTGCCTTTTTCAGATCATAATTCGGCGTACATTCATTAACCGCTTCTTTATAAATCTTCCCAAACACCTTTTGGACCTCCCTTCAGTTTTTCCCTGAGCATTTCCCTGCCTCTTGAAAGCTGGGATTTTATTGTAGTTTCTTTTATCCTGAGTGCCTCTGATATTTCTGCAATACTCATATCCTCGTAGTAAAACAAGTGTATGACTGTTCTGTACTTTTCCGGTAATTCCAAAACTGCATAATATACATCGCTTTTCTCTTCCATTTCAAAAACAAGCTCATCTTCAAGGGGTACAGTCTTTTTATACCATGACGTTGTAAAAAGACTGTGAGAGCAATTGATTGTAACTCGAATCAGCCATGCTTTAATATGTTCGTCACTTTCAAAACGCTTTGCACTTTGTATGTATTTTAAGAAAACATCCTGAACAATATCATCAGCATTAGTTTTATTCTTTACCTGTGCCATTGCAAGGTGATAAACCATATCAAAATATTTTTCTATAATTTGCTGCTTGTCGTCCAATCATCTCACCCCCCAACAATAATAATACTTTTAAGGACTCAAAAAGGTTGCAAAGTTCATAATTTTTTTTGAAAATTTTTAAAAGCTGTCGCAGGAAAACCTTTTTGCGACAGCTTTTAAGCATCTTAGAATGATACTACACCTAAATTAAATATTGTTCCTTTAATTCCGTAATAGGTCTTGCCCTTCTCTCTTTCTATGGACTTACCTATATTAGCCGTAGCTCCCGGTACTATCAGTCTCAGTGATGTAACGACAGTTTCCGCAGGAACTATACTTCCGCCTCTGCCCACAATTGCGTTGAGATCTGATTTATTAAATATAACATCGCCATCCGCTCCGTCACCTACTATTATTTTCTTAGTATTGATAACCTCATTAAATTTAACATCGCCCGTTCTTATTAAAACATTAACATCCTCAAGCTCACTGTATTCGCCCGGTTCTGTAATATAAACCTGAACAAGCCTGTCCATCAGAACTGCAAACTCGCCTCTGGTGATATGATCATTCGGCCGAAGCTCCGTAATATCTGCGCCCCAATATCCGCCTGTGAATACTTTCACAACAAATTCTTTCGCCCAGTCGTCTATCATATCCTTATCCGTAAGGTGGTCAATAGAAGCTTCATCCATTTCCTGTAAATCGAATATTCTTGAAATTACGGTAAATGTTTCCTGGAAAGTAATGTTATTTTCCGGGTTTAAGTTTTGTCCGTCACCGCTAAACGCTCCCATAGCAACGCCCTTGCTTAAGTATTCATAATACCATGCATCGGGAGATACGTCTTTAAATGCAGAAATATCCGCTGTTGCGGTTACACCGAAAGCACGTGTAATTATCGTGCTCATTTCAGCTCTTGTAATCTTTCCGTCAGGCTTAATCTCGCCTGTATCGTATCCGCTTAAAATACCGTTTTCAACAGCATTTTCGAGTGCCGTCTTTAAAACCGGCTCCGTCGGCATATCTGTAAACTCTGCCGCAAAACCTGTTATGCTCATGCTAACAGCCGTAAGTCCCGCTAAAAGACCTACACATATTTTTTTCATTGATATATTCATTTTTCCATGTTCCTTTCGTTATGTATATACTAACTATATTGTAACATAATCTGTCGTTTTCGTCAATAGTTTTTTTAAATTTTTATACAATTGACAAAAACAACCCTCTCTTTTTCATAAAATGCCCAATTTACGGTATATCTATATACTTACTTCCGACAACCTCACAAACAGCCTTGGCGTTTGTAAGCTCAGTCACATCCTTAATAAACCGCTCCGTATCCTCCGGCATACAGCAAACCGGAAACATGACATTCTCACCGTATACGACCTCTTCGGTTATAAGATTATCCGACGCTATCATATGCTGCATTTTACCGACTAAGGTATAATCCACGCAAACAGAAACAATATTACACATGCATCTCGTTACAATCCCGGCCTCCGCAAGTGCAAGCTTCGCCGAAGCCCCATACGCATGCACAAGCCCGCCCGTACCGAGAAGTGTTCCGCCGAAATATCTTGTTACGACAACTAAAGCGTCTACAACTCCCGCCTTTCTTATCGTGTCTAAAACAGGCATCCCCGCCGTTCCCGACGGCTCACCGTCATCGGAATAACGGAATATATTATTTTCGTCTATTATATACGCATACACATGATGCGTTGCATCCGGATATCTGCTTTTCACAGCGTTTAAAAGCCGTATCGCCTCTTCCTCATTATCAACAGGAAACGCATTACCGATAAACTTCGACTTTTTTTCCACAATCAAAGTATCCGATGCTTTTTGTATTGTTTGAAACTTCAGTTTTTTCGACATCTTAATCTCCATTCAGCCGCAAAGCATACGGCAAAGCTCATAATATGAAAGAAACTCAGGCTGCTTCATTTTTTAATCCTGCCTGTATTCTCTCAACTTTTCATACATCGCTTCATCACACAACAATTCAATCAAAGTTCCCTCAGCAACATATTCCTCCGAAATTACCTTCTGATTTTCATGAATACTGTTTACAATTCCACCCTCACTGTAAGGAATAATTACCCTTATCTTCTGCTTTTTGCCCGGTGCAGTATCTGCAATAGCTTTTAAGAGTCCGTCCATGTTCTCTTTTTTCTTTGCCGATATACAAACGGAATTTTCGTATCTGCATTCCGGCTCCGAGCCTGAAACATCACACTTATTAAATACAGCAATAACCGGCTTCCCAACAGCACCAATATCCGAAAGAACACTCTCCACAACCTCAATATTATGCCTGTAATTCGGTGCAGAAGCGTCTATAACGTGAAGTAATATGTCCGCAACAACCGCTTCTTCAAGAGTTGACTTAAAAGCTTCTATAAGATGGTGCGGCAATTTTCTGATAAAGCCTACCGTATCAACAAGCAGTATCATTCGCCTGTCCTCAAGCTCTATCGCCCTCGACGTAGGGTCAAGAGTAGCAAACAGCTTATCCTCAGCAAAAACTCCGGCATCTGTAAGTGCGTTTAAAAGTGTTGATTTTCCGGCGTTTGTATATCCAACCAAAGCCGCCGTTATAACTCCGTCCTTTTTTCTTCTGGCGCGTATTAATTCCCGGTGCTTTTTCATTTCCTTAAGCTCTGCCTCAAGCGACGTAATACGTCTGTGAATATGTCGCCTGTCAGTTTCAAGTCTTGTTTCACCGGGGCCCCTTGTTCCTATTCCGCCGCCCGTACGGCTCATTTCGGTACCCATCCCCCGCAGTCTCGGCAATCGGTATTTAAGTTGTGCAAGCTCAACCTGAAGCTTACCCTCACCGCTTTTTGCACGCATTGCAAATATGTCAAGAATAAGCATAGACCGGTCTATCACCTTCACGCCTAAAAAATCCGATATATTCCTGAGCTGCATAGGGCTAAGCTCATCATCAAACACCACAGTATCGGCTTCCAGCATCTGCGAAGCCTCTTTTAACTCCTCAAGCTTTCCTATCCCCATATACGTTGCCGCCTCAAGGTCTGCTTTATTCTGAATTACAGTACAAACAACTTCTCCGCCGGCAGTTTTTACAAGCTCTTCAAGCTCGTCTATGGATTCATCCGTAGTATCAGAAAGCACATCACGAGCTCCCGTATGAACTCCCGCAAGTATTACACGTTCTTTTTTCTCTTCTTCGTTATACATAAACTTCCTCCATAATGATTTATGCTGATATTATTTTAACATATCCTGCTTTTTATGTCAAGTAATTAAATAATATTCGTTGTTTTTTTGTGAATTTTAAAATATTTTTTGATTTTTTTATATTTTTTTTCAAAATCCTCTTGCAATATTTGAAATTTGTGGTATAATAGAAATGTTATATGTACATTAATGTGCGAAAATCATTCTTTAGGAGGTTTTTAATATGTCTACTTTATTTACAATATTACAGCTTGTAGTTTCAGCGTTATTAGTTTTCATAGTGCTCGTGCAAGAAGGTAAAGACCCGGGCATGAAGGGTATTGCCGGTTCATCTCCTGATACAGGCGATTCTTTCTTCAGCAAAAACAGCGGCAGCACTAAGCAGGCTTTTATGAACAAGATAACAGCTACACTTGCTGTTTTATTCCTTATCACAACAATGACACTTGTTATGTTGGCATCATAAACTAAATCAGCGCCCGGAGCGCTTTTTTAGTATACTTTAAAACCGAAAGGATGAATAAATTGAACACTTTAGAACAGGATATAAAATCAGCTCACCGTATAGTGATAAAAATAGGTACATCAACCCTTACATACAACACAGGCAAAATGAATCTTAAGCTTATGGATACACTGGCACGCACCTTATCCGATTTAAGAAACCGTGGCAAAGAAATCATTCTTGTATCCTCCGGTGCAATCGGCATCGCAATGGGCAAGCTCGGACTTTCAAAAAAGCCCGACGACATCAGAACAAAGCAAGCAGTTGCGGCAGTCGGTCAATGTGAGCTTATGTATCTTTACGATAAACTGTTCTCAGACTATAATAATACTGTGGCGCAAATTCTTCTCACAAAAGACGACATCGCAATCCCCCGCCGCAAGCGTAATACGCAAAATACAATGAATACGCTTCTCGAAATGGGTATAATACCAATAGTCAACGAAAACGACACAGTTTCAGTTGATGAAATAGAAATCGGTGATAACGACACTTTAAGTGCCGTAGTCGCAGATTTAGTTGATGCAGACCTGCTCATACTCTTTTCTGATATTGAAGGTCTTTATGACAGCGACCCGCATAAAAACCGTGATGCAAAGCTTATAGACAGGGTATACGATATCAATTCAATCCGCCATCTTGCAGGCGGTGCCGGAAGCAGCTTCGGAACAGGCGGAATGATAACAAAGCTCGACGCCGCACAAATCGCAACAAGCGCCGGTATTAATATGATTATAGCAAACGGCGAAAAAATAGACAGGATTTATGATATTTTAGAAGGAAACCCGGTAGGAACACTGTTTGTATCAAAAAACCATTATGACGAAAGGAATGATTGATATGAGCGAGCTTCAGATAAAAGGTGCGCTTGCAAAATCCGCCTCACGAAAGCTTAATTCAATAAGCACCGAGGTTAAAAACAACGCCTTAAAAGCTATCGCCGACGCACTTATAAAAAATACGGAAATTATCTTAAATGCCAATGCAAAGGATATAGAAAACGCCGAAAAAGCCGGTATGTCAAAAGCTATGACCGACCGCCTTCGCCTTACACCGGAAAGAATTGCAGGAATGGCGGAAGGTGTTATGCAGGTCGCATCACTTAACGACCCGATCGGCGAAGTTATGGATATGAAAAAGCGTCCAAACGGACTGCTTATCGGCAAAAAGCGTGTGCCTGTGGGCGTTATTGCGATAATATACGAAGCGCGCCCAAACGTTACTGCCGATGCCGCAGCTCTGTGCTTAAAAACCTCAAACGCAGTTATACTGCGTGGCGGAAAAGAAGCAATAAACTCAAACCTTGCGATTATGGATATTATGCAATCGGCCGCATACGGTGCCGGAATTCCGGAGGGAAGTCTTAACATCATAGAAGATACCTCAAGAGAAACTTCAACAAAGCTTATGAAGCTGAAAGAATACGTTGATTTACTGATACCTCGAGGTGGCGCCGGACTGATAAAGGCAGTCGTTGAAAATGCAACCGTTCCCGTTATCGAAACAGCGGCAGGAAACTGTCATATTTATGCAGACCGTGACTGTGATTTTGATAAAGCATTAAAAATACTCATAAATGCCAAGGTAAGCCGACCGTCAGTTTGCAACGCAGCCGAAACTCTGCTTGTAGACAGTAAAATCGCCGATAAATTCTTACCTCTTGCAATTGAGGCATTAAAAGAAAACAACGTCGAAATACGGGGCGATGAAAATTGCCTGAAAGCCGATTCAACAGTGATCCCGGCAACCGAAGAAGACTGGTATACCGAGTATAACGATTATATAATCTCGGTAAAAACAGTAGACGGTGTGGAGGCTGCAATAGAGCATATAAATAAATACAACACCGGTCATTCAGAAGCCATAATAACAGAAAACTACACGACCGCACAAAGGTTTTTAAACGACGTTGATGCAGCGGCAGTATATGTCAATGCTTCAACAAGATTTACAGATGGTTTTGAATACGGACTGGGCGCTGAAATCGGAATAAGCACCCAGAAGCTCCATGCAAGAGGACCTATGGGACTTTGCGAGCTTACATCCTATAAATATATAATATACGGCAACGGACAAATCCGCTAAAAAAATCCAAACAACTGCGACAAAATAACAGCTATAAATCAAAAAATGAGGACGATGTCCTCATTTTTTTGTATAATCAAATTACCGGATAAGGCACTCAGACACTTGCAATTGCATTTTGCAATTACCTGATATTTTATTTACAAACCACACATATCGGGCATTCGGCAGAAAACTCACTGTCCGTTTTTGTAACACTCTCTTTATCAACATAAAATACAGTTATATTATTTGTGTATTGATTGGTTACAACAATATAATTATCCCCCACAAAGTCAAAATCACGCGGTCCAACCCCACCGCATTTCACATTATTTACAAGCTTTAAACTTCCGTTTTCAAACTTTAAGCACGAAACAGAATCATGCCCCCTGTTTGAAACATATACATAATCCCCCTTAACACGAATAGCCGCCGCTGTATTCTCGCCACAAAAATCCTCAGGCAATGCGCTCACAGTCTCAATTGCATTAAGTCTTCCGTCGCTATATTCAAACACAGTAACCGTTGACATCAGCTCATTCACACAAAATACAGTCTTACCATCCTCCGAATACGCCAGATGTCTCGCACCATGCCCGGCAGGAACCTTAGCCACCGAAACAACCTCCAGATCCTTTGTATATACCATAACATCATCATTTCCGAGATCTGTCGCCAACACATACCTGCCGTCAGGCGAAATATTCACATAATGAGTATGCGACATTTCCTGACGAGCCTTATTCGGACCGCAACCATTACGCACATCAACCGTATCCGGCATTTTCACAACACTTCCCGAAAGATAATTTACCGCATACACATCATCTGCCACCGTAAGATGACATGCCACTACTCCCTTTGTTGAGCTGATTTCTCCGGCATTTATAAGCTTTCCGTCTTTATCAATATCATAAACAATGAGTCCGCTCTCGGTTTTCCCCTCAAACGGCTCACGAAGCACCGCATACAGCTTATTATCCCCTATTGCAAGGTACATCGGTCTGTCAACAGGTGTCTTGTCCGAAAACTCCATTTTCCCACCCTGCATTTTATAATGATATATACCGCCGTCCTTGTCACAGGCCGCTATATACACATCATATACTTTCTCCATAACACAACTCTCCTTTTCTGCATTCAAACCCTTCACCTTCGCATATTGTCAAAGACAAAGCTTAAATAAGTTTTTCCAAAAGCCCCGCACAGCCTTCATAAACATCATCCCATGTCGTATTAAAATCACCCGTATACCATGGGTCAGCCACATCACCGGGACGGCTTGTATGTTCCATCAGAAGAGATATTTTGTTGTCAACATCATCCCCGATTACCCGTCTTAAATTTCTCAGATTAAAGCTATCCATAGCAACTATATAATCATAATACCCATAATCCGCCTTCGTTATCTGACGTGCCGTCTTCCCCTCGCACGTTATCCCGTGTGATGCCAGCACACGCTTTGCCGGCGGATAAACAGAATTTCCGATTTCCTCCGTACTCGTAGCCGCAGAAGCTATTTCAAACCGAAACTCCGCCCCACGCCTCTTAACTAAATCCTTCATTATAAACTCCGCCATCGGACTTCTGCAAATATTTCCATGGCAAACAAACAAAATTTTCTTTTTCATAAAAACAGTCCTTTCAAAACCAATTATATCATAACATCCGAAATTTGTCAATTATCTGTCCAAAAACACTCACGGTTTTTGAATGAATTAATTTTTATAGTTTATCTGCATGAATTTAAATTTTCAATAACTATAAAAAGCAATTAGCAATCGGTTTACATAAGCCTCCGTTGCCTAAAGGGAGGGGGACCGCTTGCGGTGGAGGGATATTGATTTTTCTATGTCTTTACGTTAACAAAACTATAATAGCGATATGTCAGCCTGTGGCTGACGCGATATTTGCCTGCCGGCAAACGATATGTTGACTGAAGTCAACGCGATATGTTCGCCAAAGGCGAACGTTAAGGTACAAAAGCTTTGCTTTTGTTTGATTAAATATTGAAAAAATGCTTTGCATTTTTTCTTCCATAACGTTTGCGAAGCAAACATATCGCGCCGACAGGCATATCGCGTGCGT
>JAZTZP010000077.1:0-17133 GCA_045637525.1 Clostridia bacterium | reverse complement strand
CCTGCCGGCAAGCGATATGTTGACTGAAGTCAACGCGATATGTTCGCCAAAGGCGAACGTTAAGGTACAAAAGCTCTGCTTTTGTTTGATTAAATATTGAAAAAATGCATAGCAATTTTTCTTCCATAACGTTTGCGAAGCAAACATATCGCGCCGACAGGCATATCGCGTGCGTTAGCACATATCGAAAATTCCGTTAGGAATTTATATCGCGTTTAGCGACTTATTTAAGTCGCTAAACTATAATTTACCAGACAAATTCAAACTCTAAATCCCCTATTCTTACCAGATCATTTTCCTGAATACCGGCATCCACAAGTGCATCAATAACACCTTTCCTGGTGAGTGCACGCTGGAAATACTGCAGCGACTCACGGTCTGAGAAGTTTACACTTCCTCCAACCGCCTCAATCCACGAACCGGTTATAACATAAACGCCGTTGTCATTTGTAATCTCATATCCCTCATCGGCATATATATCATAAATCTCCTCATCAAGATTGAGCTCAGGCTCAAACACTTTCACAGGCGGAAGCTTTGAAAGCTCACCGTAAACATATTTCATAAGCTCATTTACGCCCTTACCCGAAGCCGCAGAAATCTCAAACACCTTAAACCCACGTTCTTCCATTTCCTCTTTAAACGCAGTAAATGCATCTTCATCCTGAATAATATCGGTCTTGTTCGCCGCAATTATCTGAGGCCGTTCTTCAAGCTCCATGTCATACTGCGAAAGCTCCTCATTTATTATATCAAAATCCTCAGCCGGATTTCGGCCTTCTATCCCCGACACATCAACAACATGAACTAAAAGACGAGTTCTTTCAATATGCCGTAAAAATTCATGACCTAATCCCCGTCCCTCGCTCGCTCCCTCGATAATTCCGGGAATATCAGCAAGCACAAAGCTCATATGATTTCCTAAATCCACTACGCCTAAATTAGGCTCAAGCGTTGTAAAATGATAATTCGCAATCTTAGGGTCTGCCTTTGTAGTAACCGATAATATTGTTGATTTTCCCACATTCGGAAAACCAACCAACCCAACGTCAGCAAGCAATTTCAGCTCAAGAATAACCTCACGCTCATCGCCCTTTCTTCCGTTTTTGGCAAAGTTAGGCGTCTGACGTGTAGGCGTTGAAAAATGGTCATTTCCCCAACCGCCGTTTCCGCCTCTTGCAAGTATGGCTTTCTTTCCGGGCTCCGACATATCAGCGATAAGCCTGTTCGACTCAAAATCACGAACAAGCGTACCGCACGGGACTTTTATAATAATATCCTCGCCGTTTTTTCCTTTACGGCGCTTTCCCGAACCGTCTCCTCCGTTTTCAGCCGCATATTTTCTTTTATATTTAAAATCCATAAGCGTTGTAAGCCCTTCGTCAGCATAAAATACAACATTGCCGCCCTTTCCGCCGTCACCGCCGTCAGGTCCGCCAGCTGCAACATATTTTTCGCGTCTGAACGAAATAGAGCCATTTCCGCCGTTTCCTGCCTTTATAAAAATTTTCGCCTTATCTATAAACATCTCAGCACCTCCGAATACTTACTTTTTTATATGCGTATAGTACACAGGCAATTGCAGTATCAACCCCGCAATTGCCCGTCATATTACAATTATTACTTGCTAAGCCGGATATTATTCAGACTTTACATACCACACATCACGATATACCACGCCCATAGACATCGCAGTTGCGTGATCGGCAACAGCAACGTCAATCTTGTTTCCTTTAATAGCACCCCCGGTATCTTCGGCATGCCTTACGCCGTATCCGTCAATATAAACATATGAAAGCTTTTTAATAACAGATGGATCTACCGCTATCGTTATCCCCGGACGAACCTCTCCGGCGAATGCCGTCTTATTTCCATAGCTTCCGTTACATCTGTAACATAAGCAATAATGTGTAATCTTAAATTCCCCAAGATACTCACCAAGCTCAACCTCAGCATCATTATTTTCTTCAGGCTTTTGAATACCCTCCGGCTCGGTTATATCCGTAACGGGAGTTTCTGTCGGAACAGGGTCCTTTGGTATATCAAACACATGAGATATTGCAAGATTTTCAGGCTCTTTTAAAATCTCCGGTATAGATACCGTTGCTGTCATACTTTCCTGAATCCAGCCAACCTGAAGTCCAAAGCTCTCCATCATCCCGCGAAGCGGCAACATTATATAGCCGTCAGTTATCATAGTAGCACACACATCAATAGAATTTGTACTGCCCATACAAATCTTTTCGCCGTCAGCGTCTATATATTCATAATTGACTCTGAGCTCAGATGAATTGAGCGTAATTGCAACACAAACCGCCTCGTTCTTTACAGTTGTGCCCAATCTGTTTAAATAACTGAGCAATCTGTCGCAATATACTTCAACAGGCAATTCCGATTCAGAATCCGCCTCTAATGTAACATATGCAGTTTTTGTATTATTATCCCAATCAACCTTAAACCCGGCCTGCTCAAATATTGCCCTCAGTGGCACAAGAGTTCTGTCATTTACCGTAACAGGTGCAATTCCTCTCATATCAACAATCCGGCTTTTGGAATCTGTCAAAGCATTTAATAACACCTGTGGCTGATCAACAGCAACAGACACACTGCCGCAATACCATGCAATCATTAAGATAACAACAATTACCGGAACAAAAAATCTTCTCTTTTGTAATATTTTCATTTTATCCATTGTAATACGTATCAAACTTGTTCTTTACGAATCAGTAGTTAATATGATACTTCATCACACTCCAATCCTTATAATCTTTCGGGCTCTTTATGATACCCGACAGCTCTTAATCTTTGTTTTGATGAAATATGTCCATAGATACTGCCTTCCTGACATATAACATGTTTCCTTCCACTCGCATGCAACTTTTTAAAATATTTTTTGTCCGATAAAACGAATGATTTTATATCACCCGATAATTCATCAGGTAATTGTATTTTACAATTGCCTTGATAATTTATATAAAGGAGAATTTTTCTCCGTTATTTTTCACCTCTTTAGTTTTGATTTTCCGCAATAACCGATGATGCAAACTGTCTTGCAAGACGCGGATTTCTGCCGCCGTAGTTCATTTGCCATATCAAAGCCCTTCTTTCAAGCTCCGGCGTGCATTCGATTCCGTTTTGTTCTAAAATTCCTTTAACAATACTTAAGTATTCCTGCTGATTTGGTGCAGAAAATACAAGGCTTATTCCAAAACGCTCCGAAAGTGACAGCGTTTCCTGCATATTATCGTTTCTATGTACATCTCCGCCTTCTCTGTCAGCCCAGCTTTCTTTTATAAGATGACGTCTGTTTGATGTAGCATACATAATCACATTATCCGGATGTGCCTGAAGCTGACCCTCCATAGCGATTTTCAAAGCTCTGTAATCCGAGTCATGCTTTTCAAAGCTCAGGTCATCTAAGAATAATATATATTTATGCGGAGAAGCAACCAATCTGCTTGTAAGCTCCGGAATTTTTGATATCATGCTCTTTGGCACCTCTATCATTCTCAGACCGTCCGGTGCAAGCATATTCAATACAGCCTTTACGCATGAGGATTTTCCCGTACCCCTGTCACCGAACAACAGCACATTATTTGCGACATTTCCGTTCACAAAGGCCTTTGAATTATCCATAAGAATTTTCTTCTGATGCTCAAGACCTATCAAAGACTCAAAAGTAACATCGCTATCGCATAAAACACCGGTAAGCTCGTTATCACTGTATTTAAACGCTACATATTTAGACAGCACTCCGCTGCCCAGCTCACGATAATGTCTGCAAAGCAGTTCAAACAACACTTCAAAAGAATCCGCATTTGCAATTTCTGCAACAGATTTTCTGTACCCCTCAAAAAAACCGATGTTCTTTTTAGATGGCTGATAGCTGAAGCTCTTATTCCAGAGCCATGAATAAATTTTTTCCAGATCGCAAAGTGCAGCATTTTTAAGATCCTCACCCGGCTCAGTTCCCGAACGAAGCACATATGAAAGTATGTTATCATCATCCGCAAGCTTTGCCGCAACATATTCAGATGCCGCATTATCAGTTACCGCCTCTGTCTCGCCGTATCGTATGATATGCTTAAGCGCCGATACAGTATCGTTATTATACATTGCTTTAATTCCCGAATCATCAAATATACCGTTAAATATAAGAAGTTCCATTATATCCTCCGTAAATCACGATTATGCCTCAATTGTAATCGTTGAGCTTGCATCATCCCAGCCTACCGTAAAGCCTACCAGCTCACCTATATCACGTATTTTAAAATAATTGTTTCCGTTTATGTTATATGCCGAAACATCCACAGGCTGTCCGTCTTTTAATATCGCACCATTATTTAAAACGATAATGAGCGCCTCATTTTCATCTGCATCAGCCAGCTCTCCGCCAACTATTGTGTATTTCACACCCGGGAGTATATTAACGGCATTCTTTTCAGAATCCCACTCCACATTAAACTTTTTGGATGTTGTACGAAGTATCATGGCAATATCGCGTATTTTATAATAATTGTTGTTATTCACAGTATATCCCGAAACCGATACATTCACGCCGTTTACAAGGATTTCGGCACTCGACTGCGCGGCAGTGAGCTGTGACAAATTCTGGTATTCGTATATAAACGCCTGAAGCTTTGAACGGTTAGGATAACCGTCTGCAAAAAAACCTGTTGCATATGTATCTTTATAAGCTATGGAGCGCATTGATGAATACTTATTTTTCGATGTCTTGTTTGCCAAGAGTGCATTTCCGTCAAACTCGAGCTCAAAGTAGCTTATAACATTTGCATACCTTCCCACTTCCTTGCCGACGTGTATAAAATTCTCCTCATCGGTATAAACCGTTATATCTTTCAGACAATCACCCGATATATTATGAGGAACACTTATCTGAACAATAGTATTGTTCTGCATTGTAAGCCCTATGCCAATCTCGCCCATCGTACCCGGCTTTACAAGAAAAGCCTCAGGAATTCCGTTTTCATCGAGGTCGGTAAGAACAACATCCGTATAAGATGAATCAGTAAGCCATGAATTTATTATACGTGATACAAAAGCATCACGCCATGCCTCAGCCGCATACGCATTAACAACAGAGCATATCGCCATCATACCTATAATAATTGCTATTAATTTTTTTATCATAATCAGCCCTCACTTTATTGTGAAATCATGAAAATTAAAGATTTCCCATATTAACCTACTTTACATTATACTATAAATTTGAACTTTTGTCAAATTTTCAACCACTCACCTGATAATTTAGGCATTTTACAGATATTAAATCCCTTAAAACCCATTTTTTTTGTATTGATATCACAAAAAAAACATGGTATAATATATCAGGGAAAGGCATAAAAATCGAAAGGTGTGAACGATATGTTTAAATTACTGAGTGCAATATTTTTGTTTCTTATTGCCCCCGTTGCCGCAAAAGCGGCAGTCACCCCGGTCGATATACGCATAAACGAAGACTATCTGCTTACCGATACCGCTCCGTATATAGATAACGGAACAGTCTTTGCACCCATACGTGCGGTAAGTGAAGCCTTCGATGCAGATGTTGACTGGAACAAAGAAACAGCTTACGCTCATATTTATCATGATAACATGGAAATAAAAATGTCGGCAAATTCTGATAAAATATTCGTAAACGGTATAAAACAGGACACCGGCAAAACTCTTCAGCTGAAAAATGACCGTATAATGGTTCCCGTACGCATACTCAGCAACCTCTTAAATGCTGATGTAGAATGGGACGATACTTATAAAAATGTTGAAATAACCGCTGACGGAATTACCCTTTCCGACAGCGAAAAAGACCATAGCTATACTCATGATGAACTCTTCTGGCTGTCACGTATTATCCATGCCGAAAGCCGGGGCGAAAGCCTTGAAGGAAAGATAGCAGTAGGCGACGTGGTATTAAACCGTGTAAAAAGTCCGCTTTTCCCCAACACCATATACGGTGTTATATTTGACAAAAAGCATGGTATCCAGTTCGAGCCTACATTAAACGGAGCAATATACAATTCACCGGGTACGGAATCCATATGTGCCGCAAAAATAGCTTTTAAAAGCAAAGCGAGCAGTATAGGAGAATGTCTCTATTTCTTTGCCCCGAAGCTTATATCCGGTACATGGATTGAAAAAAACAGAGTGTTTTATAAAACAATAGGTAACCACGACTTTTATCTCTGACAGCAAAAAAACAAAGCCTTGCGACATAAATGCGTAAGGCTTTGTTTTTGTAAGGTTGTGTTATTTTTGTAAATTAATATACCCGCTTTGCACAATAAAATTCTTTTTGTCTGTATGCGGTATTGATAGAATCATATTTTACATATGAACCCGTATGCGGTGCGTGTATCATCTGACCGTTTCCGACATATATTCCTACATGATGTACACGTCCGTTTTTCGCAAAGAACAACAGGTCGCCCGGTTGAAGATTATTCTTGCTCACACTAACACCCTGCTTCGACTGAGCAGCTGATGTACGGCTTAAGCTTATTCCGTTTTTGGCACATACATACTTCACAAGACCCGAACAGTCAAATCCCTTAGGTGTAGAACCGCCGTATACATATTTTATTCCGAGATATTTCTTAGCCTCGTTAACGATTGCCTGTCCTTTTGAGCTTGCCGGTGCATCGCTTACTGCCTTTGGTGCAGATGCCTTCTTAGCCGCCTGTACACTCTTTTGCTTTGCAGCCTCCTGAGCTCTCTTTTTAGCATCTTCTTCAGCTTTCTTTCTTGCAGCTTCGGCTTCCTTCTTTCTCTGAACCTCAGCACGAACCTGTTCAACGTGTGACTTTGCAACCCATTTGTCATTTAACTGAAGCGCTGACGCTACTATATAACCTTCTTTATATTCATCACCGTAAAGTACTTTAACAAAGTCCTTATCATTCCATAAAAGCAAAACCTCTGCTCCGTTTTCCATCTGACCTAAAATCTCGGTAGAAGTAGACGGACCTTTACGTATACGTACCGCTCCGCCATTCTGAGTCGTTACAGTACCTATTACATAATTATCATAATACTTTGAAGCAAACTCCGCTTCTTCTTTTGATTCCGTTACCCTTTCAGATTGTACATATCCCACTTTTCCGCCATCATACTCAATTGTAGTCCAGCCTTCCGAAGCGGATAAAACCTTAACCTCGCTCTTACACTCAAGATTATCTACAACCACAGCCTCATCCGAAGGATTGTCACGAACTGTAAGAGTACCTGATGTTAACTTTATATAATTTGTTTGTCTCTCGCTTTTCTTTTCTATAAGCTCATTTAATTCTTCCTCAGACATTGTCTCGGTTACATCTGCAAAAGTCTCTTCTGTTATTTCTGTTGTTTCATCCTCTGCTCCATCTTCATTCTTTACATTAACCTGAATGCTTTCTCTTGCTCCATGACTGAGAAGCTCCGCATCCACCGGGCGACTAACAAACTCTCCCAACTGGCTTATAAATAATGAACCAATAATTGCGACTGCGGATACAGCCATTATTGTGTGCTTAAAATTCGACATTTAAAAATCTCCATTCCAATCAGCCCATGCTGATTAATAATTTCTGAAACTTCTTTGTTTCAATTATGTTACAAAAGTATTATACACCACTTTTTCCATTTTGTCAAGTCTTATTTATCAACTTTTTTCACTTTTTTGTAATATTTTTGAAATATTCATAATAAATTATTCCCATTTTTAACCCTTTTTATGTATATATTTTACATCTGTTTTTGTCTAAACAGATATTTTACTGTCATATTTTGCCAAAATTAAAGTTTTTTATATTACATTATTCAAATACACCAAATTTAATAATTAAGAAACACCCCTTAAACATTTCTCTATGCAAATTGTTAAAAAACGTCAATTAATTATTACAAAAATTCATATTTACGAAATTTTTATGTAGTTATTAAAGTATTTTGCCCCCGTTAACTATCTTACCTCATATTATTTTTTAAATATTCTTTACATTACCTTTTCACGCATTGACAAAAATTTTTTTATAATATATAATATAAGTAGTATATCATAAAATATATATGTAAATTAAATTGCAATCTTAAAATACAAGGAGCTTACATAATGAAAAAATTTATTTTATTATTGTGCACAGTATCTGTCGGAGCTTCGCTTTGCGGCTGTGAACAATTAGATAGACTAAGAGGCGAAAACTCTCAGATTGCCACCCCGGCAGTAGAGATGCACGTAGTAGAGGAAACTCCTGCTCCGCCCGAGAAAAAAGTTTTAACAATATCAGCAGTCGGCGACTGTACCTTTGCAACAGATTCTAACGCAACAGGCAAAAACAGCTTTGTGTGGGAAGTTGAAAATCAGAAAAATGATTACTCATACTTCTTAAGCGGTGCAAAGGAATATTTTGAAAACGATGACCTGACAATAGTAAACTTTGAAGGAACGTTATCCGAAAACGGCAAGCGCCAGAACAAGCAATACGCTTTCCGCGGAAAACCCGAATATGTAGATATTCTTACATCTTCAAGCGTTGAAGCGGCAAACCTTGCAAATAACCACAGCAAGGATTACGGCGAAGTAAGTCACGAAGACACAATTTCTGTTTTAGAGGATGCCGGAATTTCATGCTTTATCGGAACAAAAACCGAAATTCGTGAATGTAACGGCGTAAATGTGGGCTTAGTCGGAATATATGCCCTTACAGACGAAGGAATGGATTTACTTGAGCCGGCCATGGAAGACATAAAATCTAAAAATCCGGATATAATAATCGTATCTTTCCATTGGGGCAAGGAAAAAGCCACCGCTCCTAACTCCACACAAAAAGAGCTTGCACACAAAGCCGTAGATTTAGGCGCAAACCTCGTAATAGGACATCATCCTCACGTTTTACAGGGAATAGAAAAGTATAACGGTTCTTATATATTATACAGTCTCGGAAACTTCTGTTTCGGCGGAAATAAGAATATGTCTGATAAAGACACCGCACTTTTCCGTCAGTCATTTACAATAGACGAAAACGGCGAAGTCCTTGATGATGATGCAGTCGAAATAATTCCGTTCTCCGCATCATCCGTTACAAACAGAAACGACTATCACCCTGTACCTGCAAAAGGCGAACAGCGTGAACGCATAATAGAAAAGCTTACAAAATATTCCGAAAAACTCGGCTCGGATGCTGTTTTGTATTTCAGCGAATAAAAAATTCAAGACACTTCCAAAAACCCCGGAGGTGTCTTTTAAATTATAATGAAAGGATTTTTTTACAATGATTACATTTGACGATATAAAGAATAACACCGCCATAAGAACATATATAGAAGAAGCAGACAAATCGCTTATAGCCTTAGGTTTCACGGAACATAGCTTTGCGCACGTTACACGTGTCGCATCCACAGCTCAGTATATTCTCCGCACCTTAGATTACAGCGAGCGTGAAATCGAGCTTGCTAAAATAGCGGCATACCTACACGACGTAGGAAACCTTGTAAACAGGATAGAACATTCTCAGAGCGGCGCAATAATAGCCTTTCGTATCCTCGATAGCTTAGGAATGCCGCCGGAAGAAACAGCAGTTATAGTAACAGCAATCGGCAACCACGATGAAGGCACGGGAGTTGCGGTAAATCCAATAGCCGCCGCCCTCATATTAGGCGACAAAACCGACGTACGCCGAAGCCGTGTAAGAAACACAGATGCAACCACATTCGACATTCACGACAGAGTGAATTACTCCGTACGCTCTTCAGAAATAGGAATAAGCGAAGATAAAAAAACCTTAAAGCTCACACTTGATATAGACACAAAATACTGCTCAATAATGGACTACTTTGAAATTTTCCTTGAACGTATGATTCTGTGCCGGAAAGCAGCCCAAAAGCTCGGAATCGCCTTCACTCTTGAAATAAACGGTCAGCAGGTGATATAAAATACGATTACAATTGAAAATCCGGGAAGAAAATCAAAGATTTTCATTAATTTATGTTTATTTAATATAAATTTTCAATAATTTTCCATTTCGAACTGCAATTGTGAAATTTTTTGAATTTTACAATTGCCTATCAATCATTAATACAAGGAGTTTTACTATGCTTCAGCCGCAAAACATAACAGAATATTTTATAAACACTCGTATAAACCCGGGCGACACAGTCATAGATGCAACCGCCGGAAACGGTTTTGACACACTCAAACTATGCAGAGCAGTATCAAACTCCGGTACAGTATTTGCCTTTGATATTCAGGAATGTGCTTTGAATGAAACAAAGCGAAAGTTATATGAAAATAATTTTCAAAACGCCGAACTCATCAGGGATTGCCATTCAAAAATAGACAAATATATAAATAAGCCGGTAAGTGCTGTTATTTTCAATCTCGGCTACCTCCCCGGCGGAGACCATACCCTTCAGACAAAACATAACACAACCATATCAGCAATCGAAAAATCGCTTGACCTTCTTACAGATAACGGATTTATTTCTGTTACGGTTTATTATGGTAAAAATTCAGGCTGTGAGGAAAAGGATATGGTTATGAAATACTTAAAACATCTCGATCATAAAAGCTTCACAGTACTCACCTGTGATTTTCATAACAGACCTAACAATCCGCCTATAACAGTGATAATAACTAAAAATCAAAAATAGGTATTGACAAATCATAAATTATATGTTATTATAATAACGTTCTAAAAAATCATCGTTTTTTAGAACGTTATTCTATTATAAGCTACTCATATATTTTAAAATATTTCAAGGGGGAAAACAATGTGTATAACAGATCATGTCTGCTTACGATAAAGAATAAATATCAGTCGCTTACATCAGTGGAAAAAAAGGTTGCAGATTATGTTTTAAAAAACCGGAATGAGGTTATTCTTATGTCCACATCAGAGTTTTCAGAAAATTCCGGTGTTGCAAAATCAGCAATAGTCCGATGCTGTAAGTCGTTAGGCTTTGAGGGCTTTCGCGAGCTTAAAATATCCCTTGCCATGGAGCTTTCAAAAAACAAACAGCTTAATTATGTACCATACATCTCGCCCGATGATAACGCCGGAGATATTTTAGATAAAATCTTTTCGGCAAATGTAAAGACTCTGCACGATACAGCTGAAAAAATTAATCGTGACACCTTACAAAATGTGGTTGACCTGCTCGACAGCTCAAATACAATATACATCTATGCAATAGGAACTTCTTCCGGCATAGCGCAGGATTTTCAATACAGACTGACGCTTGAAGGCTGTACCGCTCTTTGTTTTACAGACCCGCCGTCAATGAAAATTTCCACCATGAACATAAAAAAAGGCGATGTCGCAATAGGCATATCACACAGCGGAAGAACCATAGCAACAACTGATGCGCTTAACTTGGCAAAGGAGAGCGGTGCAAAAACCGTTTGTATCACAAGCAATCCCGACAGCAACATAACAAAGATATGTGATTATGCAATAGAAATTTTTTCTGACGAAATAGAATATCCGATGGAAGCTATATCCTCAAGGGTAGCACATTTAAGCGTCATAGACGCTATAACAGTTGCATTATCCGCAAAAAATTACGCCGAAGCATCAGAGCGTTCGAAAATAGCGCATGATTTAATAAACACAGTAAGATATAAGGAGACAAAGTAAATGACAAACAAATTTAAAACATTGGTATTCATCGTATGCTACATTGCATACACAGGAATTTATGTGGCAAGACTAAATCTTTCAATGGCATCACCGGGACTGATTGAATCGTTTATTCTCGACACTGCCCAGGTGGGTATGCTCGGAAGTATTTTTTCAATTGTGTATTCAGTCGGCAGGCTTTTAAACGGTTACATAAGCGACAAACAGCCGCCATGGCTTATGCTCTCAACAGGGCTTGTCCTTGCCGGAATTGCAAACATATTTATAGGAAACTTTCCGCCGTTTATAGGAATACTTCTTCTTTGGGGCGTAAATGCATATGCACAGTCAATGCTCTGGAGTTCAATTCTCAGGCTTATTTCAAGTATGTATGATACTGCAACCGCAAAAAGAAAAACATCGTATATGGTTACATCGGTTGCAACCGGAAACATTGTCGGCATACTTTTAAACACCGTTATAATAAATACATTCGGTGTGGCATTTGCATTCATCATCCCCGGTGCACTCACACTTCTTTTCGGAGCATTAATTATTCCCGTTGCAAAGAAAGTGAACTGTCCCGCAAAAACAGCATCTGAGCATATGTCTATGATAAGCCTATTCAAAAATAATGATATAAGAACAGTAATAGTCCCGGCAATGCTCCACGGAATGATGAAGGATAATATAAGCCTTTGGATGACAGTATTCATTGTTGACCGGTATAACATAGACCTCGCCGCATCTGCCGGCTTTGTACTTTTCATTCCGATACTCGGTTTTGCAGGAAGAATGATATATCCGCTATGCTATAAATTCTGTGGCGAAAAAGAGCATAAGGTTTCAGTATTTGCCTTTGCGGCATGCATAATTCTTTCAATACCGCTTTGCTTTGAAACAGTTCCGCCCGTCGCCGCCGTAGCTTGCTTAAGCCTGATATATACAGCAGTTTCGATTATAAATACATCGATACTCTCCATCTTCCCTATACAGTTTTCAAAAACCGGAAACATCGCATCCGTAAGCGGAATAATGGATTTCGCAACATATTTCGGAGCCGGCATAAGCTCCCTCGCATACGGATTTCTAATAGAAAGCTTCGGCTACACACCAATGTACGCCTCCTGGGCTGTGATTTCACTTTTATCCGTGATTATGCTCAGGAAAATGATGAAATAAAAAATATTTAAAAAGTTCTGCATTTAACAAACATCTAAATGCAGAACTTTTTTTGCAACACAGATGTTTACACAAAAAATTTGAATATAATTTTTTAAATATATTGACAAAAGATAAAACAAAATTTATAAGATATGCTATAGGGAAATCTGATATAACATATACCATTCCTAATGAAGTTGTGTCTATTGCAGATTACGCTTTTGGTATCTCTGTTAGTGGTTATACTAAATTAAAAGAACTTGTTATTCCAAATACTGTTACACACATAGGCGAAAGTGCTTTCCCGCCCTCACTTTCGACTATATATTATTCTGATTCAGCTTCTGAATGGAGAAATATACTCATTGGCAAAAACAACTCCTCACTCTCTACAGCCAAAATCATCTATAACTGTAAATACAAAAATGATACCACATTAATAACAGATGACAAAACAACAACTAACATTTGTATTCGCCCAGAAGAACGTTTTTATGGTGCTACTATAGCAATTGCAATATATAACGATAATAAACTGGTTGGTATAAAAGCAGAAAAAATGACAAGTTATAGTGAAATTAATTATTCTCATAATTCTGAACATGATACAATTAAAATTATGTATTTAGATAATCTTTCTAATTTAAGACCACTTAAAAAAAATCTAAATATTTCAAGTTTTAATTGGTAAAACTGATAAAATCCCTTTAAATCGATTAAAAAAATAATAAAAACAGTTCTTGACAAAAATCAAAAAATATTATATAATATTCTTAAAAGATATTTTACATTCTATAAAAGGATGTGGTAACAATTGGAAATATATTACAGTAAACAGGCATTAAAATTTTTAGAAAAGCAAGAAAAAAGAATCCAGCAAAGAATACTCTCTGCAATTGAAACCCTTCCGCTTGGAGATGTAAAAAGACTTCAGGGAACGAGTAAATATCGCTTAAGAGTTGGTGACTATCGCATTATTTTTGATAGGAATGGTCATATTATAATGATAGAGAAAATAGAAAACAGAGGTCAGGTTTATAGGAGGTAATAGAAATGTCACACGTTAAAGAACGAATATTAGGAGCTGTAACAGTAATGAGCGAAGACGACGCACAAATTCTTTGGAATACAATTATAAACCACTTTTCCAATAAACATTGGGATTCCATTGAAAGCGTTGAACCGGATGACCTTGACTTGCAGATGCTGAAAGAAATAGAAGAAAATCCGGATTGTTCAGAATTTATTTCAAGCGAAGAATTAAAAAATTCTTTAGGTTTATAAGCAAAAAACATCGTAGTAAACTAACACTCCACAGTATGCTTTTGATGCATACTGTGGAGTGTTTTTTCAAAACAAATCACTATGTGTTCCCGTGCGTGCAAAAATCATCAAAGCCTATCAAAAGACAGATAAACTATAATTTACTATTCAATTCGCTCCAAAGCCTTCTTTTTTATCTTCGATACGTCCGTTTCAATTATCTTCTGCTTAATGGGAAGTATAAGCCCGGGAGAAACTGACAGTTCATCTACTCCCATTGCTAAAAACAGCTCCGTGAGATTTTCATCTCCTGCGAGTTCTCCGCATATTCCGGTCCATATACCATTTTTGTGCGAATTATCCGTAACCATTTTAATTAACCTCAGCACCGCCGGATGATACACATCGCAAAAAGCATTTGCCGCCTGATTCTGACGGTCAACCGCTAAAGTATATTGAGTAAGGTCATTCGTTCCTATCGAAAAAAAATCAACCTCCGGAGCAAGCTTATCGCTGATTATTGCCGCCGCCGGTGTTTCTATCATTATTCCGAGTTCAACATCCTCATCAAACTCTATCCCCTCTGCCGTAAGCTCCTCACGCACCTCCCGGCAAATCTCCTTTATCTTCTTTACTTCTCCCACAGATGTAATCATCGGAAACATTATTGAAATCTTACCAAACGCCGAAGCTCTGTAAATAGCTCTGAGCTGTGTTTTAAAAAGAGATGGCCGGGTTAAACAAATCCTTATCGCTCTTACCCCCATTGCCGGATTTTCTTCCTTCGGCATATCGAAATAATCCACCTGTTTGTCAGCTCCGATATCAAGAGTACGTATTATCACACGCTTCCCCAACGCCTTTTGTGCGGCACTTTTATATATATTAAACTGCTCATCCTCCTGCGGATAAGAGTCGCTCTCCAAATATATAAACTCACTTCTGAAAAGCCCTACCCCCATCGCATCATTCGCATGGACGGACGGCATATCATCAACACTGCCGATATTGGCATAAAGCATTATTCCATGCCCGTCAACAGTTTTTGGCTTTACGCCTTTGAGCTTTAAAAGAAGCGCCTTCTTTTCCTCCGTTTTTTGTTTCTTCTCCTGCATTTCCAGAACGGTCTGCATATCGGGCTCTATATAAATGTCTCCTGTGAAACCGTCTACTATTACATCTGCTCCGTCTTTTGCATTCTCAACAAGTCCCTCAGCGCCGATAACAGCCGGTATGTCCATTGTACGTGCAAGAATTGACGTATGGGAATTGGTACTCCCCTTTTCAGTTACAAACGCAAGAATTTTGGTTTTATCAAGCTGTACAGTCTCAGACGGAGCCAGATCCTCCGCCCCGATTATAACAGGCTGATCCGACTGAATCCCCGAACTACCGGAATTTGTAAGAATAGATAAAATACGCTCCGAAATATCTCTTACATCCGCCGCACGTGCCTGCATATAACTGTCCTCCATGGACGAAAACATATCCGCAAAGCTGTCCGCAGTAATTCCGACAGCACTCTCGGCATTTATTTCCTGTTCAGTAATATTGTTTCTAACAGAATCAATATAATCCTCATCCTCCAGCATCATGCGATGTATTTCAAAAATCATGGCATTTTCTTCGCCCACCTCAGAAAACGCCTTTTCATGCAAGGCCTTTAACTGTTCATCAGCCTTAACACACGCATCTTCAAACCTTTTAAGCTCATTTTCAACATCATCAACGTGCTGTCTTTGTATGAGCTTTGACGCCTTTTTTATAATCTCCATTTTGCCGAATGCAACGCCTCCGCAAGCACCCTGTCCCTTTATAATAAGCATCATCTATACCTCCGCCCAAAGCTTTATTTCAACTTTTCATATAAATTTCTTATTTCATCACCCGTTGCAAGATTTTCCGAAAATGTACTTGCACTGCCGGCGCATATACCAAGCCCGAGTGCATATTCATAATCATTTTTTTCAATATATCCCGCAATAAACCCCGCAACCATAGAATCTCCGGCACCCGTTGTATTAACACGCTTACCCTCCGGCGCCGCGCATCTTAAAACATCACCGTTTTCGGTAACCATTATCGCACCGTCTTTCCCCATAGACACAATAACATTTTCTGCGCCCATCCCGATAAGCCTTTTTGCACAGTCGATAATCGCCTCATCACCAAACAGCTTAATTTTAAATATTTCCTCAAGCTCTGCAAGATTCGGCTTTATCAGAAACGGTTTGTATTTTAACGTACTTACAAGCAATTCTCCCGTCGCATCTACAACAGTTCTTATATGCTTGTTACTGAGAAATTCCATAATATCGCAATAAACATTTTTCGGCATTGATGCCGGTACAGAGCCTGCTAAAACCAATATATCACCGTCTTTTAGTTTGTCGAGCTTTTCATAAAATACTTTAAGCTCAATATCCCCTATATCAGGCCCCCTGCCGTTTATTTCCGTTTCATGCTCCGCCTTTATCTTAACATTAATACGTGAAACTCCACTTCCGAGCCGTATAAAATCACATTTCAACCCCGGAACATTTGTCATTTCTTCTATAATATCCCCAACAAATCCGGCTGTAAACCCCAGCGCCGTATTTACCACCCCTAAATTCGCAAGCACCACAGAAACATTCAAACCTTTCCCACCGGCAAGAAATTTCTCCTCAGATGTTCTGTTTACCATCCCCTCAGTATATCCGGGAACTTTTATTATATAATCAAGCGCCGGATTAAATGTAACAGTATAAATCATGTCTTACCTCCATTTAACCTTATCTTTTGCAATTATTTTAAAAATAATTCATGTATATTTATATTATACTTTTAAAATCAGTTTCTGTCAAGCACTTATTACAGTTTTTTGAACAAGTTGATTTTTTATGAACAAAATTATAGTTTATCTGCGTGTTTGCAGTAGGATTTCGGTGTCGCTTTGCTTGCCTCCCTTGCCTAAAGCAATACTGTCAACTTAAGAAATTTAAATTTGAAATCGCTTGCGATTTCTACCAAAACCTGTCGCTATGCGACAGATTTCACCCACGCGAAGCGTGAATTTCACTCACACAAAATGTGTGAATTTCACATTTTACCG
>JAZTZP010000076.1:0-5269 GCA_045637525.1 Clostridia bacterium | reverse complement strand
TATTAACAGAAGGCGACCTTTTATGGACAATAAAGAATAAGTATAACATGAGCCTGAAAGAGACGGAAAATGTATCAATCAAATCAATACTGTCTAAAAAATGCAAGGTTAAGCATGTGACAATAAATGCGAACATAGAAGATTTAATAACTAATGTAATGAACCAGAATTTTGTCCCCGTAACAACAGAGGATGGGATTTTTATAGGCATAGTAACAAGACGTGCCGTGATAGAATATTTCTATAAAAAAGATTTTTCCTGAAAGATAAAAAATATTCGGAGAATATACATAAATATTGAGTGTTATGTGACCACAGCTTTTTATTGCGGTTACATTTTTTTTGCGGAAAATATTTCAATACATTTACTTTACTTATATGCAAATAATAGTTGCAGAAGAAAAATCGGTAAAGGAAGGAATGTTTTTTATGTTTGATACAATAATGAATTTTACGCAGTTTGTAATGACTGTAATCGTAGGTCTGTATTTTTTTACTCAGCTGACAGGTGTGACTGACAGCCGTTCGGGAATAAGTGCGGAGTCGAAAACGGAGCTTGAGAGGCTTAATTATATGAGAAGAAATCACCTTACAAAGCCTTTAACGGAGGAGACGCGACCGTCTAAGCTTGATGAGATAATAGGTCAGGAGGACGGAGTAAAGGCACTTACGATTGCACTTGGCGGCGACAATCCTCAGCATATTTTAATATACGGGCCACCGGGGGTTGGGAAGACTGCGGCGGCACGTGTTGCACTGGAGTATGTGAAGCGTTCCGGACATACGGTGTTTGCGTCAGATGCACCGTTTATTGAGATAGACGCAACAACCATGCATTATGATGAAAGGAGCATAGCAGATCCGCTGATCGGCTCTGTTCATGATCCGATTTATCAGGGAGCGGGGGCGTATGGTAATTTAGGTGCACCGCAGATAAAAGAGGGAGCGGTTAGCCGTGCTCATGGAGGTGTACTGTTTGTTGATGAGATAGGAGAGCTTTGTTTAGTGCAGCTCAACAGGCTTTTAAAAGTGCTTGAAGACAGATGTGTTATGTTTTCAAGCTCGTATTACTCAAAAAATAATAAGAATATACCGCGTCATGTTCATGATGTTTTCAAAAACGGTATGCCGGCAGATTTCAGGCTGATTGGCGCAACGACAAGACGGCCGGAGGAAATTCCGGAGGCTGTGCGTTCAAGATGCGTGGAGATATTTTTCAGGCCGCTCGGAGAGGAAGACCTTAAGAAAATAGCATATGGGGCTGTTTTGAAGCTTAAAATAAAAATGAGTGATGAGGTGTGTGAAATGATTTCACGCATAAGCAAAAACGGACGTGACTGTGTGAAGCTGATTGGCATGGTGTCAGCTAAAGTGATTTTTGAAGGGCGTGATACGGCTGAGGCGGAGGATGTGTTATGGATAGTGAAAACGGGGCATTTTACGGATATAAAGTATAAATTTGCTGCGGAGGGGAAAGTGGTGAATATGTGAAGTATGCAAATAATTTGTATACAAAAAAAGACGGATTATTATAAATTAAAGTATTGATTTTTTATAAAATATATGTTATAATTACATCATACACATTGTTTTGCAATTGCTGTTTAATCAGTTTTTTCACTCAAGAGGAATCCTTTTGGCGGTGTAATGTGTTTTATGATTGGTTTTGTGGGGTATGATGTCTTTCGGGTGAGTTTTGATTTGTTGCTTTTGCGATGGGAGATTATTATTTAAAAGGAGAATTTAAAAATGAAGAAAATTGTTTCTGTTGTTCTTGTGTTGATGATGACGATGGGGGTTAGTGAGGGGTTTGCTTATAATGAAAGCTTTGATAATATCTTTGATAATCCCGTTTTTGAGATTGTTGCGGAGATTGGATCTGAGCCGGGACAGCCATCGGAGGGGGCTGAGCTTATTTACACCACCATTGATATTGATGATGAGTATGAAGGGCCTGAGAATGCTTTTATTGAAACTAAGCTTTATTCGGACGGCGCGTTTACAAGAGAGGAGCTTTTTAAAGAAAATGTTTATTCAATAAAACGTGCAACACGCTATTATCCGGCTTACCTTGAAGGGGATACGACCGGGAAATATGTGGGGTATACAATTTCTGATACGGTAGACGGTATTGATTATTATAACGACATTTATCTTATAGACACTACCGGGGATGAGATTACAAAGACTTTGATAGGCTCTATGGTACCCGATTATGACAGTGAACGTCATGAATCCATATATACACTTTATTCGGCATCAGAAGAAAACGGAACAATAGTCAGGACTCCTTTGCATGATGCTCCGCTCACCCAAGACGAAATGGACGTTTTGGAAAAAGGCACGACTTATGAAGACGGTCTTAAGTTCTCTAAGCTTGAGAACGGCGGGTTTGAGGGGATATCGGGTTTTACCGACATTAACGGAAAGGTGTATTTTGAAGATTATCAGATAAGCTATTTTAACTATTTTTATAATCTCGGTTATCTTGTGACCTCTACAAATAATGGCGATACTCTTGATTATTCTAATGAGGACTATGAAAAGCAAAGAGTTTATGAGACTTGTGTTAAAAATGTTTTCACTGATGAAACGTATAATTTCTATGATATGGATATAGTGAATATTTTAGATTCGGGGTATGCGATTATATATTTTAAGGATGAGGCAAGAAATGAGATGATATATCTCGCTAAAATTAAAAAGCACGCCGTTGTTAAGGTTATGGTTGACGGAAAGAAGGTTTTGTTTGATGTTCTTCCTACCATAGTTGAGGGCAGGACTCTCGTTCCGCTTCGTGCGATATTTGAGTCGCTTGGCGCAGATATTGTGTGGGACGAGGCAACACAGACCGTAACTGCCCAAAAGGGTGATCTTAGTATTGCTTTAACAATAGGCTCCGATAAAATGACGGTTGGCGGAGAAGTTAAGACATTAGACGTTTCGGCTCAGGTTGTTGACGGCAGAACTCTTGTTCCTGTACGTGCAATTTCTGAGGCTTTCGGATGTAATGTGGCATGGGATGAAGAAATGCAGACGGTTGTTATAGAAAATTAAAGAAAATTTTTAAAAAAGCAGGTCGGATGACTTGCTTTTTTTATGTGGGTGGTATATATGAAGGATTTTGTGATAAAATATTGATATGTAAACGGCACGTAACAGAATTTTATGTATGATTTTTAAAGGGGGAAATAATGAGTAATTATCTGATAAACGAAACGAGCCCGTATCTTTTACAGCATGCCCGAAATCCTGTAAACTGGTATCCCTGGTGTGAGGAGGCTTTTGAAAGGGCGAGGCAGGAGGATAAGCCTGTTTTTTTAAGCATTGGGTACAGCACTTGTCATTGGTGTCATGTTATGGCACATGAAAGCTTTGAGGACGATAAAACTGCCAAAATATTAAACGAACATTTTATAGCGATAAAGGTCGACCGGGAGGAGCGGCCTGACATTGACAGCGTGTATATGACTGTTTGTCAGATGATGACAGGGAGCGGCGGCTGGCCTATGAGTATTTTTATGACATGGGATAAAAAGCCGTTTTTTGCCGGAACGTATTTTCCGCCGGTTTCACGATACGGTATGCCGGCTTTTAGTGAGTTGTTAAACATAATTTTAAAGCACTGGAGCTCGGATAAGACTAAGCTTTTAAAATTGGCGGAGGAAATAATTTTAAACTTAAGAGCGGAAAAGAATGTTTATGACGGCGGAAATAATGAGGATTTGACAAGGAAGGCTGCAGATTTCTTTCGGAATAATTTTGATCGCAGATACGGCGGATTTGGCTCTGCACCGAAGTTTCCGACTCCGCATAATCTGATGTTTCTTATGATGTATTCAAAGCAAAATAACGATTTGGAAATACTGAAGATGGTGGAGAAGACGCTGATGCAGATGCGAAAGGGCGGTATATTTGATCATATCGGGTATGGGTTTTCGAGATATTCAACCGATATGCATTTTCTTGTGCCGCATTTTGAAAAGATGCTTTATGATAAT
The DNA here is from genome assembly GCA_045637525.1 of Clostridia bacterium. Classification (GTDB taxonomy): domain Bacteria; phylum Bacillota; class Clostridia; order UBA1381; family UBA1381; genus JAZTZP01. Next base: position 1,268 of record JAZTZP010000076.1, on the reverse strand, counting down.
GCACTGTTGATTATTGCATATGCGGCGGCTTATAAGATGACAGATAACCGTATTTATCTTGATACTGCCGAAAAGACCGCAGAATATGTTCTGAATGAAATGACGTCTTGTGACGGGGGATTTTACAGTGCTCAGGATGCTGACAGTGAGGGCGTTGAAGGGAAATATTATACGTTTTCGCTGAATGAAATCACAGATGTTTTAGGCAAGGAACGAGGCATGGAATTTGCTGAGGCTTTTGACATTACAAAAAACGGGAATTTTGAGGGTGTTAATATTCCGAATTTACTCAAAAGCAATGATACAGAGACAGATTTTCGGGAGGAAATAAAGAAGCTGTACCGTTATCGGAAGGACAGATTCCGCCTTCATCTTGATGATAAAATTCTGCTGTCATGGAATTCTTTGATGATTGCCGGGTTATCGGTACTTTACAGGGCTACACGAAATGAAAGGTATATTTTAGCGGCAAGAAAGGCGGAGGAGTTTATACGGGGAAATTTATGCGACGGGCTGAGGCTTTATACAAGTTTTCGTGACGGGAAGCGTTCGCAAAAGAGCTTTTTTGATGATTACGCTTTTTATATTGCGGCTTTGATTGAACTGTATAATTCTACTCTTGATGATAATTATTCTGAACTGGCGACAAGGCTTTGTGATGAGAGTGTAAGATGGTTTGCGGATGATAAGGACGGTGGTTTTTATCTTTGTGACACGGACAGCACTGAGCTGTTTATTAACCCGAAGGAGGCCTATGACGGAGCGATACCAAGCGGTAATTCTGTTATGGCTTATAATTTTACACGGCTGTATCAGCTTACCGGGGAGCGTAAATATGCGGAGCTTTTTGAACGGCAGGAACGATATTTATCAGGAGAGGCACGACAACATCCGGCAGGGTATGGTATGTTTTTGGTTTCGTTATTGCTGCACCGTAGTCCGCTAACGCATATTACGGTTGTTCTTAAAGAACTTTCCGACATGAAGGAAGTGATAAAGAGAGTGCCTTTTATGGCGGATATATCGGTTGTATCGGAAAGTGCGGAATATCCGCTGTTAAACGGTAAGACCACATATTATATCTGCACCAATTACAAGTGCCTGCCGCCGACGAATGTATTGGAGATGTAAATTATAGTTTATCTGCGATAAACTATAATTTACAGTGAAATTTTTTGCCACAGGCAAAAAGTGAAATCCAACCATTTGGTTGGGTGAAATTCGCATAAATGCGAGTGAAATTTGCGGCAAATTTGCCGCAAGTTATG